>CALZIE010000218.1 GCA_945787565.1 uncultured Lachnospiraceae bacterium
TCCACGCCTCTGGTTGGCTGCTCTGCGATTAAAAAGTCCGGATCTGCATAGTACTCTCTTGCTACTACAACTTTCTGAATATTACCACCGGATAAGGATTCAATCTCTGTCTCTCCTGACTGACATACGACCTGGAACTCTTCAATCAGCTCTTCACTTACCGAGTTAATTGCTTTCTGATTCATATAGAATTTATGGTTAAACTGAGCTGCATCATAGAAGCTAGAAATCATATTCTCCTTAATGGAAGCGGTTGCTGCAATTCCCTGATGCATACGGTCTTCCGGAATATAAGATACTTTTGCTTCTTCACGGATTGCCTTAATTTTCTTTCCGATAATATTGACACCATTTACAGATACCGAGCCACCCTCCGGCTTTTTATATCCGAATAGCACTTCTACTAACTCAGACTGTCCATTTCCTTCTACACCGACTACACCGGTGATTTGGCCTGTCTTTAAGGTAAGAGACACATCATTTAATACTGGAATGCCATTTGATTTGTAAGTAACGTGTTCTATCTTTACAGCTTCTTTACGGCTGATATGTTCTGATTTAATATCGTCATAAGCGTATTCCACTTTACGTCCGATCATCAATTCTGAAATTTCTTCCAAACGGACATCCTTTGTGTTATGAGTAGAGATTAACTCTCCTTTTCGGATAACCGAAATACGGTCGCTGATTTCTTTTACCTCATTTAATTTGTGAGAAATAAAGATAATGGTATGACCATTTTCCTTGAATTTCTTCAACTCAACAAATAACTGTTCCGTTTCCTGTGGTGTCAGTACTGCGGTCGGTTCATCTAAAATTAATACTTTTGCACCTTTATATAGAAGCTTTAAGATTTCTACTTTTTGCTTCATCCCAACACTTAAGTTTTTGACCGGTTCATCCATAGATAGATCAAAGTTATACTGTTTTGCAAGCTCACTTGCTTTTTTTCTGCTTTCTTTTTTCTGTACGAAACTAAACTTTGTCGGCTCATCTCCTAATACAATATTCTGCAGAACTGTAAAAGAAGGAATCAGCATAAAATGCTGGTGTACCATACCGATACCGGCTGCAATGGAATCAAGAGGTGACTGAAAATGCATCTCTTCCCCATTCCATAAAATCGATCCGGATGTGGGTTTTTCCAAACCAAAGATGATTTTCATCAGTGTGGATTTTCCGGCACCATTTTCTCCAACAATCGCGTGAATCTCTCCCTCACGAAAACCAATTGAAATTCCTTTGTTGGCAACTACGCCATTGTCGTAAACTTTCGCAATATCTTTTAATTCCAAAATGTAATTCTGACTCACGTACTGTTCCTCCTCGTTCTAACTTTTCATTAGAAATACTTCTCTTTATGGCTTTGAATAAAAAACAGCCCTCGAATAGAACCACCTCGAGGGCTGCATATGAATTTTGCTTATGGCTGTACACTTTCTCTGAATTCAGAAATTGCGGCATCATCCATTGTAAATGCGGAAGAAACAGTTACATTACCTGCTTTTAAGCTTTCTTCTGCTGCTGTTACAGCTGCTTTTACATCGTCTGTTAATGCTGCTTCGTAGAATTCATTCTTGGCGATACCGATACCATCTTCTTTATAACCGTACTGTACATGAGTTCCCCATGCTAATGTACCGTTTAAAGCTTCTCTTACGCTTGCAAGAATTGTCTGATCAATTGTCTTAAAGCCAGAAGTGATGATTTTCGCTGCTTTCGCTTCATCAGTTTCTGCGTATAACATAGCCTGATCAGAGTCTACACCAATTACATATTTATTTAATTCATTTGCTGCATCAATTACACCGTTACCTGCATTACCTGCACATGCAAAGATAACATCAACACCAGATTTATACTGATTGATTGCGATTTCTTTTGCTGTCGCAACATCCTGGAATCCACCAACATAAGAAATAGCTACTTTAATATCAGGGTTAACAGATTTAGCGCCTTCTACATAACCTACCATGAAATCGTTGATTCCTGGGATATCCATACCACCGATAAAGCCGATTGTTGCATTTTCATCTGCCAGTTCCATAGAGCTTGTTGTAGCTGCTGCTGCAACAACGCCACATAAGTATCCAATTTCATTTGTAGAATAGAACATAGAGTAAACGTTATCAAGACCAGCACTTTCTTCAATATCGAAGTTGATGAACTTCTGATCTGGATATTCTTCTGCTACTTTATTCATATAAGGAGCAATCTGCCAGTTACAGCTAAGAATTACATCGTAACCATCTTCTGCTGCATCAATAAAGTAAGATTCCCACTTAGAATCGTCTGTTCCAATTTCAATAATCTTTGTCTTAACACCTTCAACCTGTTCGTCTACAAGTTTCATACCTTCAACCGCTAAGTCATAGAATGACTGATCACCCTGATATGGTATTAATAATGCCGCAGTAAATACATCGTTTCCTGCCTGTTCTGTTTTTGAACATCCGGTAAGAGCAGTGAAGCACATTACCATAGTCATAATAAGTACAAGTACCTTTTTCATTATGTCCTCCTAAGAATTAAAAATAATCTTTATCTGGCATAGCAGACTGTGCTCCTTTTTTGGTAGTCGTAAAAGCTGCGACTTCATTTGCATAATGAATCGCTTCTTCTACTGTCTTACCATTTAACACAGCTACAGCAAATGCCCCATGAAAAGCATCCCCAGCACCGGTTGCATCAACACAAGTTACAGTCTTTGCTTTACAATGTATAAGTTTTTTTCCATCGTGGAAATATGCGCCGTCTTTTCCGGCTGTCATAATAATTTTATTCGGATATTGTTCTAACACGTCTTCTTTAGGAAGGCAAAAGATTCCTTTTAACTCTGTCTCATTTAAGATAAGATAGGTAATCTTCTCGAGATATCCTTTCTTTACTTCTCCTGCCGGAGCCGGATCAAGTATAATCGGAATATTCTCTGTAAAACAATAATCGATTATATAGTAAACGGTTTCTGATGGTATCTCAAACTGAAGTAACACCATATCCGCTTCTTTCAATGTATCTTTTACCGAATCCACGTAAGTAGAATCAACACAGGCATTTGCTCCTGGAATTACAACAATTGTATTATCTTCTTGGGATGTTGTTACAAGTGCTGTTCCTGTTGGAACTTGCTCAATTTTTAGTACACTAGAGCTATTCACCCCAACCTTTTCCAACTGATTTAATAACAATGTCCCATTCGGATCGTTTCCTACTAGACCGCACATTGTCACGTTTGCACCAAGTTTTGCTGCTGCAACCGCCTGATTCATCCCCTTCCCTCCTGGAAGGATTTCAAAACTTTTCCCCATCAGAGTTTCTCCCGGAACCGGGAGTTTTGGAACCTGAACCATTAAATCTGCATTCAGACTTCCGATTACTGCTATTTTTTTCACCTCAACCAACTCCTGCTATTTTGTTGTTTTCCGAACGACTAATGTATTCGGAAGTACAGTTTCCTTTGGCGGCTTTATTCCGTCTTGAATTAATTCTATTATATATTGACTTGCCAAATCCGCCATTTCTTTGATTGGCTGACTTATTGTAGTAAGTCCCGGATTGACCCATTCTGATATTTTAATATTATCATATCCGACTAACTGAATATCTTCTGGTATTCGGACATTCCTCTGCATTGCATAATTCATGAATTCAATTGCGATAATGTCATTCCAAGCAAAGACTCCGTCAAATCCTTTTCCGAATAACGCATCTTTCTCCTGATCCGTCATTCTTTCAAACTCACAAATTTGGTACTTGGTACCATGTTCCTTCATAATTTTCTCAAATGCCTGTTCTCTGACTACTGCTGGCTGATTATCCTTACTTCCAAGGTACAAGATGTGCTTGCATCCTCTTTCAATCAGATATTCACTGCCAATCCGTATCCCCTGCTCATTATCACTAATAATCGTAATATTGTTGCTTGGGTTTGCTGACTTTCGGTCTAATGTCAGAGTCGGAATATTACTAATCAGATTTTCAAATTCTGATGATCCTGTAATCATAATGATTCCGTCAAAACAATTTGAAACTGCCATCTCCATATAATGACGTTCTAACTCAATATTCCCATTGGTATTGCATAAAACTGTCTTATATCCCTGCTGCATACAGTTGTGTTCAATAATCTCTACTAGCTGCGGAAAGAATGGATTTGTTATAGTAGGGATCATCAGACCGATGGTAAAGGTCTGATTGGACTTCATCGCTTTTGCAATTGCATTAGGATAATATTTTAATTCCTTGCATGCTGCCTCAATTCGTTTTGCGGCATCTTCACTGATAT
>CALZIE010000219.1 GCA_945787565.1 uncultured Lachnospiraceae bacterium
AACGGAAGTCGGTGACAGTCACATACTTCAAAGGAGAATCTGAAATCCTCTGTTCCAATCGTTCTTCTTACGTCACGGATCATTCCTTCGGATATATCGGAGAGAACGATATCAATCTTATCAGGAAGAAGCGAAAGGTTTTCCACCCACAAGGATCCATTTCCACAGCCAAGCTCCAGAACGGACATGTCTTCTTTAATCTGGCACTGTTCATAGATCCATGGGAACCATCCCTGTGTGTTTTTCGCATACAGATGATGCAGGTTGATTCGGGCTGAGATATTGGTGGCATTCTGATATTGGGCCGCAAGGCTCTGTTCCATGTTAGTCAGATGAATCAGATCAAGCATCTGGCTCCAGTTGATGTTATGATCCTTCTCGATTGCCATGGAGGTATCCTTGATTGCTTTTTCCACTAGCTGCAGTTGCTCGATTCGATCCTGTACAAGCTTTAGCTGCAAATTTAAGGAATTTTGCATGAAATGATAGTCTGCGTCATCGATGGTCATGCTCCGGATGTCCTCTAAAGAAAAGCCAAGGTACTTAAGCAGAAGAATCTGCTGGAGCCTTGCAAGATCGGCATCGGAATAGAAACGGGCACCGGATTCATTCACAAAGGATGGCTTTAAGATATTCTGTTTGTCATAGAAACGGATGGTGCGGATGGATACGTGCGCCATTCGGGCGAATTCGCCGGAAGTGTAGTAGCCTGGAATCTTCATATCGGTTATCCTTTATACTTTTTTATCTTATTATAATGGGAAAAGGAGGGGGAAGACAATGATTTTCTATAGATTTCCTACGGAAAGCGATACCTTGATAATAATAGTGAATGAGTATAACAGGAGAGAAAAGAGAAAAAGGAAAAAGTTGTAATTCCAATAAAGGAGGAGTATAATAGGAGAGATTGTAACGTGATGAGTGTAAGATCAGAGTTAGACTTATAAGAGTTTTTAGAGAATGAATTAGAAAGAGGAAATTAGATGTGGAATTATATTTTCGATGATCTTTATATGGCACTTCAGTATTTGCCTTTAGGAATACTTGCAGCGGTGGGAAGTTTACTTTTATTATATGCATATAGAAAGATGAAACATAAAAAAATTCATTGGGATAAGATGCTCTTTTTCTCTGTGTTTATTGTCTATGTGATTGGGATTGTACAGATTGCATATTTTTCGAGAGAGCCAGGTTCTAGAAGTTCCATAGATTTAACACTATTTGATACTTGGGGAGATTATCCACAGTCAAGAGCCTATGTTATTGAAAATGTAATCATGTTTATTCCGCTTGGCATATTAGTTCCTGCTATCTGGGATAAGATGCGTATCTTTTACCGCTGTCTTATCTTAGCTGTTATCAGCACGGTATCTATTGAGACGATGCAGCTGTTAACACAACGTGGATATTGCCAGCTAGATGATGTAGTGATGAATACACTTGGGGCAATAATCGGATATATCATATTTTTAGTGATCTACCGTATTGTAAAAGGTATACATAATAAAGTTTGATAATTTTTTACAAATGATATTTACAAAAAATACAAATATTGGTATAATAATTCTACCAAGTGCGGATATAGTTCAATGGCAGAATGTGAGCTTCCCAAGCTTAATATGCGGGTTCGATTCCCGTTATCCGCTTATAGAATAAAGCAAAGAGCTGCTGTGAGAATGATTACAGTAGCTTTTTTGTTTTTATAAGGGATACATGCAAGCTGTCTCATTGACTTCTGATATCATCTCACTTACAATAACGGTAAGAATGAATACCAAAGTTAAGGAGTATGAGATACAATGGCAACAATATCTTTATGCATGATCGTAAAGAATGAATCCAGGGTTTTAGCAAGATGCCTAGATTCGTTAAAGACACTAGTGGATGAAATTATCATTGTGGATACAGGGTCGGATGATAATACAAAGGAAATTGCATATCATTATACGGATAAGGTTTATGATTTTGAATGGATTAATGATTTTTCTGCGGCAAGGAATTTTTCATTTTCAAAGGCCACGATGGATTATATCTATGTGGCGGATGCGGATGAGGTGATTGATGAGGAGAATCAGAGGAGATTTTTGCTTTTAAAGCAGGCCCTGCTACCGGAGGTTGAGATTGTGCAGATGTATTATACAAATCAATTGGCATTTAACACAACCTATAACTTCGATAAGGAGTATCGTCCAAAGCTTTATAAACGGCTTCGGGAATTCCGGTGGATGGAACCGATTCATGAAAAAGTGAGATTGGACCCGATTATTTTTGATAGTGATATTGAGATTATACATATGCCGGAAGGCAATCATGCCGGAAGGGATTTTTCCATGTTTTTAAAGATATTAAGAGAAGGAAAAGGGCTTTCTGAGCGGTTGATTGAAATGTATGCAAGGGAGTTGTTTATTGCGGGAGAGGAAGCAGATTTTAAAGAAGCATTTCCATTTTTCAAGGAATTCTTAGAAATACCGCTTTCGTTGGATACATTAAAGGTGGTGCAGTGTGTCATAGTCAGGGCATCGAGGGAATCCGGCGACTTTAATATATTTTTTAAGGAAGCTTTGAAAAATGTTGCGCTAGATCAACCATCAGCAGAGATTTGCTTTGAACTGGGAGAGCATTATGCATTAGCGGGAGATGATAAGGAAGCTACGCTTTGGTATTACAATGCAGCTTATGAGACAAGCGCAGATTTAAATGTACATTATGCAGGGGATTATCCATTACAGGCGCTTTCTAAGAGTTATGGAAGATTAGGTATGAAAGAAGAAGCGGAGCGATATAGGAAAGCAGCAGTGGAATGGAGAGCACAGTAGAATAAAGGAGGATGAGGAATGGCAGCAATATTCGTGATTCTATTATTATTTATTTCGGATTTGTGTATTAAGAATTATATTGAGAAGAATAAAGAATTTCATAAGGATGAAGAAATCCTGGGTGGAAAGATTATTATTACGAAGTACCATAATGAAGGTGCTTTCTTAAATGCATTAGAGAAACACAGAAAGATTCTGCTTACGATATCTGGTTTCTTCTTTGGAGCATTGATTCTTGTATTAGCATTGCTGATTCCTCAAAAGAGAAGCAAGTTGTTTACATTTGCAGTGGCTCTTATTGTAGGGGGAGCATCTAGCAATATGTATGACCGAGTGAAACGAGGATACGTGGTAGACTATTTTAGTTTCTCCTTTTGAAAGAAAGACGTATTTAATATTTCTGATATATTTATTTTTGTGGGAAGCATAATTGCAACAGTTTATGCGATTATCAGAAGTTAGTAGAAAAATTGTAAGTTCATAATTAGGTATGAGGGCATTGACAATATTTGCAATATAATGTAAATTAAAAAGAAGTAAGAAATTGTAAATAATAAACTTCAGGAGATAACATTATGGAAGACAATAAGTCAATGAAAAGCAATATTGTATCAGGTGTGTTCTGGAAGTTGTTTGAGCGGATTGGAGCACAGGCTGTTACATTTGTTGTTACGATTGTATTAGCGAGAATACTGGATCCCTCAGACTATGGATTGATTTCCCTCGTTATGATTTTTATTAATATCGCGAATGTATTTGCAGAAAGCGGGTTTGGAAGTGCGTTAATCCAAAAGAAGGATGCGGATGAGATTGATTTTTCATCAGTATTTTATTTTGGAATCGCATTTTCAGGCCTGCTTTATTTATTTTTATATGCTATGGCACCTACAATTGGAAGATTCTATAATCAACTAGATTTGGTAATTGTTTTGAGAGTACTGGCATTAAGAATCCCATTAGCTGCTATCAATACGGTGCAGAAGGCATATGTATCTCGGAGGATGATTTTTAAGAAATTCTTTTATGCTACATTAGGGGGCACTATTGCTTCTGCATTTGTAGGCATTATATTAGCATACAAGGGGTTTGGTATTTGGGCGCTTGTAGCACAATATCTTTTTAATTCTACCGTAGATACCTTGGTTCTTTGGTTCACAGTCAAATGGCGTCCCGTAAGATATTTTTCTTTAAGTAGACTTCGAATACTTTTAAAGTATGGATGGAAGTTGTTGTGTGCTAGCTTGATGGACACGATCTATAACGAGCTCAGAAGTTTGATAATTGGTAAAAAATACAGTGCGTCGGATTTGGCGTATTATAACAAGGGAAATCAATTTCCAAGCATGATCGTAACCAATGTGAATACTTCAATCAGCTCAGTTTTATTCCCAGCTATGTCCCAGTATCAGGGAGATAGAGAAAAAGTAAAAGCGATGACAAGAAGGGCTATTCGCATTAGTTCTTA
>CALZIE010000220.1 GCA_945787565.1 uncultured Lachnospiraceae bacterium
AACTTACGAATCAGAGCCGGCATAACATGAGAATTGCTTAAATCATAATTATCATATGGGCCGTACAGATTCGTCGGCATACAGCTGATGAAATCATCCCCATACTGTCTCTTAAAGAACTTACACATTTCGAGTCCTGAAATCTTAGCAATCGCATACGCTTCATTCGTCTTTTCCAGGGAACCGGTTAATAAGGATTCCTCCTTGATTGGCTGCGGAGCCATTCTTGGATAGATACAAGTGCTTCCTAAGAATAGAAGTTTCTTAACCTTATGATCATGAGCGCACTTGATTACATTGTTCTGAATCTGCATATTCTGATAAATGAAATCTGCTGGTTTCGTATTATTCGCGTTGATGCCGCCTACCTTCGCTGCTGCAAGCACTACGTATTCCGGCTCCTCTTTATCAAAAAAATCTCTTACTGCCTGCTGTTCCGTCAGATCCAGTTCTTTATGTGTTCTGGTCACAATATTCGTATATCCCTTTGAGATCAGATTTCTAACGATAGCGGATCCTACCAGTCCTCTATGTCCTGCCACAAATATCTTTGCATTCTTGTCCATAGTTATCCCCTTTCTATAATCCCTTATCGATTTCGGTACTCCTCAGCTGTCATTCCGGCAATGGATTTCAGATCCTCATTCACCATCATGGCAACCAAATCCTTAAAACTTACCTTGCGCACCCAGCCTAACTCTCTTTCAGCACGGCTCGAATCTCCCCATAACAAATCCACTTCTGCCGGTCTGAAAAACTCTGGATTTACATCCACAAGGACACGCCCTGTCTTCTTATCTATTCCCTTCTCTTCCACTCCGCTTCCAATCCATTCAATCTCAATTCCAACCTCAGCAAATGCCAGTGTAACAAATTCACGGACCGTATGCGTTTCATTTGTCGCAAGCACATAGTCAGATGGCTGATCCTGCTGAAGAATTCTCCACATACCCTCTACATAATCGCCTGCAAATCCCCAGTCTCTCTTCGCATCCATATTGCCAAGAGACAGCTTGTCCTGCTTTCCTGCTAAAATATTAGCGATTGCAATTGTAATTTTTCTTGTAACGAATGTCTCCCCACGTCTTGGCGATTCATGATTGAACAAAATACCGTTGCAAGCAAACATCTTATAAGACTCCCTGTAATTCACCGTAATCCAGTAAGAATACAGTTTTGCTGCTCCATAAGGGCTCTTTGGATAAAATGGAGTCTTCTCACTCTGTGGTGCAGTCTCCGGAATTCCTCCGAACAGTTCTGACGTGGATGCCTGATAATACCGGCATTCAATTCCGCTCTGTCTGATTGCCTCTAACAAACGGATTGTACCGACACCTGTCGCTTCCGCTGTATATTCTGGCACTTCAAATGAAACTGCCACATGAGACTGGGCTGCCAAGTTATAAACCTCATCCGGCTTAATCGTTGCCACCAGATAAGTCAGATTGCTTGTATCCGTTAAGTCGCCATAATGTAAAAAGACACGTCCTTTATACTGTTCATCCTTTAAAATATGGTCAATCCTTCCTGTGCATGGTGTAGAATGTCTTCTGATAATCCCATGTACCTCATATCCTTTTTCCAGTAATAGCTCTGTCAGATAAGATCCATCCTGCCCTGTAATTCCTGTAATCAATGCCTTTTTCATCGTATTCTCCCTTTCCTCTTGCTTAATTTAATACTGCTACCGGTATCTCATTCCAGTTAAATGTAATCCTTGATATATCATCATTTCCCACTTCGGTTCCAACCTGCGTCTCCAGATACTCAAACTCGGTAATAGCCCGAATTGCATGCTTCTGGTTTGCATGAATGCAGATCGCACTTCCCTGGGTTAACGTAATCTTCACACCCTCTAAAATCATCTCTGCCTCTCCGCTTAATGCAGTGAAGATCTCAATACGGTTCTTATGATAATGATAGCTAGAAGACTTTCCTTTAAATATCTTAATTTTTCTTGTTAATGTTAGCTCCCCGTCCTTACAGTTACGGTCGATGCTCTTTAAAGTCCCCCATCTTCGTTCCTCATACATCGGTGCCATATGAATCTCTGCTGTGACATCCTTGATATAGGAACTCTGATTCTTATCCGCTACCAAAATCCCGTCATATGCGGCTACCACAACCATATTCTTGGTTCCCATGGTCACAACCGGGATATCCAACTCATTAATTACCTGCGTATTCTCACATTCCTTGTCCATAATGGTATTCCCGACTGTATTCGAGCCCATCTCTTCTGTCAGCGTATTCCATGTCCCAAGATCTTTCCAGATGCCCTTAAAAGATGCTGCCACAAGATGATTTGACTTCTCCAGTACCTCATAGTCGAAACTAATCTTCGGAAGCTTGTCATAATGCTCGAATATCTCATGATAATCGAGCGACAGCCCATACTGTTTCGCCTTTTCCTCCATCAGGCCAAGCTTAAAGCAGAATACTCCGCAGTTCCAAATCGCATGCTTTCCTAACAGCTGCTTTGCTGTCTCCTTGTCCGGTTTCTCCACAAACCCTTTTACCTCTATGTAACCATCCTCCTCCTTATCCGGTATGATATATCCATACTTTTCAGAAGGATAAGTTGGCTCAACGCCCATCAATGCGATCTCTGCCTTAGAAGAATGCAGTATTCCCTCTAGCCGTTTCACTGTTTCAAAATAAGCATCTTCCGTATAAGGATCCACTGGAAGCACTGCCACCGTGTCCTCTTTTCCTGCTCCCATCATGCTTTTCAAATAAGCACAGGATAGTGCAACCGCTGGGAAAGTATCCCTTCTGTTTGGTTCCACTGCAATATTCACATTGCCTAGCTGACTCTTTATAATCTCAACTTGTCCCTTGCTGGCCGTTATAATACTGTGCTCACTTAAATCTGTTTTCTCAAGCTGCTTCCATACCCTCTGTATCATCGAACACTTCTCGTCTGCATCCTCTTCATCATTCACAAGTTTGATATACTGTTTGGATCGTAAATCATTTGACAGCGGCCAGAGTCTTTTCCCTGAACCTCCTGAAAGCAATATAATATACATAAAGAACTCCTTTCCTAAAATGGTATTATATTAGGTGCGGATTTACATTATTTCACTCTTTCTAGCTATATTACTATACCACTTTTACAAAATTTTACAATAGACACTATTGTTAAAATATGGTATTATATTGCTAAATTTTAACAATTAGTGTGAGGTGAACTTTATGGCTGACTTTTTTGATCATTTTCCAGACTCATATGTATCGAACTCCAAGCGGATCATCGCGACTCCGTCCGCTTTAGCAAAGAGTTCCTTTCTGTATCTTCAGGAAACTGGATACCTGAAATTAAAGGTAAGCCATACCTCCAAGCGTAAGCATCTGGAATCCTATCTGATTGTATTAATTGTGTCCGGAAATGGCTTTCTCGAATATGAGGATAAGAAATACATCTTAAGAAAAGGAGACTGTTTCTTCATCGACTGCACCCATTTCTATCTGCTTCAGAGTAGTGTGGCCGAACCATGGGAACTATGCTGGATCCATTTTAAAGGCACTAATGCAGAGGAATTCTATCATCAGTTCCAGAATTTCTTTTCTCCTGTCCTGCACCTGTCCGATTCATCTGAAATCCATAATCTCTTTGAGCTGCTCCTTTCTGTTAATACGAACAAAGACTCTTATACCGAGATTTTAACGAATAAATATATTACAGATATCATAACGCTTATGCTGACCTCAGGACGTCAGGATGGCCCTACTCTGGAATCCGAGATGATCACTAAGCTGAATAGCATCCAGTCCTATCTGTCTGAACATTTTACGGAGAAACTGTCGCTAGATCAGATAAGCGGCTTATTCTTTATGAGCAAATATCATCTATGCCATGAGTATAAGAATTACTATGGGTTTACGATCAATGAATACATAATGGAAAAACGCATCAGCCTGGCGAAGAGGCTGCTGCGTTTTTCAGATAAAAATATATATGAGATTGCAAAGGAATGCGGGTTTTATGATGGGAGCTACTTTAATAAGTGCTTTAAGAATGCGGAAGGGGTGAGTGCGAAGAAGTATAGGGAGCAGTGGGTGTAAAAACATAATCCATTAATGCATTTCATGAATCTATACTACTTAATATATCTGTTTTCCCGAACTTTTTAGTAGATTTAAATCTACATGCTCCCAACAAAATTTCCCCACCTCCCTATCATGTAAAATTGTCTGATTACTTTAAGATTATAAAAACAACCTATAGCTCTCACTAATCC
>CALZIE010000221.1 GCA_945787565.1 uncultured Lachnospiraceae bacterium
TATTGTCTGAAGTAAATGATTTAGCTCAGATATCAGAAGAGAATACATCCATGATTGATGAAGTTGCTAAGTCTATGAAAAACCAGAATGCAGCGGTTTCTGAAATGGCGAACCAGGTAGATAAAATAGAAATTCTTGCGAAAGAATTAGTGAAATAAAGCAAAAGGAAACTGTTAGAAAAGAGAAATTCTCTTTTTTAACAGTTTCTTTTTTTATTTAGAAATAGAAAAGAATTGATAATCACTCTCATTTATGATATCTTAAGTTTAGTAGTTTATTATTAGAAAATCTTAATGAAATGCTGTAATAGAATGAAAATTCAATCAAAAGCTAGATAGCAGAAATCAGGATTTTTTAGTGTTAGAAATAGAAAGGAGAGAGGAGCGTACTATCTTTGAGCAGATGTTTATCAATTGTTATCCAGATATCATAAAAGATAATCAGTCACTGGTGGAAGAGGTGGCATCCTATATTAAGGAAAACTGCCATAAGCAGCTGACACTAAAGAAGTTAGCGGAGTATGCAGGAAAAACCCCCGAACAGCTTAGTTATCTTTTTAAGCGGCATTTAGACATCCGCCCAGTGGATTATGTGATTCAGTGCCGATTAGAGAAGGCTGTGAAGTTATTACAGTATGAGGAATATTCGGTTCAGGAAGTGGCAAAAGAGGTAGGATATGCAGATCCTCTTTATTTTAGTCGGTTATTTAAAAAGCACCTTGGATGTGCCCCAAGTTCTATCAAACGATAGGGAAGGGGCATCCAGGGTGCTTTTTGATTGGTAGAAGTTAGAGTGGCAAATGCACTTGTGTCTTTTTAATCTTCATTAGTCAGCTAAAGTTTTAGAAAGCCAGTGCAGTGCGTTTTGATAACGTTCTTTCTTAAAGTCATGATGACCGCCGTCATCCCACGACAGAGTAAGCGAAGAGTCAGAAAGAAGATCTGATAGCAGCCCGGCAATCGTTTCGGTACAGGATACAGCCTCTTTTTTGATATCCTTATGTCCGACGCCTTCCATTTTGCCGCTGGAAAGATAGATCTGGTGGTGTTCTAACTGACTGATATGCTTTGCTACATAGGATACGAAATCTGGATACCAGAATGAGCCGGATAGGCTTGCAATACATCCAAATTCCAGGTGGTTCATTCCGCAGTAAAGGGAGATTAATCCGCCTAAAGAGTAACCTGCCATTGCGCTTTTTTTAGGATCAGGAAGCGTACGATAATGCTCATCCATATATGGCTTAAGCCGGCTTTTGATCCAGTTAAGATAAGAATCCCCATGCCCTTCAAAATTAGGGAATTTAGGATGAAGGGAAGAAGCAGGCCATGGTGTATAATCATGAAGACGGTTTGGTGAAAGGATTCCCACAACGATATGAGGGAAATCCTTAAGAAGCTCTTCTTTTACAAGAAAGTCATACACCTGTTCGTCAGCATGAAGATAGACAGTCGCATAGCGTTTGTCCGTGCTTTCATAGTCCTTTGGAAGATGAAGAAAGCAGGAATAGTTGTCAAGCTGCAGCATCATCTTATTCCTCGTAAAGGAATGCATGTAATTCCTCTAATGTATCAAAGATACGTGTACCATAGTCCATAATCGCATCGTAACCAATTGTGATGATCTTTTCATTGGAGATTGCAGGAATGGACTGAAGCATATCATCTGCTAAAAGCGTATCAACAGCAGCGGCATCAGTAGCGGCGTTACGATCAGAAGTAATATAAACGATAACGTCTGGGTTTAATACAAGAAGGTTTTCATGAGTTAAGGAGCTTGTACCGGTTTCTAATACATTAACAGCATGAAGAGTGTCTAACATAACAGTCTGTAAGGCAGAGTTTGCACCAAATGTATTGAATGTGCCATCGTTGTAAGCAACCATGAATAATACACGGATTGGATCGCTTTCTGGAAGGTTAGAAACTTTCTCTTCAATAGAAGATAGACGTTCTTCTAAGGAATCTGCATAAGCATCTGCTTTTGCGGATACATCGAAGATCTGGCCGATTGTACGAACATCCGTAATAATGTTTTCTAAGGACTGTTCTACGACAAAGTTGCTGGCAAGCTGAGTGTATACTGGAATGCCCATTTCATTATAGGCTTCGATGGAACCCATGGAATCATCTGTAAGCATTGCCGCACGTCCGAAGATAAGGTCAGGTTCATTTCCGATAATAACTTCTTTGGAAACAGTTTTCTTATCACCAAGTACATTTAAGTTTTCATAGGTTGCAGCCCATTTTTCAAGTGGGGCATTATCTGGGGAAAGGATACCTGCAATTTTATCTTCCAGGCCAAGTTCTAATAATAAATCAGTGGAAGAAGCATTGTTGGTAATTACTTTAGAAGGTGCTTCATTAAATGTCTGTGTGTATAATGTTCCATCAGGACCATAAGTTTCGATGGTAAGTGGGTAAACGGTCTGGCTTACGGATGTATCATCCGCATTTTCAGTTTCTTCAGAATTTGCAGAATCTTCGTTTGCATTTTCAGAAGTGTTTTCTGTTGTTTCACCTGCAACGTCGTTGCTTTCAGTTTTTTTGGTAGCAGAAGTGGTTGCATCTGTACTATTTTTAGAGCATCCGCCCATGCAAAGTGCTAATAGTAAAAGTGTAGCTGTGAATAATGTCATTTTCTTTTTCATATCAAATAATTCTCCTTTTAATTAAATGTATTTAGTCTGCCGGATAGTAGCTGAATAACAGCCCGTTGCCCTGAGGGGCTGGCAGAATCTCGCAGTTAATATCATATACTCTGCGGATGGTTTCTTTTGTAAGTACTTCCGTTGGTGTTCCGTAGGAATCCACGCTTCCGTCTTTTAGAAGGTAAAGATAATCACAGAACTGAGAAGCTAGTGATAAATCATGTAAGGCAGCTAACGTGTTGATGTTTAACTCCTTTACGATGGAAAGAATCTGCAGCTGATATCGGATATCTAGATGATTGGTAGGTTCATCTAAAATCAGAAGTTTTGGCTGCTGGGCAATGGCTCTTGCTAACATGATTCGCTGTTTCTCACCACCGGACAGGGTGGTATAACTGCGATCTGCCGCATGTTTCATGCCTACATTATCAAGCGCATTCATTACAATCTCATAATCTTCGTCGCGTTCCCGTTGCATCATAGACAGATGAGGGGTACGTCCCATCATTACGATATCAAGTACCTTAAAGTCAAAGTTTACAGAATGGAACTGGCCGACAACCGCCATTTCTTTTGCAAGCTGTTTCGGAGAAAACTCTTTAGAATCTTTTCCGTTTAGTAAAATAGTCCCGCCGCTAGGTTTTAAAATCCGGTAGATCGAACGAAGCATGGTGGATTTTCCACTGCCATTCGGTCCGAGCAGTGCGGTGAAATGACGTCCGGAGGCATCTAAGCTTACTTTTTTTACAATTTCTTTTTCGCCAATTGAGACGCATAAGTCTTTTACAGACAGATCCATAAGATACCTCCTAACTATTCTGACGGCTTCCATAGCCGCGTTTTACTAAGATTACAACAAAGAATGGAGCCCCGACTAAAGCAGTCAGAATACCAATCGGTAGTTCTGCGTTTGGAATCAGGATTCTTGCAAATGCGTCCGCCCAGGCAAGGAATATTGCACCGGTAATAATGGATGCCGGCAGCAGTCTTCTATGGTCCGAACCGGTCATGGAGCGCACAAGATGTGGTATAATCAGTCCTACAAAACCAATGATTCCACAGGATGATACGAGTACACCTGTTAATAAAGCAAGAACAATCATATAAAGCCTGCGATAGAAGGTTAGATTGATTCCAAGTGTGATGGCCGCTTCATCTCCAGTTAACATCGTGTTTAAGACACGGTACTGGGTTAAGAAAAAGACAATGCATAATCCTGTGATAACAAGTGGAAGCCATATGTTGGACCAGTTTGCCTTTGTTAAGGATCCCATTGTCCAGAATTTAATCGACATCGTTCCTTCGGAATCTCCGGCAAGGGAGATGATGAAGTTTGAGATGGCACTGAATAATGCATTGACAACCATTCCAGATAGGACTAGTTTTACGCTTGTCATCCTTCCGCCATGATTTGCAAGCAGAAGCACACATACGGTAGCAGCAATGGAACCTAAGAATGCTCCGAGTGAGGTGGAAAGACCAAACCCGATAAAAATCGAGAAAGTAGCACCAAGGCTTGCTCCGGAAGAAATTCCAAGAATATAAGGCTCTGCCATCGGATTTTGTACCGTTGCCTGCATCACG
>CALZIE010000222.1 GCA_945787565.1 uncultured Lachnospiraceae bacterium
ATTGAGACGTTTGCAAAGGCAGAAGGACTGACCGCACATGCGGCATCGGTAGCTGTTCGCTTTGAAGAAGATCCGCTTGATTTTTAAGAGCGTGAATGTAATAATAAGAATACATAAGGAAAATAATGGTGAAAGGAAGAGCGTATGGAGAATCGTATTGCATCAATAACACGAAGTACGAAAGAGACATCCATTCAGATGGAACTGAATCTTGATGGAAGCGGCATGGCAGATGTGGAAACGGGAATTGGATTTTTAGATCATATGTTAGTTAGTTTTGCAAAGCATGGTTTTTTTGATCTTACAGTGAAAGCAGCAGGAGATCTGCAGGTCGATGGGCATCATACGGTAGAGGATGTAGGGATTGTGTTAGGACAGACGATTAAGAAGGCGCTTGGGACAAAGCAGGGGATTAAGCGATACGGTTCTTTTATTCTTCCGATGGACGAATCGTTAGTTTTATGTGCCATTGATCTTTCCGGAAGACCATTTCTGAACTTTGAGGCAGAGTTTCATGCCGAAAGGGTCGGTGCCTTTGATACTGAGCTTGTGCAGGAATTTTTCTATGCGATCTCTTATAGTGCAGGAATGAATTTACATATTAAAAAATTGGATGGGAGAAACAGCCATCATATAATAGAGGCGATGTTTAAAGCGTTTGCAAAGGCACTGGATGAAGCTGTGTCCTATGATGAAAGGATAAAAGAAGTGCTGTCGGCAAAAGGCTCGATAGAATAAGGAGGAAAAAGAAGTGATACTTTATCCGGCAATTGATATCAAAAATGGGCAGTGTGTCAGATTAAGACAGGGGCAGTTTCATGATGAGGAAGTGTATTCTCATATTCCGTCCAATGTGGCGGCTTTATGGGAGTCTTTAAGCCATATCCATGTGGTTGATTTAGATGGTGCATTGGCAGGACATTCGGTAAATGAAGAAGTGATTAAGGAAATTGTACAGAAAGTTCATGTGCCGGTTCAGACCGGAGGCGGAATCCGTACAATCAGTGATGTGGAACATAAGTTAAGCCTAGGCGTGGAGCGGGTGATTATCGGTACAAAAGCCGTGGAGAGCCCACAATTTATCAGAGAGCTCATTAAAAGTTTTGGTCCCGAGAAAATCGTAGTGGGAATTGATGCGAAAAATGGAATGGTGGCAACGGAAGGCTGGGAGAAGGTAAGCAGTCATGATGCGGTATCATTAGCGCTTAAGATGAAGGAAATGGGGGTTAAGACAATTGTGTATACCGACATTTCCAAGGATGGCATGCTATGTGGACCGAATATTGAGCGTACGAAGGAAATGGTGGAGGCTACGGGTCTTGATGTAATTGCAAGCGGCGGTGTCAGCTGTATGAAAGATTTGGATGATTTAAGCAGAATTGGGGTAAACGGTGTGATTATTGGTAAAGCCCTATATGAAAAACGAATCAGCTTGAAACAGGCAATCAAGGAGTATGAAAAATAGCAGGGATGCAAGTTTTAATACATGATAGTTAGGAGATCAATTATGTCTGTAAAAAAGATCATTGGATACATCAATGCAGAGAATGAGCTAGAAGAACGTGTGATAGAGCGTGCCGCAGACTATGAAAGAAATGGAGCGGATGGTTTGTATCTGTATAACTTTACGATGGTGGAGAAAGAGCGGGAAGCATTCTATGAGCTTGCAAGGCAGGTAGTAAAACAGTGCGATATTCCAGTAATGGCAGGCTGCTATGTGGAACGGTTTGAAGATGTGAAAAAGATGCTTTATACCGGAGCAGAGAAAGCGGTTATGGAGTATAGCAAATTAAAAGGACTTGAGGCAGTCACAGAGGCATCAAAACGTTTTGGAAAAGAAAAAATAGCGATTCTCTTTGATGCTTCTCCCGAAGTAAGTGAACATGCACTGCCAGAAGAGTCGGCAATTTTAGAATTGAAAGATGCCGGAGTAGGGAATCTTATCTTAAAACATGTGAATCTGACAGAACGGATTATGGAAGAAATCAATCATCTTCCATTTACCGTTTATATTCGGGACAGTCTGATGCGAAATGATATTACCTCTTTTCTTTCTATTGATGGTGTGGAAGGAGTGGCAACGGATTATTACGAAGGAAAGGATATTATTAAAATCAAGCGTATTTTAAAAGAAGAAGGAGCAAAACTGGACACGTTTGAAAGCAAGATATCATTTTCTCAGTTTAAGACCGATCAAAATGGACTTGTTCCGGTTATCGTACAGGATTATAAGACGGCAGAAGTGCTGATGCTTGCCTATATGAATGAGGAGGCATTTGAAATGACGGTAAACACCGGAAAGATGACATACTTTTCAAGAAGCAGGCAGTCGCTTTGGGTAAAAGGAGAGACAAGCGGGCATTATCAGTATGTTAAGAGTCTTAAGTTAGACTGCGATAATGATACGATTCTGGCAAAGGTAGCACAAGTTGGTGTTGCTTGTCATACAGGAGCAAAGTCTTGTTTCTTTCAGGATCTTGTTACAAGAAAGCAGAAGGAGACCAATGCATATTCCGTGTTGACAGAGCTATATGATGTGATTATGGACCGGAAGGTGAATAAGAAAGAAGGATCTTATACAAACTATTTATTTGAGAAAGGAATTGATAAGATCTTAAAGAAATGCGGAGAGGAAGCAGCAGAAATCATTATTGCTGCGAAAAATCCGGATAAGGAAGAATTAAAATATGAGATCGCAGATTTTCTTTACCATATGCTTGTGTTAATGGCAGAGAAAGGGCTGGATTTAGATGATATCATGTTAGAACTTGCAAACCGCAGATAGGCTTTCTTTTTGGGCATTCCATCAATGCTTACCATTTAATTGATAGCAAATTGTGATGAAAAAGATCAGATTAAGTTTTGCTGATGAAAAAATGAAAAAAGTAGGAACAAAATCATACAGACTTGTCAATGTCTAAAAATATGTTATAATGTTGAGTAGAAAGAAAGATTGAAGCAGTATTTTTTTGCATGCAGTCTTGCAAATTGCTTAGGAGGTATATCGATGACATTTTTAGGAGGCATAGTGCAGTATGGCATTATCTACATCGTTTTAATGGCCGTAGCTGTAGCAGGTGTATTTACAGGGAAAGCTATTAGATCACATAAAAAAGCATAAAAAAAGCACCTAAGGTGCTTTTTTTATGCTTTTTTATTGTTGTACCCAGTAAAAATATTCTATTTTATGGAATTATAAATTAGTATCTAGATCCTCTTTTTCGCCGCTGTAGGACAATTTCATGGACTCTCTTGTATACATTACGGTAGAGACAATCCAGATTGTCCCAACGATTAAGATTGGAAGAATTCCGGTTGGATACCAGAGGCTGAGTAGTGCCACGATGGCAAACAGAATGCTACAGGTATGCTGAATCGCTATGTAGGCTTTGTATGCGGCTTTGTAGATGATCATTTTCTCTAATTCATCACAGCTTGCAATCCAGTCTTTTTGAAAACGCATGCTTAGTGCATCCCCTTTTTTCTCAGGATTTATTTCTTTTTGCAGATCGATTACTTTTCTTTGTAAAAAGACACCCGCTAGCATTGCAATCACATAGCAGCAACATAGCAGGAGAGTTTTAGCAGGTGAAAAATACTCGTGAAAGTTAGAAACCCCCAGTCCATATAAAATGGAAGAGAGTACCGTGTTGAGTGAAAGGATACAAATAGCACGGTCTAGCTTTTGATTGATTTCCTTCATCCTATCATAGTCGCTGTCGTCACCGGTAAGGGCAGACACTTGTTTTTTCTGACGCTTATAGCAGAAAAAGCTGATAATCAGAAGTAAAAAGCCTACGGTAGGAAGTAAAATGTAGGAAGCTTTGATAAAGAAATCTTCCAAAATACTCCCAAGTGATGCCAACCCTCCCTCGGTCATTCCGATTGCCAGACTTAAAAAGCCTCCAAAGAGCCCGGAGATTAGTATAATGATGAGAAATTGAATGAGTGTTTTATTTCGATCGCTTATTCGATTTCTTTTTTTTTGTGTATTCTTAGATACTGCAGTTTTCATGGATAGCCCCTCCTATTATCAATAAGAGGATAGCATTTATTGGAATATATGTCAATATTACACAAAAACAGAGACTGTCGCACGAAGAGAGGGCGGGGTCTTACGCGTCATGTTTCCCAATGTTCGGACGCATGAGCGGATAAAAATGGACTTATTCTTTCCCTATCAGACAGAAAAACACGGTCCGCTATTTAAAGAATAAGTCCATTTTTGTT
>CALZIE010000223.1 GCA_945787565.1 uncultured Lachnospiraceae bacterium
AGAGTTTTTGATTCATAGGGAATTGCAGAGCAATTTCCTATGAATCAAAAAAAGCTGTCACAAGAAACTCTTGTGACAGCTTTTTTCTAGTAAGCCTGATATCCGTCTTTTGTTACGATTCCATAAATATGATTTGGAACCTCTGGTTTTTCTTCTCCAATTGTATAAGCACATAAGAAGCGTTCACTAGCAGCTTCCAGCTTGCTTGCATCATTTGCATATAAAGTAGCAAGTGGTGTTCCTACTTCTACCTTATCTCCAAGTTTTTTATGGATTTTCATGCCGATGACACTTTCCTTTGTTTCACGGCCTCCGCCAAGAATTAAAGAAGTCATGCCGATCTCATCCGTATGAATTTCTGTAATATAACCTTCTTTTACTGCGCATACCTCTTTCTGAAGATTTGCTTTTGGGAATAGGCTGGTATCAAATACCGCTCTGTCATCCCCGCCCTGAGCACGTACAAATTCTGCAAACTTATTTAATGCAGATCCGTCTTTAATTGTGCCTAACAGCATTTCTCTTGCTTCTTCCGGAGTCTTGGCATGTTTTGCACCCACTACCATATAAGAAGCTAATGTAAGGGATGCATCTAATAAGTCTTCCGGACCATTTCCTCTTAAAGTATCGATTGCTTCGATTACTTCTAAGTTATTACCTACCGCACTTCCAAGAGGCTGATTCATATCAGAAATAACTGCGTAAGTTTCTCTTCCCACACCATTTCCGATCTTAACCATAGTCTCTGCTAATTCAATAGAACCTTCCAGAGTCTTCATAAAGGCACCGCTTCCGCTCTTAACATCAAGTACGATAACATCTGCTCCTGCTGCGATTTTTTTACTCATAATAGAGCTGGAAATTAAAGAAATGTTATCGATTGTAGCAGTTACATCACGAAGTGCATAAATTTTCTTATCTGCCGGTGCTAAATTTGCAGTCTGACCGATAATCGCTAATTTCATCTGATTTACATTATCAAAGAACTTCTGCTCGGATAATTCCGTTGTAAATCCTTCAAAGCTTTCTAATTTATCAATCGTGCCACCTGTATGACCAAGACCACGTCCTGACATCTTCGCAACCGGAACACCAAGGCTTGCAACCATTGGTCCGATAATTAGGGATGTCTTATCACCTACACCGCCTGTGCTGTGCTTATCTGCCTTAATTCCATGAATTGCAGAAAGATCTAACATATCGCCACTATGCGCCATTGCCATTGTCATCGCGATTGTTTCCTCTGTATCCATTCCTTTTAAGCAGACAGCCATTAAAAATGCAGACATCTGATAATCTGGAATTTCACCATCTGTATAGCCCTTTATAATAAACTGGATTTCCTCATCGGAAAGTCTCTGACCATTCTTCTTTTTACTAATTAAATCATACATTCTCATATGCAATATCTCCTTCAAAATACAGCTTCCCGTCATCTAAAATAACTTATTTTCCAGTGACCATCTCATTCGTCAAATCTATGAACTATTCTACACAGTTTAGTATACAAAATTTCTCCTAGTATAACAAGAAATTTTTCAAATTGTTCTTAAAATTCTATAATTGCATAAACTTACACGGAAATCATATTTTATTGACGTTTTCTATAAAATGGAATAAAATAAAAGACAGATTAAACAAAAGATTCTGGCCGTAAGGCCCCTACAACAAGGAAAGGCTGGTTATTATTATGAGTTTTGAATACATGCAACAGGTTATGTCTCCACAAGAGTTAAAAGAGCGCTATCCGATGACATCCTTCGGAATGGAAGCAAAAAGGAAACGGGATACTATGATTCATGATGTCTTTACCGGTACAAGCGATAAATTTCTGGTTATCATCGGTCCGTGTTCGGCTGATCGGGAAGATGCTGTCCTTGACTATATGATGCGCCTGGCGAAGCTGTCGGAACAGGTATCCGATCAGCTAATTATCATTCCACGAATCTATACGAATAAACCACGTACCACCGGAGAGGGCTATAAGGGTATTATCCATCAGCCAGATCCGGAAGGGGAACCAGATATCCACGAAGGGCTTGTAGCAGTACGAAAGATGCACCTTCGCTCTATTAATGAAACTGGCCTTACTGCAGCGGATGAGATGCTCTACCCGGAAAACTGGCCATATCTTGATGATATGTTAAGCTACGTAGCCGTAGGCGCACGTTCCGTTGAAGATCAGCAGCACCGCCTTACCGTAAGCGGCATGGACGTGCCAGTCGGAATGAAAAATCCGACAAGTGGCGATCTGTCCGTAATGCTTAATTCCTGTGTGGCTGCGCAATGTGCACACCGTTTCCTGTATCGCAGTTACGAAGTACAGACAAGTGGGAATCCGTTGGCTCATACTATCCTTCGCGGTGCGGTAAATAAACATGGTCAGTCCATTCCAAACTATCATTATGAAGACTTAGAGCGTCTGTCCTCCATGTATAAAGAGCGTGATTTAAAAAATCCAGCAATCATTGTGGATGCTAACCATGCAAACTCCAATAAAATCTTCTCCGAACAGCCTCGTATCGTAAAGGAAGTTCTTCACAGCCGTCGTGTAAGCGAAGATTTGAAACACCTTGTAAAAGGTGTTATGGTAGAAAGCTATCTGGTAGAAGGTTCTCAGAAAGTTGGCGAGCACATCTATGGAAAATCCATCACAGATGCATGTATCGGATGGGAACAGACAGAACGTCTGATTCATTGTATTGCTAACTATATTGCAAAATAAATGAATACATCCTATATATAAAAACTCACCCCATTAAGCTCTGGGGTGAGTTTTTGTATATACATCCAATGTTTTTGCTGTATGAGAACGAAGCAGATACTGCGTAGCCGAGATATCCCCATGCCCAAGCAGTTCCTGCAGACTCTGCAGGTCTGCACCATTTTCCAGCATATGCATGGCAAAAGAATTGCGGATAATCTGAGGCGTCACTTCTTTTGTGATGCCAGCTTCCTTTGCATACTCTTTTAATATCTTAATAAAGCCCTGTCTAGTCATCCGTTCTTTCCTGCGATTCAAAAACAGATAACCGTCTGATTCCTCTTCCATCTCATTTTCGTTTACATACTGGATTAGTGCTTCCTTGGCAGTCTTTCCAATCGGCAGAAGACGCTCTCCTGCATTTTCTTTCACTACCACATAATTTAACTTCAGATTCAGATCATTTCTGCGAAGCTCCAGCAATTCCGATACTTTCATGCCGGTGGCATATAAAAGCTCTAACATTGCTTTATCCCGGATTCCCTTTTCGGTTCCGCAGTCCGGAGCCATAAGAAGTGCATTCATCTCTTCCACCGAAATGCCGGACGGTTCTTTACGCTTGAACTTTGGCGCCTTGATTCGCTCCATCGGATCGTCTGTAAGCTTTCCCTTTTTAATCAGATATAAGATATAATTACGCACCGTCACCATCTTGCGATTTACACTGGCCGGTGAAAGTCCCTGTTTTTCCAAGCCAAGAAAATAGGAATTTAAAACGGTCTCCGTCACCTTTGAGAATGTCTCTATTTCCTGTTCCTCTAAATATTCATAAAACATCTTCAAATCACTCTGATAGGATGCAACCGTATTATCTGAGGCAGATTTTACTTCTTTTAAATATGCAATGTACTGGTTCAATTCTTCCCTCATCGAATTCCTCCTTTCTTCCTATGTAAAATAAGCATGATTGATGGATTCTTCCCTTACTTTCTCTTTTTTTAAAACAGCAGTAGCACCTTTCTTAACAGAAAACTTCCTAAAAATGTTTCGGTCAGAGCTCCTGCAAGAATCCCAATAAATAAGATTATAATCAACTTTTTGTTCTTTAGCAATATGCCAATGCAATGCATAATGGAATGTTCGGAATTCGCACTGATTTCTGCTGCCACCTGATACCCATATTTCAGACATCCGATCATAACCGGCACATAAATCAGAGCCTGTGGACATACATATGCCGCCGCTAACAATAATCCCTTTAGCTGATACTGAAGACACAGAGCTGATAAGAGAAATCCTATATAAAAACCCGTTGATATAATCTTATAGACCATATAGGGGATTCCAAGCACCGTAATGCAAGCAGCAAAGAACAGAAAAAAAGACTTTAGGTGCGTCCCTACCGTATAAAGAAAAAGGCTGCCATATTCAATATCCATTTGCTTTATGATTATAAAATAATCCTCATTTAAAGAATCGACTCCATCTATTAAAAAACCGGAACCAAGTCTGGAACATAAAA
>CALZIE010000224.1 GCA_945787565.1 uncultured Lachnospiraceae bacterium
AATAATCATAAATATCTACAATCTGCTTTGTCGTATATGGTGCTCTTGACTGCTGTCCATCACGAAACGTCGTATCCGTGATCCAGATTTCCTCCGGCATATTATGAGGTACGATTCGATCATTAAATGCAATCTTAGGAATCTCATTATATGGAAACAGATTGCGAAATACATTTGGCTGCACAACATCAACAAGTTCGTAAATATGTTCTTCCAGTGATAACAAATTATTATGAGGGTTTAAGTAAACTTTACGATTCTCCATACGATCTCTCCTTTGGGACCAAATTTTGGTTATGTGTACTATTGTATACAGTAATACACGTGATGTCAACCTAACATTTACATATTTTACTATTTTTTTGTACTATCTTTTCTTACTCTATAAGCATAAATAAAGTTTCATGATTTACTCTTTTTAATTTTTTCTTACATTTTTTTTAATTTTTTTTAATTTTGTTACTTATCCATGACTTTTTTATAGCTTTATGATACCATAACATACTGTATATATGTATATATTTACTTATATAAATATCATACATTGCTTTGCATACATATAAGAAGCGAATGATTATGCTTTGACTTATTACGGTCAAAGTATAGTGTACAAAGGAGGACTCTAATGAAACTAAAATCAAAACTAATTTCTGCAGTCAGTGTTATCTTAGTACTGGCATTCCTGGTAACTGGGCTAATCATCACTGGGCAGGTTGTTTCGGTTAATACCGACTCACATAATAGTATCTTAAAAAAGGATGCTACACTTGCCTATGAACTTTTGGATTCCATGTATCCAGGTGATTTTTCAATTGACACCAACGGTCTTCTCTATAAAGGGGCACAATGCCTTTCAGAGGATACCTCTTTTATTGATAAAGCCGGTAGTGCTCTGGATTCCTATATAGCATTGATTCAGAATAATGAACTTATCGCAACAAACTTAATGGATAAAAACGGGAACTCGCTTAAGGGTTCTGAAATCCCATCTTACATAATCGAGAACGTTATAGAATGTGGAGAACCTATTGTCTCAAAAAATGAATTTCTGGGGCTCGATACCAGAGCTTGTTATTATCCTTTAAAATCCACAGATGGTACTATCCTTGGTACGCTCTATGTTGGAATTGACCGATTCAATATTGTTCTGCAATCCCGAAGCATCGTTAATACTTTTGCCATTTTCGCTTTAATTTCAGTTGCTGCTGGCATTTTTATTTTCTATCTCATTGGAAACATGGTCGTAAAGAATCTGCATTCAGTTAGTATATGCCTAAATTCTATGTCCCAGAACAACTTTCATACCATTCTGCCTGACAAGATACTAAAACGACATGATGAGATTGGCGAAATGGCCCGAGCGGTGCAACAGTTACAGTATAATTTAGGCTCTGCCCTGTCATCCATCCAGAAAAGCTTTGTTTCCCTGGATGATTCTTTGGTGGAAAATAATTTAAGCCTTCACTCCTTGGCAGATACTATTACAGATGTGTCTGCGACTACGGAGGAAATATCTGCAGGTATGCAGGAAACCAATGCTTCCATGGATGAAATCCGAACATCCTCTTTATCATTAAAAGATTCTGCATCCTCAATCGCACTTCAGGCTGACTCTAGTGCGGCAGTAGCAAAAGAAATCAACTCCCGTGCGGTTTCATTAAAGGAACAGGTTCTAGCTTCTCAGGACGATACAAAAATATTATTACAGAATGCTTCTATTAATCTGAAAAATGCCATTGCAAATGCAGAAAATATAAAAGAGATACAGGTTCTTGGAGATACCATCTTATCTCTTACTTCCCGCACTAGCCTGCTTTCTCTAAATGCTTCCATTGAAGCCGCCAGAGCTGGGGAACATGGTATGGGATTTGCCGTCGTTGCGGGTGAGATTAAAAATCTGTCCACTGCAAGCGCAGAGGCCGTATCGCGAATACAGGAAGTAACGACAGATATTATGAATGCTGTTGAGAATCTGACCTCCTGTTCACTAGATCTCATCTCTATTATGAGTTCTAAAATGGCAGAAGCTTATGAAGCTCTTTTATCAACTGGTGAACATTATTACCAGGATTCCCTTAAGTTTGACTCTCTTTCCCAAGAGCTAAATCTTACTTCTAAGGATATCCTTTCTTCCATTACAATACTGACGACAGTACTTGACCAGATTGGTGCAGCTACCACTCAAACAGCAGCCGGAACCTTATCCATTGCAGAATCGATGACAAATATCTCAAATAACTCCGGACTGCTTATGGAATCCAGCCAAAACACCGCCAATATTTCTACTGCTTTAAAAGAAGTCGTATCAAAATTTAAATTTTAATCTCATATAATACAAAAAGGGGATGTCGCACTTAGTGCGACATCCCCTTTTTGAAACCTCAAATTACTGTTTATCTTCCGCAAACTGTTTCACGCGATCGGTCACGGTAGCGTGAAAATTCTCCACTTTACGGTTATATTCTGTATTCATATAAGAAGAAGCTAATAAAAAGTCTGCTGTTGCCAGATTATTTGCAATTGGAATATCATATACAACTGCAATACGAAGAAGAGCCTTAACATCTGGATCATGTGGCTGAGACTCTAATGGATCCCATAAAAACACACAAAAATCAACCTTACCTTCAACGATCTTAGCACCGATCTGCTGATCCCCGCCAAGTGGACCGCTGTTATATGCCTTTACCGGAAGGCCAGTCTCTTCTGTAATAATTCTTGCAGTTGTACCAGTACCACATAAAACATGATGACTTAATTCTTCTTTATGTTTCTGAACCCATGCCACTAACTCTTTCTTCTTGCCGTCATGAGCTATTAATGCAATATGTTTTGTCTTATCAATCTTAAAGTAAATATAATCATCCTTCAGCATTTCTTTTTTCTCCTTTATCGCCTGTCTCATAATTCCATCTTACAATCATGGAATTAATTCATTCTAACAAAATCAATTATCCTTTGCAAGCAAATAAAACTTTGTTTCCTTCTGCCCATAAAATATTCGTCTCTTTACTAAATATCTCTTCTTATGCGCGAAATTATTACAACATTTTAGAAATTGTAAAAATACATCCTTGAATTTACATTTTTTACTTTAAATTTACTACAAAGGATGATATCATTATAATTATCCTAATTTTGAGAGAAGAGGAAATGATATGAAAAAGAAAACAATCGTTGTCGCACTGGGCAGAAGTGCTTTCGGTGAGACATTTCCAGAACAAAGAGCAAATGTAAAGAAAGCTGCTAACGCCATCGCTTCCTTAGCCGAAGCTGGATACAATATTGTAATCACACACAGCAATGGCCCTCAGGTTGGCATGGTTCATACTGCAATGACAGAATTTTCAAGACTTGATTCCCGTTATACCGTAGCTCCAATGTCCATCTGTGGTGCTATGAGCCAGGGCTATATCGGATACGATCTTCAGAACATAATCCGAACAGAATTACTAAACCGTGGACTTTACAAACCAGTTGCCACAATCATCACACAGGTAAAAGTAGATCCGTTTGACAAAGCATTTTCTCATCCTAGCAAGATCATCGGACGTTATATGTCAAAAGAAGAAGCTGATGCCGAAGAAAAGAAAGGCAACTATGTTGTGAAAGAAGAGAAGGGCTACCGTCGTATTATTGCAGCCCCAAAGCCTCAGGATATCTATGAGATTGATACCATCAAGGCTCTTCTTGCTGCTGGACAGATCGTCATCGCCGGCGGTGGGGGCGGAATTCCAGTATTAGAACAGGGCACTTCCCTAAAAGGCGCGAGTGCTATTATTGAAAAGGATTTAACAGCCGCTAAACTTGCAGAGCTTGTAGATGCGGACGAGCTTCTTTTCTTAACTGGGGTTGATAAAGTGGCTCTTCACTTTAAGACTCCTCAAGAAAAGTTCTTAGATTCTATGACGGTAAAAGAAGCTACAGAATACATGAAGGATGGCTACTTCGGAAAAGGCTCTATGCTGCCTAAGATTGAGGCAAGCATTTCTTTCGTTTCCGGCCACCCCTCCCGCAAATCCATCATCACCAGCCTCACCCACGCCCTCCCTTCCCTCTCCGGTAAAACAGGGACTACCATTCGCGAATAGATGGTTTAGGGGGCAGCCGGATAAGGAGCAGGGACAGCGGAAATGGCCTTGCGAGGGACAAAGAGGCGAAACGGACGGAGAGCGGCTGACCAGACGGCAAAGCTCGCCGGGGCA
>CALZIE010000225.1 GCA_945787565.1 uncultured Lachnospiraceae bacterium
TTAATCAGTAGCAAACTTTGAAGTGTGCAAAATGTACTATAAGGGAGTGCGTTCTGCACGCTTTATTTTTTGTTACGTATAATAATAAAAGGTGCGGTTGGAAAAATAAAAATGAGGCCATTCGATTCATCAAAAGTAAATGTGGAATATCGGGATCACACAAACCAGTATAAGCCGGTGTTAGGAAGAAAATACACAATGACTCATTCGGACGATACAGCAGAGTTATTTGTAACGATAGGAAGAAAGTATGCAATGGATAAGATTATTCCGATGCGGGATGAAGTTCTGTTAGAATTTCGGGAAAAGGATGGAAAGCTGCAACTGTTCGGCACGGTGCTTGTGGATGGAGAAGGCGTAGGCGTAGGGCGAAACGCAGAAAAAAGAAACAACATTTTTTTAAGGGAAATGCCAATAGCTCTTCAGGCAATCCGCTATGCAGACCGAACATTATTTGAGTGTCACAAAGAGCTGGATCATGTTCCAATCTATATCTGGTTTAAGTCGGATTATCCAGAGTACAATCAACTTTATGATTTTGGGACAATGAAAGACTATACGAAGACGTGGAAGTAGAGAAACAGATGTGAAGGTTTTATAGATGAATTTTTATAATCCATTGTATCTATATGAAAAATGAGCTATGCTGCTTGATGTTACACAGCATAGCTCATTTTATGCATCAGAATAGGTGTATAAATTTTCTTAGTATAATTTCAGCAATAGCTATTCCTGTGCCAGACTATTAATTAGCGTTATTTTTAGTTCATCGTAAGCGACATTCGTAGTCATAAAAGTGAAATATTTATAAGGAGAATTCTTGCCGGATAAGCGAAAAACTTGTCAGTGAGAATTCTTTTTTGTTTCTTCAATGTTATAGTAAAATGGTTAGATTAGATGGTATAATAAAAAGCATAAATATTATATGGATTAGGATGATTTCATCGCCTAAAGTATAGTCTAAAAATTCAGAGTCTAAAAACATCTTATTTTTTCTTTTATTATTCAAAAACATCCCTTAAGGAGTAGCAGTTAAATACAATATATCATATAGCATTGAATCATAAACGCTGTATTTTACAGTGTATTTATGGATGAATCTATTTAAGAATAAGGAAGGAGTCGTGTAAATGGAAGAATACCTGACAGAGACCTTAAATCTGCTTCAGGATGAAATTTTAAATGGATTAACAAAAGAAATACTTGGAAAGTATATGCCAGAGAAAAAGCTGTCTTTATTTAAGAAGAAAGAAGTCTTTTTAGAACTTGCTAAGAAAGCATGTGAAAAGGACAAAACGTTATTAAAAACAATATATGAGGAGAACCAGGAACTATTTGCTCTATCTCCGTACCAGTTGGAACTGAATCTGGAAATTACAAAGACAGAACGAAAAAAGTGGGGCGAGGACGGAAGGCTTAGGATTATCTCTTATGCAGATGTAAATAAATATGGTAGAACACTTGAAGTTCCCCTTTACGATATGGTGCAGTGTGCCTACTTAAGAAAAAATACGGAGCTTATTGAGGCATGGCGGATGGCGGATGCAGAGAAAGCAGAACAAAATCGGAAAAAGGGAGCTATTAAAGCTCGGGAAACAAAACGAAAAAGAAATGTAATCCGAAGCGAGAAGCGAAAAGAAATAGAAGATATGATTGAGGGATGGGAGATGATTGATCATGATTTGTGTCAGGTAATGAAATTAGCCTACTGGAGTTTGTGGATATCCAGATTAGCAAAGAAATATCAGCTAAAGACGGTGCACGCCATAACAAAGGAAAAGGAATATGCAGCTATAAAAGAATCTTATTATAGTCTTAAAAATCAGGCTGTAGAATTATTAGCAAAGACATCATTTGCAAAAGCTGCTTTTTATCGGCCGGAATTTTGTAATAAATACTCTAATATCAGGTTCTGTAAAAAACATTTTTATCAATATCAGATGGAGCGGTATGAAGAGGATGTACGTAGGTTTGAGTTTATTCATCTTCACAGAGAAGAGCTGTTGCAATGCAAGGAATGTCATTTTGAAGAGAAGAAAGACTATTATTCACTATATTATCTGGAAATAGCGGATGCAAGAATACCGGAGTATACATTCTCGTTTCATACACCTTATGAAATCGGATTTACAATATGGGGAGATTCAGCGCAATTAGAACAGGTAAAGCATGAAGAAAATGATGGAATGTTCCGCTTTGGAAGAGCGCTTCTTGAAGATGAGGAAATTATCTATACGGATAAGTATGTGGTGGAGAGTTTTGAAAAAGCAATGGAAAAGGTAAAGGCGATTTACGAAAATCAAACGGAAGAAGTAAGAGAGAATTCTGTCATTGCCATATAGACGATATTTCACAGGAAGACTGTAATAGACAGAAAATTGTGATGGACAGATAAACTCCAATTTATATTCTAAAATTGATAGAAAATGTGGTATGATGGAGAAAAACATACATATATCAGGAGCTAAAGTAAAAAATGAACATAACAATATTTAATGAAGGAAGAGACGAAAAACGTAAGCCGGAAGTTTTAAAAATATATCCGGATACAATAGGTGGAGCACTAAAAGAAATCGTAGAAGAGATGGAAGATGCAACACTTCTTACAATTGGAAATCTGTATGATGAGGAATGTGGCTTAACAGAAGAGATTCTTGAAAAAACAGATGTATTAATCTACTGGTCCCATGGTGGCAACCGTGAATTCCCGGATGCCATAGCTGCCCGAATCCATGAGCATGTGCTAAGAGGCATGGGATTCATCGTATTACATTCTGCGATCGGATGCAAAGCATTCAAATCATTGATGGGAACGACCTGTACATTCCGTTATCAACATGATGTAAAGGAACGCGTCATTTGCTGCAACAAAACGCACCCAATCGCACAGGGCGTAGAAGAGCGTTTTGAACTGGAGATGGAAGAATCTTATGGTGAATACATGGATATCCCCAAACCGGATGATGTAATCTTCCTAGGCTGGTTTGATAACGGTGAGGCATGCAGAAGCGGCTGTACCTTTACAAGAGGCTACGGAAAAATATTCATGTTCCAGCCAGGGCATGAAACAACTCCGACCTTTTATCATCCACAGATCAAGCAAATCATAAAGAACGCCTGCCGCTGGGCTACACCAACGGTGAAAGCAGATAAGATCGCTACATCCATACCACTATAAAAAATGATAAGAATTAAAGAGCATGGTTGAGAAATAAGACCAAAAGCCGAATGAAAAAATACAAAGTAGAGATTAAGGCGGAAAAATGATGGTAGAGTTTAAGTATAAAGACAAAGAGAGGAAAAAAGCATGAATACGTCAGATGTAACAATGAGACTAATCAAAGAAGAAAAAGAAGTGGAACAGCTTACCGCTTTTTGTTACCGCCTATGTCAGGATAAAACAAAAGCAAGCTATCCGCTCCATAAAACAAGAAAAGAAATAGAAGATGAGTTAGTAAAAAGTGCTCGCAGTCAGACGGCAGCAGTTGTAGCTTTTTACAACAAAGAAACGTTGATCGGAGTATGCACCTTTTACTGGATACCACAGGAAGGCTATTTACAGACTACAATACTTTTATGTGATCTTCATTACGAAGAATGCTCCAATTTACTATTTGAGTACTGGAAAAAAGAATTTACCGGCTATCTAGTGTATATCGGATTCACTTCACAAAATCAAGAAGCAAAACAGTATATGGAATCTAAAAAAATGACCTGTATCGAAGCAAGTTCCGACACCAGGTTATGGAAGAAGGACTTCACCGGAAAGAGCAAATCCTCCGAAGTAACGCTTCTTCCAGAAAATGCGTTAGATGAATATATCATATTTCATAACCGTTACTGTAAAGACATGTACTGGAATGGAAAAAGAATAAAAAAGAATCCAAAGAAGTTTCAAATCTATGTATATCGCGAAGATGGTATCATAAAAGGAAGCCTTTTCCTAACAATCTATAATGAAAAACGAAAAGCAGAAATCTTTGGATCCTTTATCAGTGAAGAAGTACCAGAAGAAATACGAGAATTATTAATCGAAACAGCCCTAACCGATCTTTATGAAACATACAAGCAAATGAACGAAGTCCTCTACTTCATCGAAGAGGACCACCCCGAAGAACTCAAAGCCGCCCTCCATTCCGGCTTCCACCTAGAAAGCCAATACCGCTGCTATCAGACCAAACTGTAGGAAG
>CALZIE010000226.1 GCA_945787565.1 uncultured Lachnospiraceae bacterium
GACATTAACAGCAGTAAGCTTGTTTGTTGTTGTACCAAATGCAAAACAGACAAATGCACTAATTACGAAAGTGCTTCAGGTAATTGACTTGGAATTAGAATCTCCAATTCCGATGGCGAATAACTCCATCGACATTACCGACTTAGAAACTTACTTATTAAATGAGAACAATGAGATCTATGTTACTTTGACAAATGAGACAAATGAAACAAAAACTCATATGGCAAGCGTTAAGTGCTCTTTATCTATTAATAAGAAGTCAGAGGATTACAGTACATTACAGCCATTAATCGCAGAACAGGAAGACCGCATTATTGAAATTGTAAGCAAAGTAATAGAGGGATATAAAAAGAGCAATCTTCTTGAGAATAAGGAACTGATTAAGGAAACAATCTTAACAGAAGTTCAGGCATTATTCGGATCCGATTTCATTGTCAATGTTACTTTTAGCCAATTTTTGGCACAATAGAAAGAAATCGCCTAGTTGTATAAAGATTCGACATTTTTTGATAGAAAATAGATGAAAATATTCGAAATATATGATATGATGTTAGTAATTACTGTCTTTTTGAGGTAATGATACATACAAACAAGGCAATTTCTTAAGATTGGGAGGTTAAGGAATGGGAGATGTCTTATCCCAAAGCGAAATAGATAATCTGCTGGCGGCATTAAGTAGTGGTGAGTTAGATGCTGAGGAATTCAAAGATTCTGGCGAAAAGCAGGTGAAAAACTATGATTTCCACAGACCATCCAAGTTCTCGAAAGAACATTTAAGAACGTTAGAGATTATTTTCGAACATTATGGCAGACTGCTTTCAACACATTTGCCGGCATATCTAAGAAAGAATGTGCAGGTAGAAGTGATTAATTCAGAAGCCGTTGTTTATCAGGAATTTACGAATGCGCTATCCAATCCAGTACTGCTTGGTATTGTGGATTTCGCTCCATTAGAAGGCAATATCATTATTGATCTTGCTGAAAATATCGGTTATGCAATCGTTGACAGAATGCTTGGAGGAAGTGGAAGACCTCTTGAAAAAGCAAGAGATTTCTCAGAGATTGAGTTAGTCATTATTGAGAGAATCTTTAATGTTATAACAAATCTGTTAGCAGAACCTTGGGAAAATGTAGTGAAGCTACATCCAAGACTTGTGAGAATTGAAACCAATTCTCAGTTTGCACAGATCATCTCACCAAGTGATATGGCGTCCATTATTACGCTAAACGTAAAGATTGGCAATGTTGAAGGGCTTATGAATGTCTGCCTTCCATACAGCTGCTTAGAATCTGTCATTGATAAACTGAATACAAAATACTGGTATTCTACAATGCAGGTAATGGATGATAACGATTATCAAGATTTCATTGAAGTAGCGATTGCAAAAGCAAGAATTCCGGTACGTGTACAGTTAGGAAAAAGTACGATATCATTAAATGATTTTATCAGCCTGGAAAAAGGCGATATTATCAAATTAGATAAAAAAGTAGAAGAACCGCTAGATATTTTTGTTGGCAATATTAAGAAGTTTACGGCTCTGCCGGGATCTTCTTCTGATTCATATGCCGTGAAGATATCGACAGTAATAAGAGAGGAGTAGCAAAATAATGGATGGTATGTTATCTCAGGAAGAGATTAATGCATTATTAGGCGGGATGAATGTCGGTGATCCGGACCCTGTGAGTGATATCGCAGAGGAAGGAGAAGTGCTTACAGAAGCTGAAAAAGATGCGGTTGGCGAAATATCCAATATTAGTATGGGCACTGCAGCGACTACTTTGTTCTCTTTAGTGAACCAAAGAGTAAATATAACAACCCCAAGAGTAGAATATGCGAAATGGGATGACTTAATCGCAAGTTATGACAGACCATGTGTATTCATTCAGATTTCTTATAAAGAGGGTTTAGATGGTAATAACATTCTTGTCTTAAAAGAAAAGGATGTTAAGATAATAACAGACTTAATGATGGGCGGAGATGGAACAAATATTGAAGGGGAACTTTCAGAGCTCCATTTAAGTGCAATCAGTGAGGCAATGAACCAGATGATGGGTTCTGCGTCTACTTCAATCTCTTCTATGTTAGAGAAGAAGGTAGATATCTCACCACCTAAGGCAACATTAGTTGATTTGGCGGATGTTATCAATGGCGGAGATATTTCAGATTTCTTAAAGAACAAGTTTGTTAAAGTATCTTTCCGTATGGAAATTGGCGATTTAGTGGATAGTGAGCTGATGCAGCTGTATCCATTTGAGTTCGCAAGAGATCTTTACAACCAGTTTGTTAAGTATGCAGAAAACGGATCAGCAGCTGCTGAACCAGTAGCACAACCTCAGGCTCCTGCAATGCAGGAAAGTGTAGCAGCACCAGAAACTCAAACTTTTGGACAGGCAGCCACACCAATGATGGGTGCGCCTATGATGGGACAGGGCATGCCACAGATGATGCCGGATATGAGTGCGATGGGAATGCAAAATATGGCGCAGATGATGCAGCCAATGCAACCAATGCAGCCAATGATGCAGCCAGTATCCAATGTGAACATTGCACCAGCGCAATTCCAACCATTCACAATGAATCAGAGTCCTCTGTTACAAACAGAGAATATCGATTTATTGCTTGATGTTCCACTCGAGGTAACAGTTGAGCTTGGAAGAACAAGTAAGTCAATTAAAGAAATTCTTGATTTCGCCCCAGGGACCATTATTGAATTAAACCGTCTCGCAGGTGAGCCGATTGATGTATTAGTCAACGGAAAGTACGTAGCGAAAGGCGAAGTAGTAGTTATTGAAGAAGCCTTCGGTATTCGTGTCACTGAAATAATCAAGTAATAAAAGGAACAAGATAGGAGATTACAAAAAAATGGCGAAAAGTATTTTAATTTGCGATGATGCAGCATTTATGAGAATGATGATCAAAGATATCTTAACTAAAAACGGTTACACAATTGCTGGTGAAGCAGAAAACGGTTTAAAGGCAGTAGATAAGTATAATGAAACAAAACCAGATTTAGTTATGATGGATATTACAATGCCAGAAATGGATGGTATCCAGGCTCTTAAGAAGATTAAAGAAACAGATCCAGGCGCAACTGTAATCATGTGTTCCGCTATGGGTCAGCAGGCAATGGTTATCGAATCCATTCAGTCTGGTGCAAAAGACTTTATCGTAAAACCTTTCCAGGCTGATCGTGTATTAGAAGCTGTTAAGAAAGCGATTGGCTAAGGTGACCGCGGTATTTTTAATTGGATCCGGATATTCCAGCACAAATAGTGTGCTGGAATTGATTGGACTTTTGGTTTTATTCGTGCTTCTGTTAGCAGCCTGCTATTTTGTAACACGGTTTGTAGCAGGGAAACAGATGGCACCAAAGAATGCAAGTAATTTTGCGGTAATGGATACATTAAGGATTTCCCAGAATAAGTATTTACAGATTGTAAAGACGGGGAAGAAATATATTGTCATTGCGGTATGCAAGGATACAGTTTCCGTCCTTACGGAACTAAAGGAGGAAGAGCTCTTATACATAAAAAATTCAGAGAGTGAGTCCCCAGATTTTAAAGAAATTCTTATGAAAACATTTAAGAAAAATGATTCTTATGAGAAGAGTAATACACTAAAGACACATACACAAACTAAAGAAAATAGGAAATGAAAAGGTTGATATTCATGAAAACGTCTATGTTAAAATCGAAAATAAAAAAGGTCGCCCTCTTTGGTCTTTTATTGATGACGATGTGTATATTAACCTTTATTTGCGCTACTGACACAGTAGCATATGCAAGCGCAGAAAATATAACGACTCAAGCAGTTGCGTCAGATAGTACTGATTCTTCAACCGAAGATAGCGGCGGGCTTACGTTTTATTTTGACAGCTCTGAAGGAACAGGTTCTTTGTCATCTACGTTACAAATCTTATTGGTACTAACGGTAATTTCACTAGCACCATCCATTCTGATCATGGTCACATCATTTACCCGTATTATTATAGTGCTACATTTTGTGCGTTCTGCACTAGGAACACAGACAACGCCTCCGAATCAGATTCTAATCGGTTTAGCGCTGTTTTTAACTTTTTTCATTATGTCACCGACGTTTGCAGAGATCAATACGAACGCAATCAAACCATATAATGAAGGTGAGATCACACAGGAAGTGGCAA
>CALZIE010000227.1 GCA_945787565.1 uncultured Lachnospiraceae bacterium
CACGTACTTGCCACGCTTTATATGTCCCCATACCGGAAGAATCTCGATGGATACCATCTGTTCTGTAATCGGCCTCAGGCCAGATACCCCTGTCTCTTCCATCGCTTCCCTTATCGCAAGAGCCAGAAAATCTCGTTCACCATCTGCATGGCCGCCTGTCCAGGACCACGAATTATAGATATTATGAAATGCCATCAAAACCTTTGTGCGCTCTTTATTAAAAATCATGGAAGAGGCAGAGAAATGAGCAAATTCATTTTCCCTTGTCAAAAGATTATCTCCAAAGCAGGCAAGATAAGAAAGAGTTACTTCCTTATCCTTGCTTTCCTGTTCATTCACCGGCTGATACGCCTGTAGTTCTTCTAAGTAATCCATAATGTTCCCTCTTCCTCATCCTTTATTCTTCGTTTTTTCCTTCAGACTGAATCAACTTATCTAAAAACTGTTTTTCTTTTTTGGATAACACAGCATCCGGGAGTAAATCTGGTCTGTTTTTATAAGTTCGGATAATCGACTGCTCACGGCGCCATTTTTCAATATTGGCATGGTGGCCGGATAATAATACATCTGGCACTTCCTTATCCATAAAACTTACCGGACGGGTATACTGCGGATATTCCAACAGATTATCCTGTAAGCTTTCAAATTCTGCAGAATCCTCATTATTCAAAACACCTGGAACGAGTCTGGAGATAGCATCCATCATAACACATACTGGAAGTTCTCCGCCTGTTAAAACATAATCACCGATGGATACGAAATCTGTCACACATAACTCAAGCGCACGTTCATCGATTCCTTCGTAGTGACCGCATAAGAATACAAGATCCTCTTCTTTTGCAAATTCTTCTGCCATCTTCTGGTTAAATACTTTCCCCTGAGGGGTCAGATAGATAACACGAGGAGCTTTTTCTTTGGTTCCTTCTGGATTTCTTGCCTTAATTCCTTCCATAACATGTTTCCATGTACGGTATACCGGTCCTGCTGCCATTACCATGCCAGCGCCGCCTCCATATGGATAGTCATCTACTCGGTTATGCTTGTTTTCAGAAAAATCTCTGATATTTACCGTATTTAATGTAATCAGACCTTTTTCTGTAGCACGCCCCATAATGCTTGTCCCCATAACCTGCTCGATCATTTCTGGGAAAAGAGTCATCACATGATAATTCATCTGTTTTCTCCTCTTTCCTAATCCACGAGACCTGGCATTAAATGAGCCGTGATCTTCTTTGCTTCGATATCGATATTTAAGATGCAATCATCAATGTATGGAAGCAGGATTTCTTTTCTTTCCTTTGTCTGGATTACAAATACATCATTTGCGCCAGTCTGAATTACTTCTGTTAATGTTCCAAGCTCTGTTCCATCTTCTGTCACAGCGACACATCCTACTAAGTCTACAATAAAGAATTCACCTTCCGCTAAGTCGACTGCATTCTCTCTTGTTACTAATAAGTCTTTTCCCTTGTATTTCTCAATGTCATTGATATTATCAATACCTTTGAATTTTAAGATAGCAAACTGTTTGAAGAACTTGCAGCCTTCTACCTCTAAATTGATTTTTTCTTTACCCGTATCTAAGATTACCTCTTTTAACTTCTTAAATCTATTTAAATCATCTGTTGTTGGAAATACCTTCACTTCTCCACGTACTCCGTGTGTGGAGGAAATAACGCCAACTCTTAATAAATTATCTTCCATATCCGAAACCTCTCTGATTCTTAAGTATTCCTGGCTTTTGGTCCCGTCTGTACCGCTTTATAAGCCTTCCAGATACAGCATCCCAAAGCATAGATGTTATTTATTATAACAACTCATTTTCCTGGTTGCAATCCTTATCTTCGTTTTCCTTTAAGCAGAGTCCGAAATTGGTATAGCGTTTTAAGGAGTTCTCTCCTTCTCCTATAAACTCCCATGTCTCTTCGTAATCCCCCTCTGCTGCGATTTCACTGTCTCTCATCTGCTTAATAAATGCTTCCTTATTTTGTAGGAATTTTCGTTCAAATTCCTTTGCCAGTTCATCCTTTTCCCGTCTTCTTAGATTCCGTTTATTATGAAGCACGTGTTCTAGATTCGAAGAAAAATAATAAACGCCATACGGAATTGTCCGTAAAACCTTCTTTACTCCAATTAATCTCTTAAGATTCTCAGCCTTCTGTTCATTCCGCTCTATAATTCCCTTTACATCCGAGGTCTCAATGTACTCATCCGTATAGACCGGATGTAAGACATTCCCCTTCTGCACATGATCTGGTCCAATAAAGGCGCCGTCCATATCCACCACATGAATAATCTGAAGAAAATCCTTCGCCGAAAAGATATTTCCACAAAACTCCTTTACCACTTTTCCGACCTCTGCTGCAATCGTGGCAGACGTTTGATTGACTCTTGTTGTAATATCACCATTTGTAATCTGAAAGCTCACCTGACTGTCCGAAAAAATCTGTTCCAGCACTGCTGCTAGTGAGACCTGATCCGTGATCCCTTCCACAATAAATAGAATAATTTTCTTACCTGGCATATGTCTCACCTGCCATTCGAAATACCCTGCTAATGGAATAGCTGCTAGTCGGCTCATAGATACTCTCTTTCTGTCCGCCTAACACAATATCATGAAAATAAACATTTCGCAGATTATTCTGTCCTTTCTTTACTTTTAGACGGATATAACGATTCTTTGGATTCGCCGTCGTAAAAATAATGCATTCCCTCTTTAATGTTTCAAGAGGTCTAAGGTTATGGGACGTGAAGAATAACTGCCCCTTTCCACTCTCATGAATCACCTTTAAAATCTCCCCAAGCAGATATTCAAAAACTCCAGAGTCCAACTCATCAATTGCTAATGTCATCGATGGATTATTATACATGGCAATCAGCATATGAAGAACCGATATGATTTTCTTAATTCCGTCGGATTCATATCGAAGCGGAATCCGTCTTCCATCCCGCTCTGCCTCAAGTTCCGTAATGATCTGCTCTGTACCACTTTCCGTATACTCTTTTCCGATCTCTTTCAAGACAACTCGTAACCCTGGAATCAGTTCTGTTAAAACTGTATTCATATTCTCAATCTTCTCCTCAATCAGATGAAACCATTTTCCTGAAAAAACCGATGACTCCGTCAGATGAATCGGGATTGTATACATAGAGAACTTTCCTTCCTCCTCTACATTAATACCAAATGGAAGCGCATAATTCATATTAATCAAACCACTCTCCCGGTTATCAATAATATAGAGCGCACTATTGCCATACTGATAAAGTGCATTCAGTATTTCTGCATCATAATCTTCTTGTTTTATCCCTTGCCTCATCTCTTCCATCCACCTTCTCACCTCTTCTGAAAAGAGAACAGAACCTCCGATTTCCTTTGTCTTCTGAAACACTTCTTCCATTGTTATATGCGCTATTTCTATTGCTTTCGTTTCTTTTGTTATCTCGTTTTCTTTCTCACTTCGCTCCTGTTTTTGCGTTTCTGCCCTCTTACGTTGTAGCTTCTCCCACTCTCTTGCCCTTGCCTTTGGAAAAATCCCATTCTTCTCTTCACAAGCCAAAATCACACGTGGTCTTGAAAACGTACCTTCTTTTCTTTCCCTTGCTGTAATAGACTCTGCACCGATATAAGTGGCACTGCTTTCTATTGCATCCTCTTTTTGTTTCTTCTTAATCTTCGCCTCATAGGTCACGAGAAAAAAGCGCTCCTCATCCGTTATGCTAAAATCATATTGAATGCTTGCTTCCTCTTTTCCAAACAGAATATGCTCTGCCGTATCCGAAGGAAGCGTTCTTCCCGATAGCAGTATCTTTAACGCAGCCATTGAAAATATAAACGCAGACTTTCCAGAACCGTTCTGCCCATACATTCCGGTCACATCTGCTGCCTCATCAAATATATCCTCTTTTAATGAACAAGGAAACTTCACTTCTCCGTATTCCACATTCTTGATTCCTTTAATCACAGCCTTCTGAATTCGAACAATCATAAATCCTTCCTCTTTCCGTACTATTCTTAGTTTTATCATTGCCATAAACAGACCCGCTATACTTTATTTTCTGTAACATCTATTTTAATTTCTTTTAGAAAACACCCTTTCAAACGGGATCCTTTATAAAGAACAAAGTGGCTTCGCCACTCTAGGCTCCGCAT
>CALZIE010000228.1 GCA_945787565.1 uncultured Lachnospiraceae bacterium
AATTACGTATCCAGCTTATTATAGCGAGGTAATCTCGGTAGGAGCGGTTGATTACAATGCCAAAGCAACTGATTTTACGAACTCCAATAATCAGCTTGATCTTGTGGCACCTGGACTTAATATTATATCCACATATCCGGATAATCGGATAATGAACCTAAGTGGTACATCAATGGCGGCACCGCATGTATCAGGAGCCTTGGCACTGATCATCAATTGGTCCAGAAAAGATTTTGGACGGGACTTAACAGAATGCGAGCTGTATGCACAGCTTATTAAAAGAACCCTAAGATTAGACTACGAAAAGAGAATCGTTGGAAATGGAATCCTATATCTAGATGCAGTGGAGAAATTAGAAGAATGTTTAAAGAAAGAACGTTGCAAAAACGTAACCTCCAAGAAAGACTAATATCAGAACGGATGAAAACTTGATGTTTCAATAAAAACAACTAATTTTCATCCGTTAGTAAGTCAAGGCCCGTATTATGGATTTGAAGTTTCCTATATGCTCATAATAGAAACCACGATTTCAGGCTGTCCTATTTCATTCGAATTCCATAGATGCGTTTGCCTTCGGCACCAAGGAGAGAGGACACTGTGCCGACACCTCGGGTGCCAACAACTATGGTATTCTCAAAAGCGGCAGGCGTAGCTTCGATATTTGCTCCGGCTAAATTGATTGTATCATAAAGTTTGCCCGTAATCCCGTCAATAAAAAACATATTGCCCTTAGAATCGCAGAGGATAAGATAGCCATTTCCATCTGCATCATACATAGCAATCGGGCTTGACCATGTATAATATTCCATATCCAGATGCCAGTATTCTGCACCAGTTTTCTTATTAATAGCCACTAATTGTCCATGGTCCACCCCATTTGTTCTGGCAATGGCGAAATAAACAAAATCAGATAGATTTTGTTCTCCGCATAAAGCGGTAGCCTGTACACCGCCGGAGATACCAGCAACCGTCTGGCATTCATAAGGAACCGACCAGATTACTTCGCCATTTGCTGCATTAATCTTCTCAAGGTTAATTGTACCCGCATTGTTCTCATCCTTTGTAAAATGAAGGGAAGAAGCGATATACAGATACCCTGTGCCATCCGAAGGATCCTCTTCAAAAACAGGGGAAGCATTCGTATCATCCACCGTATCCTGCATCCATACCACATCCATCGTATTTAGATCAATACACATCAAATCTGCGCAGTTATCTGCTATGTATAAATAATTCCGGAAAATAGAGGCGGAAGACTCCATACCAAGATAGTAAGAATCCTCTCTGGAATGAGTAGTCGTATAACGCCATTTTACCATTTCGTCTGGATTGATAGAGATGCTCGCTCCATCATACTTCGTATTTAGTTTCATTGTATACAAAATTCCGTTCTCACCTGGCTGAATCAGAGTATCGGTGTCCACATCAATTAATGGAGAGGAATCATACGCATGAAAGCCGTTATTATCCGTACGTTCAGAAAATTCATCATCATATCCGTATTCATAAATAATCTCGCCCTTTATCAAATCCACGATAAAAGTTCTGGCACAGTCATCGCCCATAGAATCCCCAGCACCAACAAAATAAAGTGGAATCTCATTTGGATACAGACTGCCGGTTCCTTTTACCGGAAATCCTAAACTGATCTTATCCCGTGTCGGAGTGCCATCTTCCAAATCAAGAAAATAGATATTTCCATCACAGGTAGCATAAATCACTTCGGTCAGTCCGTCCTTTGCTTTCTTATCCTCATACAGATTCATTGCCTGCCTTGTTTCAGCCTTCCATCTTACAATCAGAGGTTGTCCTGTCCAGCAGCTGCCAGACCATTCTCCAGTTCCGTCACCTACCGTCTTCTTTAAAGAACCTGTCTTTGTAAACCAGGAATGATTAAGGTCGAATTCCTTGCTTTCTAAATCGGTAACTCCATAAGAAGTAGCAGAGCGATAATTATTTCCACGAAATGTGATAATGCCCTCCATTTCCGTATAAGGTCCATCAAAGCTGATTGGTTCTGTTCTAGTGAAGTCCGTAACCAGTTCATTATTAACCATCAGATCGGAAACCAGTCCGAAAAGAGCAGGTTCACTCTCTGAAACCGAAATCGCCATCCCAGATTCTAATAACTTCTGATCAAAATCCAGTTCCTGTCCAGCAAAAGTCTCCGTAGCCCCTTCATTAAAGACAGGATCGGAAAGCGGATTGGAAACCCCTTTCACTAAAATACCCGTTGTTCGTATAAACAAAGCTCCTCCCAAAAGTAAAACAACTACAACAAGTCCTGCAAGCAGTCCTTTTTTACGTCTCTTTTTCTTCACTCTTATTCCTCCAATTCTTTCCCAGACTATCAGCCAATTCCTCCTAGCTTAAACTAGAATTCATAAAATAAAGCCATTCTAACCCGAATAAAATGAGCTAGCAGAATGATTTATGATTGTCACAATACGATCCTTGCAGCATTCCTAAATCATTACGGAATAACTATACCACATTTCCATAAAATTACAATAAAAAAGAGGCTAAGAGGAGAAACGGAAAAGGGGCAGGAGGCATATAAGCCTCTTTCCTTTCTTACGTTTCTTCTCTTAACCTCTGCACGTTATTATTTATTCTCTAGTATTTTGTCGATGCTGACAAGTTTTACGCAGAGAACGAAAAGGTCAGTTGCCAGTGCTAAGTCCTCTGGGGATGGGAAAGAAGGTGCAATACGGATGTTACTGTCGTGCGGGTCCAGTCCATAAGGGTAGGTAGCACCAGCATCGGTCATAATAACGCCGGCATCCTTTGCCATTTTTACGATAGCTTTTGCACAGCCATCCAATGCGTCAAAAGAAATAAAATATCCGCCCAGTGGCTTAATATAAGAACCAATGCCTAAACCGCCAAGTTCCTGATCAAGAACTTTCTCAACGGCCTCAAACTTAGGGCGCATAATATCAGCATGCTTCATCATATGTTCATGAATGCCGTCTAAGTTTTTAAAGAATCGTACATGACGAAGCTGATTTAGTTTATCATGACCGATTGTTTGCAGTTTCAGTTGTTTTTTAATATCCTTTAAATTATTCTCAGAGGCAGCGATTGCTGCAACACCGGAACCAGGGAAGCTGATTTTGGATGTAGAAGTGAATTTGTAAACCAAATCCGGATTACCGGCTTTTTTACATTCCTCTAAGATTTCTAAGCAAAATGCCTGCTGGTCTGGATAAAGGTGATGAACGCTGTATGCATTATCCCAGTATAGGCGGAAGTCTGGTGCGGCAGGAGTAAGATGTGCAAATCTTCTTACGGTTTCATCGGAGTAGGTGATGCCCTGTGGATTTGAATATTTTGGTACACACCAGATGCCCTTTACTGCTTCATCATTAGAAACATACTGTTCTACTAAGTCCATATCAGGACCGTTTGGAGTCATTGGAATCGGAATCATCTCAATCCCGAAAGTCTCAGTAATGGCGAAATGACGGTCGTAACCTGGAACTGGACATAAGAATTTTACTTTATCTAATCGACACCATGGAGTATATCCCATCACGCCATGAGTAAAGGAACGGGAGATGGTATCGTACATAATATTTAAGCTGGAATTTCCGTAAATAATAATATTTTCGGCAGGTACTTCACTAATCTGGCCAAGTAGTTCGCGTGCTTCCTGAATGCCTTCTAGTATTCCATAGTTCCTGCAGTCGGTTCCTTCCTCGCATACAAGTTCAGTGCTGCTATTTAGCACGTCCATCATTCCCATGGAAAGGTCGAGCTGTTCCTTGCTTGGCTTACCTCTTGACATATCGAGTTTTAAGCCTTTCCCCTGAAAATCTTTATATTTTGCCTGTAATTCGGCTTTTAACTGTTCTAGTTCCATTTTGCTCATAGATTGATAAGTCTTCATGGTCGTTGTATCCTTTCATTTAAATTAGAGTCAAATTTTTATTTACTCAAAACTAGATTCCAATCCGGTAAAATTTTATAAAACAGTTACACTTTATCATAATGAAGCGAAAATGTCCACCCTTAATCTTTTATATGATATTAAAATATTCTTTGCACATGGTTTTCGTTCCTAAAAACAGTTTATAAAAAGTAAAGAAAAAGCTCTGACCAACAGGAAATATACGTAGGTTAGGGCTTTCTTTTTTTGTA
>CALZIE010000229.1 GCA_945787565.1 uncultured Lachnospiraceae bacterium
TCAGACGAATGAATTGATTATCCTCACCACCTGTTTGTAATAAGATTTCTGTTATGGAGTGGCTAGTGATTTTATACTGTTTGCTTTTTTCCTTGTACTCAATCACACAGTTATGATGAGCGATCTTATCAATGTCACGGAGTGAACCCTTTAAAAGCGCATTCACTGCTTCCTCTGTTGTTCCAATTGTTATTGTCCCGTTTTCAAGCATGGAAAGCTCCAGATTCGTTCCTTCATACATACCAGTTAAGCCTTTGATATGACCCGTTGCAGTAAAGGTTGTGGTTCTTTTATAACGATTGTCTCCACTGATGTTCCCACTAGCATCATCACTTTTACGCACATATTCCTCTGTTTTATCTGCTTTCTAGTCTGAATTTTTGGTTCCTGTTCATAGCCGAGACGGTCTGCTTTCTTTTCCTTTTTTTCTTTTCTGAACCAGCGTTTCTTGCTCTTTTTCTTATTGTTCTTTTTATCTTTCTTCTTTTTCTTTCCCCGCTTCTTACGTTTCTTCTCCTTTGGATCGCGTTCGGATAAGCGTTCCTTCTTTCTTTTCCTTACTTTTTGCTTAGAATCCGATTTCTTTTGCTCTGGCTTAGAAAATCCACCGGTCAGCCATAATAGTATCAGTATCGCAAGCGTAATTCCATTCCATATCGTAAATGCATAAATTCCGATTAAGAGCGTAAGTGCCACATACGGCAATAGTAAATGTCTTAGTTTGAAAAAAGCCAGAATCATCATGATATTTTGGAGTAAGGCCAATGCAATCAGCAGTGTCGGTAAAATCATCCCCTTTTTCCCTCGTGCGAAAAGAATAAAGACAATCGATATCAGGCAAAACAAAACTGGCAAACTGGCAATTACAATACCGATCACTACATTTCGTAGTTCTTTCTGATCGAGTGCTGTAACACCACCCTCTATGTCTCCCCATGTCAAGTCATCCCATACCACATAGTCATGGTCGATTCTTCCGTTACTGTAATACTCATAGCCAGCATCTGCTCCGATTTTCAGTACTTCCATCCCCGACACTGTAATCGTTTTCGTCTCTGTTGTTATTCTGCAAAACGGTAATAGCAAGGATAATAGTGCAATCAGCAGAATAAGGGAAGCTGTATTTTTTAGAATAGCTGCATGTTTCTTCATAATAATTCCTCCTCACGCTTTGGTTGTTAATTATGTACGATACCAGTACATCTGTCGATGGGAATTACATGATGAATTGGAAGATACTTTCTTATCGTCTTTCCATACTCTATCTCTCCGAATAACAACAACTGTTTTCTTCTTCATAGCATATCAATAAAAGTAGAACAAAGTGGCTTCGCCACTCTAGGCTCCGCATATCTTTTTTCTCAGGGTGATGTCACTTTGTGGCGCCGTAGCCGCAGGCGGAGTGTGCATCCTCGGAGAGTTTTTGATCCATAGAGAATTGCAGAGCAATTTCCTATGAATTAAAAAAGACCGGCCCTTACATTTCTTCGTAAGTCCGGTCTTTTATTACTATCTATCATTACTCTCTGCCACCTATGTACGTCTCGGCCAATCCGGATTGCAATATTGGTATTGGGGCGGTGTCCCATTACAATAATTTACCGTCGTGAACATTCCCCCTAGCGGTGGTGCTCCATTGTTCGTAACATGATGTGGCATATGACAATGCATCGGCCATATTCCCGGATGATCCGCTAGAAATTCAATATCCCATGTTTCACCGGATGCTACCAAAATTGTATTCTTATAAATCTGTGTCCTAGAATCGATTGGAAAACCGTCTGCTGCCACTACCTTAAATTCATGGCCATGCAAATGGATGGGATGATGATGCATCTGAATATTTCCAAAACGGACATGAACCATATCACCATAGTCAACCTTTAGCGGCTGTGTTTTCGGATAGCATCTTCCATTCATCGTAAAGAAATTAAAGAATGGCTTCACAAAATTAAGCGGGTACAGTCCCGGTGTCAGTTCCCCCCAGGATAATTCCTTGATTGCCCATTCCTGCAAAATATATAAATAATCTTTATAGTGTTTTCGATTTTGATTTGCTGGATCCTCTACAATAAATCCACCAAACAGACCTGCATTATCTTGTGTCATTACATCCACATGGGAATGATACAGATATGTACCAGGTGGATTTGTTATGGTAAAGGTATAATCAAAATAATATCCTGGCTTAATAAACGGACTTGGTTCGATTGGCGGTACACCATCCATAACATTAGGTACCTCCAGTCCATGCCAGTGTACACTTGTTTCCACCGGTAAATGGTTCACAACACGCAATATTACTTCTTCCCCTGGAAATACATGTATCGTCGGTCCAGGTGTAGAACCATTATATCCCCAGGCTTTTACCCGAATTCCATCCACTAGTTCCCAATCAAGTTCCTGTGCAACTAAAACAAATAATTTCTTTCCATTCTCATATGTATAGTCGCAATCTGGTATCCCCGGAGTAATAACCATTCTAGTTCTCCCAGCAGGTTTATTGTTACCAATATATGTATGACGGGCCGAAATATAACTTTTTTCTCCCTGTTATGCCTTAAGCCAGCCTATTCTCCACATAATACTGTGCCTGTGCCGCAAACATAGTCGCATAGATTCCTCCCGGTATCCGTACTAACTCCTCATGGGTCCCATACTCTTTCATGGTATCCCCTCCGAATACTGCGATATGATCACAGAACTTACAGCTTGATAAACGATGCGAAATATAGATAGCGGTCTTTCCTCCAACTAAGGTATGAAACTGCCTGTAAATATCGTATTCCGCAATCGGATCGAGTGCTGCTGTCGGCTCATCTAATATAACGATTGGTGCATTTCGATAAAGAGCACGGCTGATTGCGGTCTTTTGCTGCTGCCCTCCGGATAATTCCGTACCATGCTCATCAAAACTTTTATAAAGAATCGTATCCAGTCCTTCATCCAGCTTATTCGCATCCTCATAAAATCCGGTAAGTCGAAATATCTCTTCAATTTCTTCATCTTCTGCCTGTTCACCAAACGTGATGTTCTCTCTAAGGCTAAATGCAAATAGCTTAAAATCCTGAAATACTACTGCAAACAACCTGCGATACTCTTCCTCTTTATACTCTTTTATATTTATCCCATCAATGCGGATCTCCCCTTCTGTCACATCATATAATCGGCAAAGCAGTTTTACTAACGTGGTCTTTCCTGCTCCATTTAAACCAACAATGGATAAATGCTCACCAGACTGAATGGTTAAATTAATATCTCTTAATACGAACCGTTCGGTACGCGGATAACGAAATCCCACATGAATGAATTCGATTGTATGAGCCCCCTTTTTCACAGACTGATTTCCTTTTGGCATTGCCTCCGAGTAATCTAAAAACTTTAAGAACTGATAGGCATAGTTACACCTCTTTGTCACCTCCTGCCATCCCGTAACAATTCCATTAAGGCTCCAGTACATATTAGATGCTGCTGCCACACACATGGAAAAGTCACCGATTGTAATTTTCTTTGCAAGAGCCAGGCAGCCAATATAAAAATAAGAAAGACCATCTCGAAACGAATTGATGATATCCATCTTAAAGCTTTCCTTTCTCTTCCGATTTTCGTTATCTCTCCAAATGGTCATCTGTTCCTCGGCCATTTCCTCTGCTTTCTCAGCCATCATATCCCCACTGTCATATAACCGAATTTCCTTCCCATATTTAAAATTAGGCAGCTGGTATAACACATAAAAGAAAATTCGATTGGATTTTGCAAGCTTAAGAAAACTCTCCACTTCAATGGCATTCCGTTTTGCATTCCAGTATGTAATTAAAACTAAAGAAATTAACTGAATCGGAATTAATAGCGGACAGGTCATGACAATGATTGCAAGCACACCAAATAATACAACAACATTCATCACGCTATTAAAAAAGGTGTCTAATACCCCAACTACTCCTCCACTGTACCAGCTAATTCCTTCCTTTGCCTTATTCATCTGTTCTAACACGCTCGGATCCTCCGTATGTTCAAAATCCATCCGCAGTGCCTTATCCGACAATTTTATCTCAAAGTATTCATTAAACCATTCTGCTAATACTTCTTTTTTATTATTCGCTATATTGCTCATAATGTTG
>CALZIE010000230.1 GCA_945787565.1 uncultured Lachnospiraceae bacterium
TTTTATTTCAGGTGTTGCCGGTAACGGCTTTAGAGTATGAAACGGTTATAGACTTTATCAGTCTCATTGTGAAAGAGACATTATGTGGGATTATCATGGGGCTGTTCTGCAATATCGCATTTTATATCTTAGGCTTTGCAGGGCAGATGATTGATATGAATATCGGTTTCTCGATGATGACTGAGTTTGATCCAGTCTCCAATGCGCAGGTTACTGTCACAGCGAACTTCTATTCCTATGCGGTTATGCTGATGCTCTTAGTCACAAATATGCATCATCATATTCTGATGGCATTAGTAGATTCTTATCAGCTGATACCGGTCGGGCAGGTATTCATCCGTCCGGCAATCTATCAGGGGATGGCAGTGTTTTTAGTAGATTACCTAGTCATTGCATTTCGAATCGTATTGCCGATTTTTGCATCAATTCTGATTGTAAATGTAGTGCTTGCAATCTTAGCGAAAGTAGCACCACAGATGAATATGTTTGTTATTGGTATTCAGCTTAAGGTCTTTGTTGGCTTTATCGTTCTGATCTTTATGGTAGGGATGATTCCAGCCGTATCCGACTTTATTTTCACGGAAATGATGACGATGCTTAAGAATGCGATTGCCTATATGAGGCCTTAGAGGAAGGAAAACATGGAAAAACAGAGATTCTTATTTTCTTATAGACTTCAGTTCTTTGCAAAGGAAGGTCCCGGAGGAGAAAAGACAGAAGAGCCGACATCGAAGAAACTGACAGATGCCAGAAAAGATGGGCAGGTAGCAAAGAGCCAGGAGTTAAACAATGGTGTTGCGCTATTAGGCCTGTTTCTGATACTAAAGATGTTCGTTTCTTATATTGGAAACAAATTTATTGATTCCTTTGATTTTGCATACTCGAAAATCGAGCTCTATGCAAAAGAAGAGTTTAACACAGTCACAGCAACGGTTCTGACCAGGGAAGTACTACAGCTTATATTAATTATATGCCTTCCGGTATTTCTAGCTGGTGTCCTGGTTGCGATTGTAGTCAATATCGTGCAGGTAAAATGGCAGCCGACCGCAAAACCGTTACAGCCAAAGTTTAACAAGTTAAATCCAATCAGTGGGTTTAAGAAAATCATTTCCTTTGATAAAATCATGGAACTTGTAAAAGCAATAATCAAGATTATTGTTATTACCGTATTAGCTTATACCACACTAGAAGGAGAACTTGATAAGCTGTCGGTTTTATATGGAATTGGGAATCTATCCGCTGCCATTGTTTTAGTTGGAAATATCGTAATTAATTTAGGTATGAAGATCAGTATTGTCTTAGTCGTTGTAGGTCTAGCTGACTTTATTTATCAGAAATTCAAATTTAAGAAAGACATGCGAATGACAAAACAGGAAATCAAGGATGAATATAAACAGTCCGAAGGTGATCCGCAGATCAAGGGTAAGATTAAGCAGCGTATGAGGGAAGCCTCTCAGAGACGTATGATGAATAATATCCCGGAAGCGGATGTTGTTATTACCAACCCGACACACTTTGCCTGTGCACTTAAATATGACAAAGAAAAAGGGCAAGCACCGGTTCTGATTGCAAAAGGTGCTGATCATGTGGCAGCAAAAATTAAAGAAGCGGCCAAAGAACATGAGATACCAATTGTAGAAAATAAGCCACTTGCCAGAATGCTTTATTACAATGTGGATTTAGATACAGAAATTCCAAGTGAATTATATCAGATGGTAGCAGAAGTGCTTGCCTATGTATATTCCCTTAAGAATAAATAATACGAAAGAAGGAGGCCAAAGCAGTGAAGAAAACGGATATAGCAGTAGGGATTTATATAATGGCAGCCATTATATTCTTACTCGTTCCAATGCCTTCTATTATATTGGACTTTTTATTAGCGCTTAATATATCGATTGCGATGATTATTTTATTTAATGCGCTTTTCTCACAGGAAGTTTTAAATATGTCGACCTTCCCGACAATTTTGCTTTTTACGACGGTATTCCGAATCTCGTTGAACGTATCGTCGACAAGGCTGATTTTAACAACGGGTGAACCAGGTGAAGTCGTAAGACAGTTTGGTGAGTTCGTTGGTGGTGGTGATACCGTAATCGGTATTATCGTGTTCATGATCCTTGTTATTGTACAGTTTATGGTTATCAATAAAGGTTCGGAACGTGTATCCGAAGTAACCGCACGATTTACACTCGATGCGATGCCAGGTAAACAGATGGCTATCGATGCCGATTTAAATACCGGCGCCATTACAGATGCCGAAGCGCGTGCAAGACGAGATAAAATCCAGGAAGAATCAAGCTTCTTCGGTGCCATGGATGGTGCGACTAAGTACGTAAAAGGGGATGCGACCGCGGGTCTTATCATCACCGTTATCAATCTTGTCGGTGGCGTTGTTATGGGAATGACAAGAGGTGGCATGAGCGCAGGTGAAGCGTTTACCGAATATTCCATCTTAACAATCGGTGATGGTCTGGTGAGTCAGATTCCATCTCTTATGATTTCCTTATCAACTGGTATTATCGTAACGAAGGTATCGAAAGATGCCGATATCGGTGATTTATTAACAAAGCAGTTATTCTCCATTCCAAAGGTATTATATATGGTTGGAGCAAGTTTATGTTTCCTCGGAATCGTAACACCGCTTCCATTCTTTGTATTTGCTACATACGGAGGAGTTCTGATTGTAACAGGCTATTTTATGGCAAAACATGAAAAAATTCAGGATGTGGAAGATGAAGTGGCAGAAGATGAGCAGGCAGCAAGCGAGTTTAGAAAGCCTGAAAATGTCACCTCTTTATTACAGGTTGATCAGATTGAGTTAGAATTTGGTTACGGTATCATTCCACTTGCCGATGTCAATCAAGGCGGTGACTTGTTAGACCGAGTTGTCCTAATCAGAAGACAGATCGCATTAGAACTTGGATGCGTAGTACCAACCATTCGTTTGCGTGATAACATTCAGTTAAATCCAAATCAGTATGTCATTAAGATTAAAGGAATTCCAGTTAGTGAAGGAGAGATTTTATTCGATCACTATATGGCAATGAATCCAGGTTATGTGGAAGAAGAAATCACGGGTATTCCGACTTTCGAACCTTCCTTCCATCTTCCAGCATTATGGATTACGGAAAGCCAGAGAGAAAGAGCGGAATCCTTTGGTTATACTGTTGTAGATCCGCCTTCTATTATGGCGACTCACTTAACCGAAGTCATCCGTTCTCACTTAGACGAACTTATGACAAGACAGGATGTTCAGAACCTGATCAACAATGTTCAGGAAGCGAACCAGACACTTATTACAGAACTTGTTCCAAAGCTTCTTTCAGTTGGTGAGATTCAGAAAGTATTACAGAATCTCTTAAGAGAAGGCATTTCCATCCGCGATTTAATTACTATTTTCGAAACATTGGCGGATTATGCTCCAACAACAAGAGATACGGATGTTTTAACGGAATATGTAAGACAAAGCTTAAAACGTGCCATTTCAGGCAAATACTTTGGCACTGGTCAGACAAACAGTGTGGTCACATTAGATCCAAAGATTGAGCAGGAAATCATGTCCTGTGTAAAACAGACCGAGCAGGGGGCTTATTTAGCGCTTGATCCAGATCGTAGCAATGCCATTATCAAGGCAGTGGGAGAAGAAGCAGCGAAACTTGAGAACTTAGGAAGAAGCCCGATTATCATCACTTCTCCAATTGTTCGTATGTACTTTAAGAAGTTAACGAGAGATTATTATAAAGATCTGATCGTGATCTCTTATAATGAAATTGATTCAAATGTAGAATTACAGTCAGTAGGGATGGTGACAGCATAATGCTTATTAAGAAATTTGAAGCAGCTACCGAGACAGAAGCAATTATGCTTGCCAAAGAAGCGCTCGGAAAAGATGCAATTGTTATGAATATGAAGAAAGTTACCCCGAAAGGGATATTCAAGCTATTCCGAAAGCCGGTTGTGGAAATCACAGCAGCGGCAGATGAAACAAAAAGCTATGAAGAAGAAAAGGCTTCATCAGATTTTTTAGAACAGCTTAATACGCAGGTGAATAAGGAAGT
>CALZIE010000231.1 GCA_945787565.1 uncultured Lachnospiraceae bacterium
TTGGCGCTATATGAATCGGCTTAAAAATTCCTCATCATCCGCAGAGGAAGATATGGCTAAACGTACAAAAAACAGAAACTGTCCACTTGGTACAGTTCCCCTTATTTTTTAATATGTAATGCTCATTCTTCCACCTCAAACGATTTCGGTGTCAGGAATCATTTTTTTGTATAGAGCGGGCCTAGGAGCAAGACTTATCTCACTTGTAAGTGCGCTTCTTTTAGTATTACAGTATTTTCTATTTTTGTCAACCTATTTTACAACCTTTATTTTCCTGTTTCCTTATAAAATTTTTCCTTCGAAGCCCTTGTATCCTAATTCGATACAGGGCTTTTATTTTTAAATCGATATAAAATCTCTATGCATTGCTTGAGGTTGCGAAATGGCTTATAATCTGATTTGCTAATGATTCCATTTCTTTTAGATGTTCTGAAACCTGTTGCGCTCCATTCGTCAATCCACCTAAAATCTGATTGATATTTTCACTGGCCTGCTTGCTTTGTACCGATAAGGTACGAATCTGTTCTGCAACAAAAAACCAGTTCCTTTATCTGATACCCTGGCTACTTCGATCGAAGCATTGATTGCAAGTAAGTTTGTCTGGGATGCAATTTCATTAATATCCTTTATGATATTTTCGATTTTCCCGGTCTCTTCTAATGATTTTATAATACACTTATGCGCTTTGACAAACCGGTCTACTACATCAACAATGTTTTTTCTTCTTTTTCATACTATTTATTCAATAAGACTGCTACTAAGTTTTCCAGTCGCTCTGTACGTTTTGAAACATCTTCCATACTCACACCATAGTAACAATAAATCTTTCGGACAATTGCTTCTAATTCTTTCTTATTGCCCTCACCCTTACAAGAATAGCTAATGGAAAGAACCCGGCGAAGCTTTTCTATGCATACTTGAATCGTGCCTGCCTCTGGCACTGAAATATCATACATATGAAAATCAATCGGAACTTCCTCACTTGGAAGCATTGCAATCTGCTCCCGTTGCTCCTGCTGGAGTGTGAAGTACTCTAATATCCTCTGTTCATCCTCGTAATCTTCTTTCTTTAACACCGGCAATGGTGTCTCAATTAATTCCGGATAGAACTGCACCACATAAGATGCCTTAATATCTTTATAATTCTCAATATATCCCCATTCATCTTTTGATATCTCCACTGCCTGATATCTTTTCTCAATAAAACGAATCACCTTATCTAAGGATCTAGGCTTGATTGGAATCTGCTGAATCAACATTTCTTTCTTTTTCTCATACGCCTTCTCTTTCCACTTGCTAATCAGGCTTTTTCCGTGGCGTTTCATATTTCCTGCAATAAAAATGCTGGTTGTTCCATCTGCTCCACCTATTACGCTTACTTTTTCCTTCATTGTAGTCTCCTTCTTATCTTGATTTTTACCAGACGTTACTATCCTCTATTATAATACATTGGAATTCATTAGAATATACGAAATATGACCTTACTCAAACTATGCTAGACCATATGATTAAGAACAGCAAAAACGACTCTGATAAAAATTTCTATATTCTTCCCGAATACGGTACCATCCCTTCACCGGAACGATCTCTTATTCTCTTCAACCAGCTTCTTGACTTTTCAAGAAAAAAACCGCTTTATCCAAATCAGCTTCTAAACTACGCTCTAAGCGTTCTTATAATGGAAGTCTCACAAAAATTTATAGAATCTCTCGATACCCTTCAGACAAATCTTCCTCCAAACATCTCTCTAATTGAAGAATGGATCCGCTCTAATTATTATATTGCACTGTCCGTTAAGGATATTGCCAGAGAATTTGGATACAATCCCAATTATCTATCCGCCCTGTTTAAACGAGTAACAAAAACTACATTGGTGAACTATATCCATAGACAAGAATTGAGATGTCAAAACCGCTCCTCGCTAGCTATGAGCATTCCATCAAGGAAATTGCTTACGTCTGCGGTTTTAGTGATGAGAAATATTATATGAAGACATTTAAGAAATTTGAATGCATGACGCCAACCCAATATAGAAAGAACTTTTCGGATAAATATATTACATAATAGGGTTCTTGCTCTTCTTCTGTCATTTTTTCAATACTATCTTCTAATATTTTTGATAGTAAATTTCGCTCAATAATAGACACTGAGGATTTAGCATTAAAATTAACTTTCATTCTTTTGCATACATCGGTCAAAATTTCTTTATAGGAAACTCCCGTCTGCCGAAAAAAATTATAGATACTATTTCCACCATAAGTCTGTAATTCCTCAGCAATGTCCTTCCAATCAATCTGATGATTGGGATAATTATCTTTATAAGATTTTTTAGACGTTAATGTTTCATTAAATCGTTTATTTCCTTTTTTGGTTTTCGTTAAGTACTGAACTAAAATATCTAAATCATCATTGTTACAAAATGCTAAAAAAGTCAGGTCAGGATCATCTAAGTATTTCATTATTTTCTTCCTTTCTTTTTCATTATTACATTATACAGGAAATACTAATACCTATGACAAGTTATTCAATTCTCGCACATGATTTTCGCCTTTCCTACTAGTGTATCAGGCATTTGTGGGATAGCGTCTAGTTTTGCTTCTATAAGGATCTTCTCAACTATTCTAATAAATAGACTCTCAATTCTTTAACTGTGTTATGATATTTCCATCACCTTCTAAACCACTTATTTATTGCTTTTATAGCTACAACAAAATATAAATAATTGCTTCGTGCCCTTTCTTTATTTTTAGACAAAATAAAAGAAAGGCTGAAAGATATCATTTCTTTCAGCCTCTCTAAATATCATTCATTCTTAAGTAATAAATTCTCGATTTCTGTATTCGGTCTTTCTTTATTTCTGTTAAATATACCAATATGCTCAATATCACTGCTTCTATCTGAAAACATAGGATATACAAAGCCCCATTCAGGAACTCCCGGCTCATAATCTCCAGTGATTGGACATATTGCACATATCAGATATTCATACACTTCCTCTGATTCTCCAAGACGCTCTTTATCCGATGCTTTCATCGGAACATCATATCTGTCATGAAACACAAATATCCCGTATTCATTATTCGTCTTGTATCGCTCCGTTATTATTTCATAGAATGTTTCCATCATAGCGTCATTCTTTAATCCACATGACTTCATTCCGTTAAGCAGCTTCCACATGCTCATGTTATTCTTACTGTTGTCAGTGAATTTATATTGTTTTAGATTTTCATTGGTATCTGAGAACAGTATCGCTTTTGCCACCTCTAGTTTTGTACTTCTTTCATGCACGGACAGCTTTAGGAAATTTGTATTGAATGTCCCGTCAATATATCCTTCCGAATCTATGTAACATCCAGCGATTCTTGTAATAGATGTTCGACTGGTTGTCATTCTTCTGGTAAGTTCCATCATGTCATCCCTGTTTATCAACATTATATCAGTCTCCTTATTTTCTCAAAATCAATAATCATTATAACAAAAATGAGTCTCTCTTGATACTCTTCCGTTTTCTTATTCTAATGCACTCTTCACCTTTTTCTTTGTCATGCATCTTTCCTGCCGATTGGCAAATGCATAGGTGCGCGCCTCCAGTAACACTTTTCTTCCTTCCGGTGTTCTCGTATATACCGCCTCGTATTTTCCGATGTATTTTTGGAGACACAAAGCAAATACCTCTGCATCTTCCTTTTTCCTTGCAAATGCATCCGGGATCACATAATACCCGCCTTTGCTCTTTCTTTTCTTTTGATTCACCAGTAAATACCGCTCATTCTCAATTGGATTATAGACTCCGATACACAGTCAGCAAACAGCTCTTTTTCACGAGAGGTTCCACCTTTTAAAGAAATAAAGTAAAACAAATCATTCTCCTGTCTGACATTTACATATGCCCCTTTACTTGTAATCTGTTCTTTTTTTCGCATCGCATCCAAGATTCCCTTTCCAACGCCCTGAAGCCTTCTAAGCGGGCTGGATAAGGAAAGTGCTTTAGCCCCATACCGAAACGTTCCATAAAGAGAGGCTGCCATAATCAAAAAGA
>CALZIE010000232.1 GCA_945787565.1 uncultured Lachnospiraceae bacterium
TACAGTGCAAGATTTCATGCATAAATTTCATTTCTAAAAATTGTAGAAGAGTTTCTTATACAAAAAAGGATTGCCACTTCCTATTGCGCGGCAATCCTTTTTTTATTTTTTATTTTTTAGCAATATCTAATAATTGCTCTGTAATCTTTTGAATGTTTCCTAACATCTCATGAACCATATCTGCTTTCGCTTCCTGGTTTTTGGCAGTCTTAACTGCACCGTTGATATTGGCAGTTACATTCTGCATCTCATTTAGCATCTCACCTAACGTCCCTTGGATTTCTGCTGCTGATTCCGCATTTGTCTTAGCAAGCTTACCCATTTCTCCTGCTACAACTGCAAATCCAGCCCCCGCCTGACCGGCTCTTGCTGCCTCAATAGAAGCATTTAATGCCAATATATTAGACTTTGATGCACTACTCTGAATATTAGAAATAACATTCCTAGCATCCCCTACTTTGCTACCAAGGCTATCTGTGCTCTTTTTCACACTTTCTAATTCACTTGCCAGTTCCGCGATTTCTTTCATGATTTCACCAAGACTCTCAATTGTCTGGCTAACTGTTTTCTTAATCTCTTTTGACTGATCATTGATAATTGCTTGTTCTTTCAGCGGATAAGAAAAAATAATCGCACCTACGATTTCTCCGTCCTCTTTGATTGGCACTATATTTGCTTTAATTGGAATACCAAATGCCTCTTTTGGAAGAGTATTATCTACTTTTTTCCCTGTTCTTATTGCCTGAAAGAACGGATCTTTCGGATCCTCAATCTGATATCCTTCTGAAACATCAAGAGGCATCTCACTGGATTTGAAGTATTTTAATAGAACTCCTTCTTTATTAAAAATACACATTGTTGGGTTGATTCCTGTAAGTTCTGGCACTAATGGCAAGAAATCGGTTAATACCTGTAATCTCTTCATCTTTGGTAGACTCCTCTTTTTTTCTATTTTAACTAAGTATAATATATTTTAGGACTTTTTACAACCTTTTTTCTATTTTTATGCATGAATATTAATATCCATGCATTTTTATCTTCTTACATTTTCTCTTTACTCAAACTTCATAGATAAGTTTTCGCTTACCTACAAATGGATCAGGCATTTTAAGGATAGCATCTATCCCCAAAATGCCTGATCCACTAGATTACTGTTTCAGAAATCAGGTACATAGCTTGATTCATTTAAACAGAAAACTAAGATCCTGTATTAAAACATAGACCATTAGAAACATAAGAATGTAAAACCCAATTCCATGAATCATTGCTTCCTTCTTAGGATCTACCGGTTTTCTTCTAATCCCTTCAATAATAAGAAACAGCAGCCTACCACCATCTAAAGCTGGTATTGGAAGCAGATTCATCACTCCTAGATTCGCACTGATTACAATGATCCAGCTGCACAGAACCGGAAGTATCCCATTAACTCCTTCTGATTTCGTCGTATCTACACTTTGCCCAATATTCATAATAAGGCCGACAGGACCTGTCAGCTGTTTTGTACTAACCTTTCCGGTAATAAGATAGAAAAGACTTTTTAAAGTGGCTTTTATGTAGTATTCAATCTGATAATAAGCATAGCGAATGTTATCCCATCCGTTTGCCTCCTGCCTGCTCCTCCCATAGGAAATCCCAGTCTGGTAGGATTCATAAAGTTTGGGATATAAAATCACGCTTTTAACCTGATTATCTGAAATATAGGTAAGACTAACTTCTCCTTCTGCAATAGGATTTCCTTTCAGATAATCCGTCAGCTCATAACTGTTATTAAGGGGAATCCCATCAATCGCAGTAATATTGTCCCCCACCTTCATTCCTGCTAAATCAGCCGGATATCCTTCTCTAATAGCGGTAATGCGAATGGAATCATAGTTTTTCTCATAATCAAATCCAAGAATATACTGACTTTTCACTTTTGGTATAATCTTTGTTTCAAAAAGAGAATCCTCTCTTTTCACAGTTATGGCAATTGGCTCTTTTGTTGTCTCTGGGTGAATATACTGTTCCATATACAGATCGCCATAAAAACGAACTTTCTTTCCACGATAGGAAACGATTTCATCACCATAGCGAATTCCCGCCTCATAGGCGGCACTATCTTCCTTGACTTCCGTCACCACTGCAGTCTCATACCCATCTGTCTTAATTAGAATAATGGCAAATAGAAAAGCCAGAATAAAATTGAAGATGGGTCCTGCAGCGATTGTAGTAATCCTTGCAAAGACACTTTTCGACTGAAAGGATCCTGCTTTTTCCCCTTCATCCATCCCTGTTTCGCCAACCATCATGCATGAACCGCCAAATGGTAAAATGCGTATGGAGTACATCGTTCCACCTTTTTTGAACTTAAATATTCTAGGCCCCATCCCAAGGGAAAACTCCTCCACCGCGATTCCATTGAACTTTGCTATCAAAAAATGCCCCAATTCATGCACCAGTACAATCAGACCAAAAACCAGTATCGCAATTACAACACTCATATGCCCTGCTTTCTTTTTTTATACTCTTTACTACTATATGCAGTACCATTTTGATTAAGACAACTTAAAATCAGGCTTTGGTGCACTCGCACAGAAACTCTAATTCTCTTGTGACATCCTGTGGGGATTTTGCATTCGATCCAGAATACGGGATCTGCATGCCATCTGCTACCTTTCTCTTCTCCTCATCTGATAACATTTGATTGGAGACTTCTTTATTCTCTTTTGGTATTTCTAATTTTTCTGGCGGAATCCATGCTTTTGGTCTTTCGGACAGCAGATATGGTCTTAACTCCTGAATCTTTTCCATCTCTGAAGCAACAAAGCCAGCAAATAAAAATGCGCCATAATCATTGCTGTGCGTATAATCTCCCGGATAGAAATATGGTTTTGCATCCAAAAGTCCATGCTCTGTAATGAAGTCCCGGCTCCTCTTATGTAAATCAATTAATAATACATGATAGGTCTCTGCTAATTCGAGACAAACCTCATGATATTCTTCTAACAAATCCGCATATACTCTTCCTTCTTCCTTCCAGGTATTACGACACAACGGCGTTACAAGAACCGGTGTCGCCCCAAGTTCCCTGCATTCCTTAATATAATTAATCAGATTGTGGCGATATCCTTCCTTTGCTTTTAAATGGCTTAGCTTCTGATCATTATGTCCAAACTGAAAGAAAACAAAATCACCCGGTCTGATATACTGCTTCATTACTGCATAATGTCCTTCCTGCCTGTTTGATTCTGTTGTCAATCCTGAATGTGCGCTATTGCTTACTGAAATCGTATTTTTTAAATATGCTGATAGCATCTGTCCCCAACCACAGTAACATGCTCCAGGTAAATATGGATAACCGCTTGGCTGATCTGTCACTGTAGAGTCTCCTGCTAAAAACAGAGTTGGGATATTGGCTTCTGCTATTTCCACTTTCTTAAAATGTACTCCCTCCCCAATTATTGCAACATCTACGGCATAATTAGCATAAGGTTTATTATCCCCTCTCGGAATATACTCTTCCGCATGCAAGATAAAACTATATTCAAAATCTTCTTTTGGTTGGATTTTCTCATTATGAAAGAGCAAATGGCGTCTTCCTGCAAATAAAGTCAAGTCCTTTACTCCGTTTTCTCCACCATTTAACGTAAGGGTCACTTTATAGTTTCCTGCCTTTGGCAGCTGAACTTTTAAAAATAATGGAACTGGTATGTCTGCTTTCGCAAAACACCCGTATGGATCGGTATGAATTGTCGTAATTTCTTTTTTTATGTACCAGTATAAAATATCAAATCCCGAATTGTTTTCCGGAACTTTTAACGATTGATTCTTCTCTCTTACGGCTTCCGTTACAAAACCAAATCCTTTTCCTTCTGTATACAGATAATCATTTGTGCTTGTCGTACTAATATTCCCTTGCTTTCTTTCCGCCTGCCAAGTTTCTTCCATAAATAGGTTTCCCCATTTTACTTCCACTGTTTTTGCGTACATCTACTCAAGCCTCCCTTTTTAATTATCTAACTGTATTTATATTTCCATTA
>CALZIE010000233.1 GCA_945787565.1 uncultured Lachnospiraceae bacterium
TAATTAAATCTACATGGAAAATCATTCGGATATAATCAATAAACACATCTGCCATATCTCCAGTCGGCTTCTTGCTTGCTACCACTCTGGCTCCCTTACGGAAACTCTGGAATGCTTTTTCTACTTCTTTTAACTGCTTTGTATATATTTTAAGTTCATCGATTTTTAATGCATTGAATTCTTTTACCGAATCTAAAAGGCGAATCAGATACGACACTACTGTAAAATAGCTTTCCACTTCTGACTTTCTCTGATAATAACGCACAATATTATTGATAATACAGCCAACGGTACAAACAATACCGATTACTGGTTCCACAAAAATCAGTGCGATGGATACAAACAGAGCTAAAATCAAGAAATAATGAGTCATATTATTTTCTTTCTTTAAGTTATTCAGACGATTCATGTATTCATAAATGGATACATTCTTCACCTTGCCCATTCCACTGAAAATTTCCTGAACACGCAGACGCTCTTCTTCATGAGAAGTAAAGAATTCAACTAAACGATTACGTTCTTTCAATTCCTCACCATCGAACTTCAATTTATGAAGCATCGCGTAAAGATATTCTTCACCAACTGCAGAGCTTGTATTATTCATTGTCATGAAAATCTGATCCATGTCGATGTCATTCCATGTAATATCATCCACATCGGTATCTTCTTTTACCGCATTGTAATACGCTGCTAAAGATTTCATCTTTTCTGCCGTATACTCTTGGTTCGGAACATCTCCCCATTCTTTTTTCAGCTTTGCAATCAGCTTTCTTTTTCTAACTTCTTTATCATGTTCGCTCTTAATAATCAGGCCTACTACCACAATGATTGCAAGAAACAGCGCACCTATCATAGAAACCACATTTCCTCTCTTTTGTTATTGATTCGCATTTTTTGGATAAAAAATCCATAAACTTATACTTTTATAGCATACTTTTACAAGTATAAAAATTTTTTCTAATTTTGTCAATCAAAACATCCGTTCCCATTTTCCTTTTTTTCTCTTTAGTAAATAATTCTTGCCTTTTCATCTTCAATCCCAGATATTCTATGAAAATAGGTATTCACCACATCTCTCCACTCTTCTGCACTAGAAAGCTGTTCCGTCAGACGGTTCAAAATCCGTTGAAAAACTGCCTCTTCTAGATACTCCTCTAGCTGACAAAACAATCTTATAAACTCTTTTACTTCTTCTACCCCTTCAAAATGGCTATCATAAATATGCTGAATCAGAGTTTTTCCACTTTTAAGACGGTCTGTATATAACACCCGGTGAAAAAATAATAAAAGCTCATCCGGACAGGTTGACACATCTTCATACATCAGCGCATTTTTCTTCTGATACTGCAACGTATACCCGGTCCCCTTGCTGCTGCGTTCCACTCCAATCCCTTTGCAGTCTGCCCTGTGGTATGTCCCCCATCTGTCATATTCATACCCATCCACATTCGGCCCGTAATGATAGGACGGATTTACCATCCATCCAATCCCCAAAGGAGAGGTATAAGATTCATATGCGCGCCAGGAATTCATCAGAATATACATAAGATTAGAAAGAATAATTGGCTTTTTAGGAAACGTCATGCTGATCCATTCTTTTGCAATCTCCTCTGCTGTAAGATGATTATCAAAAGAAAGCCTTCCAAATCCATATAAGTTTGCCGCGGCCAAATCATGCCCTGTCCAGTTTGAGTCATCCCCTGTATTTGATACGCCTGCTATCCCACAATTTCTGATTGGGAACGTCCTTCCGCTTATGATATCTGCAACCGTATCTTCATTTTCCTTACAATATGTATGAAAATCAAGTACTTCCTTCCACATTGGAACAAGGTAGCACACATGTCTTTGCTGTCCGGTATACTCTTGTGCAATCTGTACTTCTAACATCTGATTCGTCTTCATCAGCCCACCAAATAGTGGTGAAACCGGCTCCCGAACCTGAAAATCCATAGGTCCATTCTTAATCTGTAAAATGACATTATCCAAAAACTTGCCATCTAACGGCATGAAATTATCATATCCTGCCCTCGCACGGTCTGTCTTCTTATCTCGCCAATCCTGTCTACAATTATAGACAAAGCACCTCCAGATAATCAGTCCTCCATAAGGAGCTATCTCCTTGGCAAGCATGTTAGCCCCCTCTGCATGAGTCCTACCATAAGTAAATGGTCCTGGTCTACCTTCTGAATCCGCTTTTACTAAAAACCCTCCAAAATCCGGTATCTCCTGATAAACTTCCTGCATTTTCTCTTTCCACCATCGTATCACATCTTCCGAAAGAGGATCACACTCCGAAAGCCCGCCCAGTTCCATTGGTGCCGCAAAATTAAGACTTAAAAATATCTTAATGCCATATCCCGCAAAAATTTTACTTAATTCCCGAAGTTTTGCATAATAAACCGGGCTAATTAATCGAGTTGCCATATCCTTTACGTTCACATTATTGATTACCACTCCATTAATCCCTACCGAAGCGATCAATCTTGCATAAAAGGTAGTTCTTTCGGTTATTAAGATCTGATTCTTGGAAAAGAAAAAGGAATTGCCCGAATAACCGCGTTCGATTGTACCATCCATGTTATCCCAGTGATTCAGCATACGAAGCGCATGAAAAGGAGCAACAATGCCTGTATCTGCTATCTTTCCCTCACATACCGCCTGTCTTATCAGTGCAAATGTGCCATATAAAATTCCTGCTCCGCTATTAGCCCGAACCGTCCATAGATCAAGTCTCTTTTCCTCATCATAATATCTTTTTATCGCATAAGCTCCTTCTGTGATCAAAGCTTCTTCATCCATCTGGTTTTCGGGAACATAATATAAAAGAATCCCCTTCTCCCATTCCCCATCTTCCTTTTCATCATACTGTTCCTTAATTACCGTCAGATTCCCGTCACTGATCATGAAATCATACTCATCTGGCTTATTCCCGATAAATGCTTTCGCTGCTGTCTTAACTTCTTCTACTGCATGCAGATACATCTGTCTTTCTACCTTAGAAAGCACATTCGACCCATAATTCGAAAGGACTGTACTAAAATATTTTTTCATCGACTCATTTAGTTCCCCATCATAGTCCAACCATGCCTTAAAATACACAATAATTTGCCTCCTTACCCTTATTCTCTACTATTATACACCTTTCATCGTTCATTTGTAGTTATTTGGTATTTTTCTGCGTCTACAAATTAAATTTCGTCATATTTCATAAAAACAAACTAGAAGGTCTGTCAAAATAACAGAAAGTGTAATTATTGACAAATAGACTCTGCTATCCATCACAAATTACACTTTCTCATTTCATTAATCTATAAAATTTTTAATACGGATTACCGTACGATATGTCACATTCGATATCTTGCATCCTGTTGTTCTTCCGCTTTCGTGGATAACCTGATTATTACCAATATACATTGCAACGTGATCCACATTACCATGAGCATCTCCATAAAATACAAGATCACCCGGTTTTGCTTGTGCAAGGGAAACCGTCTTCCCAAGACTCGACTTCGCTAAATCATAAGAAGTTCTCGGTAGATTCGTGATATCAACACCAACAAGCTTGTACAATGCTCTTACGAAACCAGAGCAATCAGCACCTGTTGTCAGACTCTGTCCTCCCCATACATAACGTAACCCAAGATATTTTTTGGATTCCTGTGTAAGACGAATACGAAGTGCAGAAACGGATGCATCGATTGGATCCGTCTTTACTGCTGTCTTCCACTTATAAGATACATCTACATAATCTCTCGATACATAGCCTTCTGTATTATCCACACTTACCTTGACCCAAAGCTCTGCTTTTGGATCATTCTTAGTTAATAATTCGAGAGAGTCATCTTCCACCACAAGAAGCTCTTCATTCCTGCTTACTTCTGTAATAATATTGTCATCGGACTCCGTAGATGGGGTCTGTCTTACATTCACAGATCCAGCTTTCACGGTAGCCGTAAGATTCGCTAATGTCTTTGCTTTTTTATATCCTGCCTCACCCATATAAAGGTATTCCGC
>CALZIE010000234.1 GCA_945787565.1 uncultured Lachnospiraceae bacterium
AAGACCAGCGATAAAGGATAAGAAACCGGTTCCTAGGCTTAACCACAGCTGAACAATGATTAAAATCGGAAGTACATATTTTTCTGTCTTCATCCACAGCTTTGCCTCATTAATCAGATTAAACTTTAAAAGAATACCATTTAAATAGCCGTTACGATCACCTGTTAAAATCAGATTCCAGATCAAATAGGCATTACCACAAATAGACGGTGCATAGAAAATCAGTGTTAAGAACGCTCTTACCTTTCCTTTAAACTCATTGATAATCCAGGCAAATAAAAGACACAAAAAGTAGCTGACCGGACCGGTAATGACAGCAAACAGGAAGGTATTTTTTAAGGAAAATATCATCCTCCAGTAAAAGCTTCGTATAGTTTTTCCATCCGACAAAAGTTGGGGCCTCTAACATATTAAAGTAAGTAAAGCTAAGACCGATTGACATCACGACCGGCATTACCGTAAAGAAGAAAAATAGAATAAAATACGGTGCCAACATAAAATAAGATGTCTTGCTTCGTTTGACTCGTTTCCATAACGTCGATTGTTTCTTTACCTTTTGCAAAATCTCATCATTTTTAGCCTGTTTTTGTTCCAAGACTGCTTCCGACTGCATGCTTCATCCCTCCTGTCCTAATTTTTTGCAACCGGAAGTTCGAATTCCTCCCGCTTGTATGTAATCTCATCATTGATATAAATTACCTTATCCTGCAAAGACTCTCTCGGCGTTGCCGTATCCGTATCCGTCGTTACTTTATAGAAAGCATTGTTTACATTTCGCCATGAGAAATATCCGCCTGGCACCTGTGGAATTCCTTTTACAGAAGAGAACTGGTTAAGCAGTGCGTCATAATCGGCTACTGGCCATGGAAGATTTGCAAATGCCTCCATATTGGCAGTTGCCACTCTGGCTGCTGCTCCCATCAGACTTTCCATCTCTCTGCCATAAAGAGTCTGAGTCTCTGCAGAAGTCCACCACTTTAAGAATTCCCAGCCCTGATCCTTTAACTTGGAATCTTCCATAATAACACATCCAAGTCCGGTGCTTCCTACGGAATTATCAATCGTTCCATCTTCCTTTTCTACACCTGGAACGGGAGCAAATCCCCATAATCCTTTAATATCCGGAGCAGATACCTGTAAGTTGTTATAGACCGTATAATCTGCAATAATTAGCGGACATTCGCCGGTACGGAATCTTTCTTCAACACTTGTCTCTTTATCTAACTTATAGTCCGTATAAAATTCGCAGTATTCTTTAAATGCATTGACTGCTTCCTCACTATCAAGCGCTGACTTTGTAGCGTCTTCGTTGTAATACTCACCACCATTCTGATATAAGAACATCGCAAACACCTGCTCGCTCGGCAGCATGCCGATTTCCATCTGATTCTTGCTTAGCACTGCCATCGCTACCTTCACTTCATCCCAGGTAGTCGGCACTGACATATTTAATTCCTTTAAGATATCTTTCCGATAGAACAACATTGGGAATGTCTGCGTCTCCGGAAGTGCATAGGTTGCTCCATCAAATGTAAATGCCTCCATCGCACTTGCATTAAACCGTGTCACAATCTCCGGAAGATCCTCAAACTGACTTAAATCCGTAACGGCATCACGCAACCCGTAATTCATTGGAAGATCATTCGCCACCTGAATTGCCACATCCGGTCCCTGTCCTGCTAACGTTGCCTGCAAAAGTGTACTCATATCGACCAACATAACATTAACTGCGATTCCCGTCTCATTCGTAAAGTTCTCATCAATCAATGACTTGATAACATTGGCCTGGTCACGTCCGGTACCTACCCAAAGAGTTAAGGTATCCGTTTCCTCTTCCTCTGCCACGTTACCAATCTGATTATAATTTACAATAAAGGAGTAAAACAGCTTCTTAATCTCGTATGCAATCTTAGCCCATACGGTATCATGTTCTACCGTAACCGTAACATCCGGAGAATAGATATAGATGGTATCTAACTGCAGTGGCTGAACGATTACCTGCGTCAGCCAGGTGCCGCATGCACGAACATTGATTTTAAAAGAACCAATTACCTTAGTAAAACGCTCTTCATCTTTAATCAGCTCATCTAACTGATCCCGCATTGTAATCAGAACTGTCAGTTTTTCTGAACCGCTGCCGGCTACTGCCTTAAGGGAATCAATTGCTCCCTGTAAAAGCTTTCTTGCGCTGTTAAGCTGATTCTTTAATTCCGGAAGACTTGCCTCAATCTGATAATCCCGGTAGGTATCCGGTGATACACCCGTAATACGGATTACACTTCGATAAATGGCATTCAGTTCAGTAACTGCCTCCTTTACATCGGAGATAATACCGGAGAAATCACCAAGCACTGCCTGCATCCGAATCGTATGCTGCCCTTTTTCCAGATAAATCTTATAAGGAACCTCATCCTGACTAGAAAGACTGATCAGTTCCCAGTTCTGCCTATAATTAAATCCGAATGCGTTCATTTCCTCAAATGGAACTTCACCATCGATTTCAATCTTTCGGGAAACAAACAATCCCTTCGAGAAATTCTGTTTCGCAAACATGGCGATATTATAAAAACCGCTTTCGGCAACCTCAAAAGCCAGGAATTACCGCCAATGGTATTATTCTTTAAAACTTTTGCACTAGATGGATATACTGCCGGAGAGGATTTATCCTGTACCGGATATAGCATCTGGGATGAAGTTCTGTCTGCATTCTCTGCCTCAAGCCGGATTAATTGTCCGCTTGTGTCAACTGCTCCATTCTGCTCCCACTCTGCCTTTACCGTCTGATAATCCTGTACTTCTTCTGAATTGCTTAATATAGGCCTGCGAAGTAACATCGGCTCTTTGATAGATAGAATTGTAATCGTATGTGTTCCTGCACTCAGATAAATGGAAAGCCGATCCGGAATATAACCATTGCTGTCATATACGTACGACGTAATCCATGCAGGATTCTCTTCTAAAGATGGTTTTAAATCATTTCCCTGGTTATCCGTCTCCCACTTAAGAGTCCGGATTCCTTCTGCCGATGTGGCATACTCTGTAATCTCATTGCTCCATATTCTTGAGAACTCCACCAGAGCAAGTTCCTCATATGGCAATTCTCCGTCAACAAAAATACTTCTCTGAATCTCGGTATTCTTTCCTTCTACCGGATAATAGTCTAACGAAAGTTCATAAAGTCCGGCATTCTGAACCGTCACTTCATACTCGATGAGTCCGCTTTCATCCGTAAGTACCGATACTCCTTCCATTCCTTCATAATCGGTATATTCTTCCGGTACAGCGTTTTCTTCCCCTTCTCCACTTGTAAAGCGGACATAATCTTTTGCTTCACATATATAAGTATCTGCTGGCCTTGTCCCGTCCGTATGGCTTAGGTACTCTTCATAATTTTCCATCGATTCATCAATGGAATAAGTTCCTACGATATCTTCATACTCATCAATGGAAATATCGGTCTTTGCACTGACAGTCATGGTATTGGACATGATTGGGATAAGCATTGCACAGACCAGGAAACATGCTGTTGCTTTTTTTATAAACTGACTGCGTCTCATACTTTTTCTCCTTTATTCCTGTTTTGTTGTTGCTGATCAAACCATGCTTCGCTGCCTTTTTCCGGAACCGGTGTATGCTTTTGCATCACACGCTCCACTAGATAAGTAGAAAGATAGCACCATACTCCTGGAATAATCAGTGTAAATGGAACCGGCAGAAACCATGTTAATGCCACAGCTGCTAAAAAACCTGTTGCTAACGTAATCGTCGTAGGCAGGTAGCGAAACTCCATATATACTGCAAGCTTAATTAATTCCATTCTTTTTAGCTGAAACCCTCCCAAATCTGGAAACAGGTACAACAACATGCCACAAAGGGTAAAAAATATAAAATCATATACCGCCACCATGAAAAAACCATGTATGGTATTCAAAGAGTCCATGTACTGACGGTTTATATAAATCAATACGAAAGCCGCTATCGCTCCAATCGTGAACAAGAT
>CALZIE010000235.1 GCA_945787565.1 uncultured Lachnospiraceae bacterium
TTTATTGTTCTTTTGTAGACTTATATAGACTTATTATGACAGTACTTTGGCCTCCGTCATAAGAGATGTACTATAAACACTATGGCGTATGTAACTTCCTCCTCTGCCTGGTGTCATTCCTCCCGGATTTCCAAAAAAACGATCCCCATTCCTTGGATTATCAAATGGATTATCATAAATCGGGAAATCATCATACTCATCCTCAATGGAAAATGATCCATCATTATAAAGGGCCCACTGCTGTGCATAATCTACATCTGTTATATTCACAGCTGCTGTCGTATACGTATAATTCGGCTGTACGACTGAAACATCTTCCCTCGCACTTAAAGAAACAGCAGCACTTTGCATAGCTTCCTGATTCTTATACGTATACACCTTGCTTTCCCCATTTAAAAACTCTACATACAGTTCATTTCCAGCATAATCAGAAAATACTGGTGTCTCCTTCGCCTCATTCCTGTAACATGCGATATCACTGGATGCAGGAAACACTAATGCTGCCGCTAGTACCAATGCTATCAATTTCTTCTGCTTTTTCATGTTAACCATCCTTTCTACATAACTGTTCTTTCTCTTCAGATAGGCTTAGAATACTGGAATATTGAGGTGTTAAAATGGTAGAAATGTGAAAATTTTGCGAACATATGCTATGACTGGGTACCTTTTACTTCTGATGAATTGCAGCTTATCGCAAAAAAAGCAAGCAGGAAGTTCAGGCAGTGCCTGTGCTTCTTACTTGCTTCTTCGTTATATTCTAATTAATAATTTTCAATCTCGCCGTAGATCTTCTTTAAAACGAAAAGAACTGCAATCATAATAACGATCATAAGTGGCAGGGTAATGAATACATTATTAATCAGTGGGGCTAAGATATAGCCTACTGCTGATACCGCTGCTACTGTAAGCGCATATGGAAGCTGTGTTCCTACGTGACTGATGTGTTCACACTGTGCTCCGGTGGAAGCCATGATTGTTGTGTCAGAGATTGGTGAAATGTGGTCACCACATACTGCACCTGCAAGACATGCAGAAATTGCGATAATTAACATTTCGCTGCCTGGCTCTAATACGGCTACTACGATTGGAAGAAGGATACCGAATGTTCCCCAGGATGTACCTGTTGCAAATGCAAGGAAGATGGAAATCACAAAAATGATTACCGGAAGGAATAACTGTAAAGCGCCTGCGCTTCCCTGTACTAAGTTTGCTACGAATACATCTGCACCAAGCATTTTAGTCATTCCACTTAATGTCCATGCAAATGTTAAGATTAACATTGCCGGTACCATTGCCTTAAAGCCTTCGGATAAAGACTCTGTAAATTCCTTGAATGTCATGACTTTTCTTGGAATGTAAATAAAGAAGGTAATTACTAAAGCAATAAAGGAACCGTATACAAGTCCTAAGGAAGCATCACAGTTTGCAAATGCATCTATAAAACCTGCTTCTCCACTAAAGAAACCACCGGTATAAATCATACCGCATACACAGGAGATTACTAATACGATAACTGGAAGTACTAAATCGATTACTTTACCTTTACCGGTTACCACCTGGTTTTCTCCTGCTTCATATGGACGTGCATCTGTTGTATATAAGTCACCTGCTAAGGCGTTTAATTCATGCTTTCTCATTGGGCCATATTCAAATTTCATAATGGACATGCCGATTACCATGATAATGGTTAATAACGCATAGAAGTTATAAGGAATGGCCTTCATAAATAAGTTTAATCCATTTTCACCGCTTACAACACCGGATACGGCTGCTGCCCAGGATGAGATTGGAGCGATGATACATACCGGTGCTGCTGTGGCATCAATGATATATGCTAGTTTTGCACGGGAGATTTTGAATTTATCAGTTACTGGACGCATTACGGATCCAACGGTCAAACAGTTGAAGTAGTCATCCACAAAGATTAAAGCACCAAGACCGAACGTAGATAGCATCGCGCCTTTTCTTGACTTGATCTTTGTACTGGCCCATTCTCCATAAGCCGCGCTTCCGCCAACTTTATTCATTAATGATACCATAACACCAAGAATGACTAAGAATATTAAGATACCCACATTCCAGGAATCTGTTAATTTTCCCATCATACCGCTTACAAATACGGTATTCATCATTTTCTCTACATTAAAGTTTGCATATAATAATCCACCTGCTAAAATACCTACAAATAAGGACATATAAACTTCTTTGGTAAGTAATGCAAGGACGATTGCCACGATCGGTGGAATCAGTGCCCAGAATGTTGCATATGCTGGAACGGTCTGCTCCGTAATGTACTGATTTGCCGTATCTATTTCTTCGTTTGCTGCTCCTGCGATTTCTTCCTGTTCCGCAATATACTGTTCTGCTTCTTCTACTGTTGTATAAACAGGTGTGCTCTCTTCTGCCCTAACACGTAATGTTGGTACTGCTGCTATCATAAAAAAGAACATAACAGCAAAGACGGAGCTAATGATTCTTGTTTTTCTACTATTCATTTTTTTTATTCCTCCTCTTGCCTATCATAAGATATGAGCTTTCTTCGTATCTTATTTCATAAATTATAGGTTTGTTCATCTGGCCAAATACAAAGCAATTTCCTATAAAACAAAAAAGCCATGGAACAGTCTTTAGGGCTGCTTCATGACCAAAAAATTACATAATATAAAAAACAAGAATATATGTATTTTAGTTATGATAGCACTCCACATTCATGTTCATGTGACAGTCTGATACATATTCTGCATCAGCCCAGCAGTTTAACCATTCAGGATTCATTAAACCACTTCGGCGAAAATTCCTTTTCTGCTTTTATTCCTGATTTTTTATAAGCAGTACTCTTAATTTTCGCGCCTCTATCAACGCCTTTATAAAAGTCTCATTATCTAAGACCTGTTTTTCCATAGCACGGACATTATACTAACAGATATTTTTCTATTTGGCAATACTTTTTTTATAAATAATTTATTTTTTCCGACAATATTCGTCAAATGTATCTTAGAATCTATGCTTCTATCCCAATGCTCTGTCTCGTTCCTAATCTATAAGCTTCTTCTATCAGTAACTATCCTCTTCCTTACTTTTCTCATTACTTTTCTTTAAGATATTTCTGCGCTTTTAACCATGCGGCAAGGCCTGCACCATGCTTAAATTCACCAGATTCAATCAGTTTGTCCACTTCTTCAACCTTCATTAGATGCATGGAAATAAACTCGGTATATTCTAATTCCGATTTTCCTTTTTCTTTGCAATCTGCTAAAAACAGATGAATTTTTTCATCGGTTGCTCCAAAGGAAGGATAGAATTCGCCTAAGGAATATAGCTTGTCTACAATACAGCCGGTTTCTTCTTTAACTTCCCGCACTGCAGTCTCTTCTGGCAGTTCTCCATCTTCAATCATGCCACATGTGAATTCATAGGACCAAGACTTGATCGGATGACGGAATTCCTTTAGGCAGATAATCTGGTCTTTGAATTTTGTGATGACACATACCCCGGATCGAATCTTTATGTAGGAATACCTTGCTTCTCTCCCCTGAATATCTAACTCATCGATTACCACTGTAAAACGGTCTAACTTCTGTTCTTCTGACTTTTTCATCTCATATGGCAAATCACTCATTTTCTCCACTCCTTTTATAAGAGGTCTCTTATGACCCTTACTTTTCTTTATTTTTTAATCTTCTTTTTTTATTCTTTCCAATCTCTTTTTAAGCATTTATCTTTTTTGCAGTTTTGAATAATCTATTCTATTTTTCGATACTATACTGGCTATCATTTGTAGATTTCCTAAATTTCTTATCTTGCCTACCAAAGTATACCATAGTCCTTCGTTAATTTCCATATAAAGGATATTTCTGTCGTTTATGCTGTCGTCTATGCTATCTTTTGAAACGAATGAAACGTGGAGAAAAAACAAAGTAAATTCACCACACTAGATTCTATAGAAACAAAGTGGCTTCGCCACTCTAGGCTCCGCACATCTTTTTTCTCAGGGCGAT
>CALZIE010000236.1 GCA_945787565.1 uncultured Lachnospiraceae bacterium
CATCTTACAAAAAGACATCATGCTTTGACGTCTTTTGTAGGATGGCTTTTTTTTTATTCATGAGAGCGAGAGCAAGAGATACATTGTTTCTACGAATAAAAGAGCGTATAGGGACCGTTGCTATCTTTGGTCTTTTTTGTATCTTATTTAGGAACTATGGTAACTTTACATCGTCTAATGTTACAGAGTATACTATAAGGTAGATTGCAAAGACAGAAGTGTGTGGTTAGGCTCGGGGAGAAAAGCAGGGCTTAAAAAGGTTCAGGGGACTGCAAAATATTTTATAGGAGGATAAAGGGATGCAGGAAAACGACAGGGCGGATCGGAATGCAGACATACAGGATTTAGAGAGCCTGATGAGGCTTTATGGCAATGATGTGTTTCGGACTGCTTATCTGTATGTGAAGGATGCCCAGATCGCGGAGGATATGTTTCAGGAAGTATTTTTAAAGGTGAACCGGAATCTGGCTTCTTTTAGAGGAGAGAGCAGTGTAAAGACATGGATTATACGCATTACGATCAATACATGCAAGGATTATTTAAAGAGTGCGTATCATAATAAAGTGGTGCCGATGATGGATTTCATGGAGGAGTCCATTGTATCGGATGAGGATTTTGACGGGATTGAAAAGAAGGAGACGGCGCATACGGTGAAGGAAGCAGTAATGGCACTCCCAGAGAATTATAAGGATGTGGTACTTTGTGTGTACTATCAGGATATGAGCATGGATGATACGGCACGATTTTTGAAGGTGCCAGTAGGGACTGTGAAAAGCAGACTGTCCCGTGCCAAAGAGAAGCTAAAATCACTTGTAGAAGGGAGGCTTTCCTAATGTCAGAAGAGGATAAGGAATTAGAGAGAATCATAAAAGAAAGTCTGGATAAAGAGCTTGCGTATGATGAGATTACCGTGTCAGAAGAGTTAATCCGAAAGACACTTGCAAAAGCAGAAGAAGAGAATAAGGAAATGGATAAGAAAAGAAATAAAGGTAAGATCATAAGAATGACAGCAAGCGTGGCAGCAGCCTGCCTGATCTTGATTGCTGGAATCCAAGTGATGAAGAATGGAATGCAAAGGGCAGACTCTACAAAGATGGAGAGCGCTGAGTCAATGGATAGCGGGATGGAGAATCAGCTATATAGCATGCAGGAATCGATTGCAGGATCTTTTGAAAAGGATACAGCGGCTTCTGGCAATTCGGCAACGTCAGGACAGAATAGGATAGAGGAGTCGACAACTACTACCGATTCAGCTTCAGAGGAAAATGCAGTAGAGGAAAGTGAATTAGCAGACATGGAATTGGAAGCAGAACCAGAAGAGGGAAAATCGGAAGAGGAAGTGACAACGGATTCGAGTACAGAAGCTGTTATAAAAGAGGAGTATGAAGTGAACGGTGATACAAAGGAGGGGCAGGAGAAAATTAAAAAGCTGCTACTTTTATTAACCGGTACTAAGGTAACACTTAGCGCTTCGGATGTAGAAGGAACCGTCGATATGAAAGTAAATCTAAAGATTTCTGAACTAGAACGAATGGAATTTCTTGTTAGTAGTGATCAAATGCTTATTGTGAATGCATATGAAGAGGAAGAGTTAAAGTCAAAAGCCACATATGAGCTTTTGGATGCAGAAGAGTTTAAAGCAGGGATAAAAGCGATTCTTGAGTACTAAAGAAAAAACAGCATGAAAAAACAGTTAAAGAAGTAATAATAAAAAGAAGTAATGATAAAAAGAAATCGTGATAAAAAAGAAGCAGGCACTCTAGATCGAGTAACCTGCTTCTTTTATTAAAAGTTTTCTTCTTCTGTTTCAGAAGGATGAGAAAACTCTTCTAAATCGGAATCATAACCGTTTTCCTGGGAATCGTGATTAGAAGTGTCCTCTTTGGAATCTTCCTTTGAAGAATCTTCTTTTTCAGATTCTTCCTGTTCAGCGGATTCGTTAGAATCGGCACTGTTTTCGGAAGAGAGATTAATGGAAACATATCCACGGCCTTCAGTTGTACTTGCTGGTGTTTCCTCGAATTCAAAATCATCTGCTTCATCTTCGAAGTCATCAAAATCATCTTGTGTTTCTTTGCCAATGTATTTTTTAAAAAAGTAATATCCGCCACAAGCAAGTGTTGCAAGGGAAATGGTTCCCAGCACGAATTTACAGAATTTTTTCATAGTAAAGCTCCTTTCGCGATTCCAATATGATTACATTGCATTCATATGTTATTAATTCATTATAATTCGGATGACGGAAAAAATAAAGTGAAAAATATATAAATTTTACATTACAGGAAAAATATATAACAATCCATGCCTTTGCTTTTGCATAAATGGAAAAGAATAGAGTATCCGTCTGCAAAATGTGATATAATAATAGCGTGAATGCACGTGTTCCCTATTCATCATCATATCCATTTTTCAGAAAAATATAAGCAGGAATGAATGGATTCCATAGTAGAAGAAAGGGTAGAAAGGTGAAAGATGACTGATTATTTGGTAAAAAAATTTATTAAAGATTATGATAAAGTAGAGAATATGCAAGTAAGGACGTCTTATGGTACATTTGCAAGTGTGGTGGGAATGATCTGCAATCTGCTTTTATTTATAGCAAAGATATCCATTGGGATTCTGACGGCAAGTATTTCGATTATGGCGGATGCCTTTAACAATTTATCGGATGCGGCCTCTTCGGTTATTGGGTTTGCTGGTGTCAAACTGGCAGCCAGGCCTGCGGACAAAGAGCATCCGTTTGGGCATGGAAGATATGAATATATAGCAGCATTAGTAGTTGCGTTTTTAATTCTGCAGGTTGGATTTACCTGTTTTAAAAATGCATTTATGAAAATCATTCATCCAGAAGAGATACGGTTTTCTTATATATCTGTATGTATCCTGTTATTATCGGTGGGGATGAAAATCTGGCTGTCTTTCTTTAACCGAAAGCTTGGAAATAGGATTAATTCCTCTGTAATGAAAGCTACTGCGGCGGATGCCCTAAGTGATGTGTTTGTGACAAGTGCAACGATTGTGTCACTTGTGGTGGCGCATGTATTCGGGATTAATATCGATGGCTATATGGGTGTTGTCGTTTCAGTATTTGTACTGATAGCAGGGTTTAATATAGCAAAGGATACGCTAGAACCACTAATGGGGGCTGCAATTGATAAAGATCTTTATGACCGTCTGACTAAGAAGATAGAAAGCTATGAGGGCATTATAGGAACACATGACCTGGTGGTACATAATTATGGGCCATCTCATACAAGAGCAACCATCCACTGTGAGGTACCAAATGATATCGCATTAGAGAGTGCTCATGAGATTATTGATCAGATTGAGCGGGATATTTTAAAGCAGGAGAATATCCTATTAGTCATTCATTTAGATCCAGTGGAGGTAAATGACGGGCGTGTTATGGAGTTAAAACAGAATATAAGCGATATTATAAAGGGTATTGATGAAAAGGCAAGCATTCATGATTTTCGAATGGTGACATGTGAGACGCAGATTAATCTAATTTTTGAACTCGTACTTCCATATGGATATACCAAAGCAATGGAGCAGGCATTCTTGCTTCGGATTCTTGAGGAAGTCCGTATGTTAGATTCCCGGTATCAGTGTGTGATTTCTGTGGAGAATAGTCTGGTCTCCGAATAGGAAGCTATAAGGATAAAGATCGATGCAAACGTGTAGTTTTCCTGCTTTTGTCAGATGCTTCTTTTGGATAAATGAAGCATCTGACAACGTGAGCAAAGATCATAAAAAGGCATTATTAGATAATGATATAAGTTGTATCTAAAAAAGCAAAAAAACCAATGATTTACAACGAAAAACAAAAAGCAAAAAAAATTAAAAAAATTCAAAAAAATGCTTGCAAAATGTTATTTTATAAGTTATAATAATATTCGCAGCTGAGACATGACGTTGCAGACATCGAATAGATATTGGGCTATCGCCAAACGGTAAGGCACTGGATTCTGATTCCAGCATCTCAAG
>CALZIE010000237.1 GCA_945787565.1 uncultured Lachnospiraceae bacterium
TATCTAGCTTCTAAGGTAGCCAGAGAACAGGTGTAATCGGAACTTACGGCTCTTAAGTCTAACTGCATAGCTAATGGGCCATCTGTATATTTTCCGAATGCTTCTCTATTAAAGAAGTTCCCCCATCTTCCGATGATCTGCCCTACTAACAGACCGAGCATCCCGGTATCTGCAAGAAGACCAAAATTGATTTTCTTAATCTTGCAGTATACGACGCCGGTAAGAACTGCAGCAATTACACCGCCATAGATGGCTAATCCGCCAGTACGAAGATTTAAGATGGATAACGGATTATCCTTAAACTCGTCCCAGGCAAATGCCACGTAATATAGTCTTGCTCCAATTACCGATATGATTATTGCATAAAGTGCAAAATCAAGATATAACTCTGGATCCTGATTTGTTCTCTTTGCCTGCCATTGTGCCATCAGCACGCCACAGACCATTCCAAGGGCGATTACAATGCCATAGAATGCAATATCAATTCCAAATATCGTTATTCCTGTTCCAAAGTTATGAAACTCAATACCGATATTCGGAAATATAACGTTTGATTTCATTACTAATCACCACTTTTCTTTATACGTTGAAACGGAATAAAATTACATCTCCATCCTGTACTACATAATCTTTACCTTCGGAACGAACAAGGCCTTTTTCCTTACATGCATTGTAGCTTCCCTGTTCTACTAAATTATCATAAGACACGATTTCCGCACGAATGAATCCACGTTCAAAGTCTGTATGAATCTTTCCTGCAGCCTGTGGCGCCTTCATGCCTCTTGTGATTGTCCAAGCTCTTGTTTCCTGTTTTCCAGCTGTAAGGTAACTGATTAAACCAAGGATATGGTAAGATGCACGAATTAATTTTTCAAGACCGGATTCCTCTAAACCAAGATCTTCTAAGAACATCTTCTTTTCTTCATCATCTAATTCTGCAATTTCCTGTTCAATCTGTGCGCAGATTACGAATACTTCGGAATTCTCTTCTTTTGCATATTCTCTTACTGCATTCACATGAGGATTGTTTGCTGCTTCGTCCGCTAATTCATCTTCATTTACATTTGCAGCATAGATAACAGGTTTTGCTGTTAATAAATTGAAAGTTGCCATCATAGCTTCTTCCTCTTCATCATCTGTCACGAAGTTCTTCGCAAGCTTGCCTGCTTCTAATAATTCTTTGATCTTCTTGATTAATTCTGCTTCTTTTGCTAATGCTTTATCATTCTTAGCACCCTTTATTACTTTTGCGTAACGACGGTCTAAGATTTCAATATCAGAGAAGATTAATTCTAAATTGATTGTTTCAATATCACGAAGTGGATCAATGGAACCATCAACATGGATGATGTTGTCATCTTCAAAACATCTAACTACATGAACGATTGCATCTACTTCACGGATGTTGCTTAAGAACTGGTTTCCTAAACCTTCACCCCTACTTGCGCCTTTTACTAAACCGGCAATATCAACGAATTCGATTGCGGCTGGAACGATTCTTTCTGTTCCGTAGATCTGTCCTAATACTTCAAGTCTCTTGTCTGGAACTGGTACGATACCAACGTTTGGATCGATTGTACAGAACGGATAGTTTGCTGACTCCGCTCCTGCCTTTGTTAAAGAGTTAAATAATGTACTTTTACCTACATTTGGTAAACCAACTATACCTAATTTCATATGATTTTTTCATACCTTTCTTTCGTTTTATTCTGAATCATGACTTAAATTAATCATGCGCTTCTATCACGTAAAATATTCCGCTTTTCATCTCAATGACAGCCTTCTCTTCTACTATCTCGTTGCTAATTCCTAAACTGTCGCCTTTTAGCATGCGATGATTCTCAAGCGGATACTTAAAGCCTTCAAGCGTCACGCCGCTTACTTCTTCGGTAAACGGAAGAAGAGAGATATACTTTCCGTAAACCTCTTCTTTTTTTAAGACATGGGTTCGGTCAATCAGATAAATCTTATTTGAATCATCTAGTATATAACCATTTATATCATGTTTTAGCAGTAGTTGCAATAGTTCAGTATTGGCAAGAGTATGATCAAAACGTCCTCCGGTTGCACCAAGAACTGCAACTTCCGTACTGCCTGTCTTAATTGCCAGTTCAAATGCGATCTGTGTATCTGTCGCATCTTTCTCTGGCTTATATGTCTTGAATGTGATTTCTTTATTCTGCTGGTACGATAAAAGCAGATCATGATTTACCGTATCAAAATCACCCACGACATAGGTAGGAACTAATTGTAACAAATCTGCGTACATAAGTCCATTATCTACAGCAATTATTTCATCAAAATTTTCGTTTTCGAGATATTTTTTTGCAAAATCCATGGACAGCTTTCCTCCTGTCAGGATAAGTGTCCTCTTCTGTCCTGCCATATGATTCCTTTCTAGCAATCTTTAAATATTTTCTTGAATGCACTGATATTTTCTTCAATATCCCCTTTGTACACAGAGGTACCAGCAACCAACACATTGGCTCCTGCTTCCATGATTTCTTTTACATTTCCAAGTGTCACGCCACCATCTACTTCTACATCTGGATTTACATTCGCTTCAGCAAGCATTTTCTTTAAATCTTTTAACTTCTTTATTGTAGTCGGAATAAACTTCTGTCCCCCGAATCCTGGATTCACGGACATAATAAGAATCATGTCTACTTCTGTTAACACATATTCTAATACACTTAAAGGTGTAGCTGGATTTAATGCGACACCTACTTTAACACCAGCTTCCTTAATGGCACGAATGGTACGGTTTAGATGTTTACAGCTTTCTGCATGAACCGTAATCATATCAGCTCCACATTTTACAAAGTCATCCACATAACGAATTGGTTCTTCAATCATAAGATGCACATCAAAGAAAAGATTTGTATTTTTACGAATCGCAGAAATAACCGGCATACCAAATGAGATACTTGGAACGAAACTTCCGTCCATTACATCGATATGCAGGTAATCAGCTCCTGCCTCCTCTGTCTTTCTAATCATTTCTCCAAGGTTGTTAAAATCAGCTGCTAATAGGGAAGGGGATAATTTGTACATAATTCTTACCTTTCTGAAAATAGTCTGTTATCATACTGAAGTGCATGTAATTCCTCTCGGATCTACATGCACTTTCCTAAAACCTAATATTTTTTTATATTTTTTAGTTCTTCATATAATAGCTTATAGTTCTCATAACGTGTCTTGTGAATCTTTCCTTCTGCAATGGCCTCTTTGACCGCACAGTTCGGTTCATTGACATGAACGCATCCTAAGAAACGGCATTCATCTGCATATTTCGTGAATTCAGGAAAATAATCTTTTAGCTCTTCTTTCTCCATGTCCGCAATAAACAAGGAGGAAAATCCCGGAGTATCCATAATATACGTACCGTCTCCTAGATAAAACAGTTCCGAATGTCTGGTCGTATGCTTTCCTCGCTTGATTTTCTCACTGATGGTTCCGGTTTCCATATTGGCATCCGGATTGAGCTTATTAATAAGAGAAGACTTTCCAACACCCGAAGGACCTGCTAACACCGTTGTCTTATGCTCAAGCATGCTATGAATCTTATCAAGCCCCTGCTCTTCTGCAACCGATGTAAACAATACGGTACATCCGGAGTTTTCATAAATCTTTTCTATTCTTTCCTGTTCTTCTTTCGTAACCCTATCCACTTTATTAAAGCAGATAATCGTCGGTATTCCCTGACTTTCCATCATTACAAGGAAACGGTCTAGAAGATTGAAGTTTGGAGCAGGATCTGCTGCCGCAAAGATAACGAATGCCTGATCAGCATTGGCAACTGCCGGACGAATCAGTTCGCTCTCTCTTTCTAAAATACTGACGATGTTGCCTGTCATAGCCTTTTCATCAATTACATCAATCTCTACATTATCTCCGACTAAAGGCTTAATCTTTTTATTTCGAAAAATACCTTTTGCCTTGCATTCATATAATCCGGATTCTTCTACATTCACGTAGTAGAA
>CALZIE010000238.1 GCA_945787565.1 uncultured Lachnospiraceae bacterium
GTTCATCTCTTGCGATTTTAAACACCTTTGCGCCAAACTCTTCTGGATAAACTGGTCTGCTTGTATAGAATTCAATGCCTTTTAAAAATTCTTCCACGCCTTCTAACTTTAAGGCAGAACCAAAATAACAAGGAAATACTTTTCGTTCCCGAATTAATCGTTTGATTTCTTCCGGATCAAGTTCTGCGCTCTCAAGGAAACGCTCCAGTACGTCTTCCTCGCTCATTGCGATATTCTCGTAAAAATCATCGCTTCCTTCCTCGGAAAAATCCACACATTCCGAACTGAGCTCTTTCTTAAGCTTAGCTAACAGCTCTTCCTTATCCGTCCCTGGCTGGTCCATCTTATTAATAAATAAAAATACTGGTATCTCATATTTCTGAAGAAGACGCCATAATGTCTTTGTATGTCCCTGTATCCCATCTGCTCCGCTGACTACTAAAATCGCATAATCCAATACCTGAAGGGTACGTTCCATTTCCGCTGAAAAATCAACGTGCCCCGGGGTATCTAGTAGCGTCACTTCTGTTTCTTTTAAACGAATCATTGCCTGTTTCGAAAAAATGGTAATTCCTCTGGCACGCTCTAATGCATTATTATCAAGGAATGCATCCTTATGATCGACTCTTCCCATCTTTCGGATATTCCCGCTTACAAAAAGCATGCTTTCAGATAATGTTGTTTTTCCAGCATCTACATGCGCTAATATTCCAATCACTAACTTTTTCATCTATCTGTCTCTGTATCCTATTCTAGTTTGCTGTAAAGTATTTTAACATATAACATCGGATTTTCCCATTTCTTTTTGTGTTTCCCTTCTATTTCTTTTTATTTTTATTGCGGATTTTTTCTACTGTACTCTGATTTTTTTCTGCTATTTTCTGTTTTTTCTATTTTCCCTTTTTCCTCTCTGCTGACTTCAAGCAAAATCATTGCTTTTCCTTTCTGTAAGATATGAGGCCTCTTACTTCTTCTTTTTGTTTTTGTTATCATTTAGTACGTTTTTTATTGTTTACCATAATTTTCATGAATATTTTCATCATTTTATGTATTGACAGAATATTTTTTCTATTGTATTATCTAAGCACACTTCACTAATTTAAAGCAACAACATTGTAAAGTGATAAGTTTGAACAGAACCTAAGCTTTTTTACCATCTTACGGACTAGGACTTTAACTAGCCGCTACATAGAAAGCTTATATTAAAATCAGTACACATACAAAGGAGAGGAAGTTATGAAAGAACATCAGCGTGGAAGTTTTTCCGGCAAGCTTGGCTACATTATGGCAGTTGCCGGTTCTGCAGTTGGATTAGGAAACATATGGCGCTTTCCATATCTGACCGCAAAATATGGCGGAGGCATATTCTTACTTGTATATATTATTTTAGCTGTTACATTTGGCTATACCTTAGTTATGGCAGAAACCGCAATTGGACGTAAGACAGGAAAGAGTGCGATTTCCGCCTTCGGAGATTTAAGCAAGAAGCATAAATGGATGGGCTTTATCAACGGCATTATTCCAATGTTAATTGTTCCTTACTACTGTGTAATCGGTGGATGGGTATTAAAATACTTTGCTGTATTCCTTGCTGGCGGTAGTTCCTATGCGGCACAGGACGATTTCTTTACCGGCTATGTAAGTCAGGTAAGTACACCGATTATCTGGACAATTGTATTTATCGGAGCCGTACTATTATTTGTTATATTTGGTGTAAAGGGAATTGAACGTGCTAGCAAGTTCTTAATGCCTATCTTAGCCGTTCTTTCTGTAATTATTGCGATTTACTCGGTAACTCGTCCAGGTGCAGTAGAAGGATTAAAGTATTACTTAATCCCGGACTTTAAAAACTTTTCTATTATGACCGTAGTCGCTGCTCTTGGGCAGATGTTCTACTCCTTATCCATTGCGATGGGTGTTTTATTTGCTTACGGTTCTTACATGGATAAGAAGATTGATATGGAAGCAAGCGTAAAACAGATTGAAATCTTTGATATTGCGATTGCCTTTATTGCAGGACTTATGATTATTCCGGCAGTCTTCTCCTTCTCAGGCGGAGATTCTTCCGTATTAAGTGCAGGTCCAAGCTTAATGTTTGTAACCTTACCAAAAGTATTTGCAAGCATGCCATTTGGTAATGTAATCGGCAGTATCTTCTTTATTTTAGTTTTCTTTGCTGCCCTTACTTCCGCGATTTCTTTAATGGAAGCAAGCATTAGCGTATTTATGGATCAGTTCCATTTAGATCGTAAGATTGGCTGTATTATTATGGGGCTAATTACTCTTGCAATCGGTATCCCTTGCTCTTTAGGCTTTGGTATCTGGGAGCATATTACTCCACTTGGTCTTGGAATCCTTGATTTCTTTGACTTTATTACGAATTCCATCTTAATGCCGATTGCTGCATTATGCACCTGTTACTTTGTATCACGGGTTATCGGAATTAAGACAATTATTGACGAAGTTAAGATTTCTTCTGCGTTCAAACGAGAAAAACTCTTTACTTGCGTTATTAAATACATTGCTCCAATCTGCATCCTTGCAATCCTATTAAGTTCCCTTCTCTCTACCTTTGGAGTGTTTAGCTTCTAGCTGCTTCACGGGTGTGGTGCGAAGGAAAAAATAAGAGGAGACAGACGGCTTAAGGGCCGGCGGCGACAGGAGACATATTTTTTCGAATGTTCGGACGCATGAGCGGACAAAAGACGTCCCCTTCTTCGACTATCAGACAGGAAATCACTGTCTGCTATTCAAAGAAGGGAACGTCTTTTGTTCGTCATGAGCCGGACATTCCGAAATAATATGTCTCCTGTCACCACCGGCCCTTAAGCCCTCTGCCTCCTCTTATTTTTTCCTTTATCCCGTGATTGCTTCATCACAAGTATAAGAAAGCGGAATACCATATGTTTTCTCATAACATGATTTCATGGCTTGGAAGGACTGGTTGGTAAGAGTCTGGATGCGTTCTTTTCGTGGAAGCGCCTCGTCTGGATAGATGGCTGGCATGATGTGAAGAGTTGCATCTGGGGTTGGGTTGCCGTCTTTGTCGGTTCGGCCGGTGTCGGTAAAGGTGATGAACATGGGCTGGACCGGAACATGGTGGTCAACTGCATAGTGGAAGGCTCCGGATTTGAATGGTCTTGGTTTTTTGTAGTACCACCATTCGGATGCTTCCGGGAAGAATAGGATATGGCCTTCTTTTTCGGTGAGGACGGTTTTGATGGCCTGGTTCATGTGCTTCATGGCCTGATGGTTGGAGCTGATTGGCATCATGCCTAGGTAACGCATTAAGAAGCCTAGGAAGTCACCACGATTGTTGAATTCCGCGGCGGTTATATAGATATGCTTCTTTTTGTAGGCATGTCTTACAATGACACAGTCAAACATATGCACATGGTTGCATACGACAATGGAATTGGGTATTCCTTTTAGATTCTCTTCCCCTTCGACTGTTAAGCGAAACAGATTGTGGATGATGTTTCTTTCTTTGAAGAAACTGACTGTTTTTACAATCAGGTTTGGAATAATATGTTTTATTCCTCTTCTTAAATAGGAATAGTGTTCATCTACCGGACGTGCCAGTTCCATGGCCGGTGGAGTTGTGTGCACATCAAACTGCGCCTTTTTCTCACACTCTTCCATATACGCAATAATCGACTGCTTGTCCTTTGTCATGACTCTCCCCCCTGTTCCTGCCTAAAGATCCCGCCATTCTGGGTAAGGTATCCTTTTACTTCGGCTATGTTGATTTTTATCTGCTCCCATACGGTGAATGGCTTATAGGTGCAGATTGGTTCCAAACCTCTCTTTTCAAGGCTGTTTCTGATTTCCCGATATTCTTCATAAATAGCATCATATACATGAAGCTTTAGTACATCCTGTACCAACTCAATCTGCCACTGCTTGATGTTTACTACTTTAAAGAATGGGAACCAATATATTGTTTTTGCAAAATGCTGAA
>CALZIE010000239.1 GCA_945787565.1 uncultured Lachnospiraceae bacterium
CTTGAGATGCTGGAATCAGAATCCAGTGCCTTACCGTTTGGCGATAGCCCAATATTTTATTTTGTGTTGAACACGTTTTAGAGTATAACATAAGAAAAATAGAAATGCAAGCACCTTTTTCTTTTTTTTATCTTTATTCAAATTTTTCATTTGCACATTCATATGCAGAATGAATATATAAGTAATAAGAACTGATTTAAGGAATCCAAAATGAAGCGATATAACCTTCTCTATACTTTTCGCAGAGAATGGAATCATTCCCGATTTGCGGATATTAAAATAAAAGCAAAATTTAATCAGACCTTCTTTGGGATGTTCGTTACCGGGAAAGTGGAAGGAGCCCTAAGAGCAGACCTCGCCAGACATACAGGAGAAATTAACATCAAAAAATTTCATATGAACTATGAGAAACCGGATGAACGTTCCAAGTCAGATGGCTGTCCTAAAAAAGCATGGTACACCTCTGCTTCAAATCTCTTTCATATGACGTACTTTCTATCCACTTTTTTCTCCGAGTGCGAAGACTATCTGCTAAACTTAAGCATTTATGTTCCTGTAAAATTAGAAAATATCTGCCCTGGCATTGAAACTTATACGCTGGCAAAGACTGCTTCCAAAGCAATTCCTGGCTATCATGACAGCATCCTTGCTGTAGAACGCAATCATAACTGCTTTCATTTCCGCTTTATAATGGAGATGATGAAAGACAGCTGCGAAAAATCTGTTATTCAGGCAGAGTGGTATGTCATGCTTTCCGATTCCTAAAAAGGAATCACATATTTTACACATAGCACAACATCACTTTTCCCTGAACTTTTCACTCTAAACTTTCCAAATAAAAAGGCTGCGCACTACCTATACGTGTTCAGCCTTTTCTTCCACTTATTTAGATATCCGGCTCTTCCCACCATTCTGCAGAAACAGCCGTCGTAAAATCTTCATTTAAAACTAATGCCGCCACCTCAGTCACATAGCAATTTCCAGGGGCAAGCAATATTTCTCCATTAAACTCAGACACATCTGTTTTAAATGGCGGTACAGAAACTCTTGATTCTGCCCGTAATTCCTTTAAAAACAGATTCTTTCCGAAATACACATTAATCATGGATTCCTTTTTATCCTGATACGTATTTGTGCTTCGTATCCATTCACTGATTTCAATATTTCCGCCTATTTTAGACCCTATATATCTTATGGCTCCAAGAGGCACCTGACTAAAATTCATGGAAAGAACTCGGTTTATGTATACATTTACCCCCGATGCCTTCGGATTTGCCAATACAAAATAAACTTTTTCCAAACTTCCCACTTCTTGCAGTTCCATTGTTGCTTTATAATACTCCGCCTGTAAAGACTTCCGGTATCCATTCCTGATATCACTTATAATTTCCGGCCCTTTGCAGGAACAAAAATCGCTGGATCCAAAATCTTCATCATATCTCATATCCTGCATTCCTTCTTTCCCTCTTATTTGCACTCACAATTCTTAACTGGGCATTCCCACCATGATAAAGAAGACACCATATCAAATCCGAGTCCTCCTTCTAAGGCTTGTGCTTCTGCAATATAACATTTTCCTGGCGCTAAGAGGATCGAACCTGCAGGCTGTGCAACAAATATTCCATAAGGCTCCACAGAAAAGCGACAGTTTACGTTCACTTCCTTGGCGATAATCTCTCTGCCATATAGAATTCTTGCTTTTGACGGTTTTTCCATAAAATAAGTATTCGTATTATCGATACATTCACTTACCCTTAATTCGCCTTTTACTCTTGTACACAGCCAGGTTGCGACTGCAATCGGAGAGGATGAAAGATTGCTGTGCATGGTTTTATTAAGAAACACATTCACACAGGAATCTTTCGGGTTCTCTAGTATAAAATAACTTCTGTCCGTGCTTCCGCCTGACAATATCCTGCTTGTTCCTTTATAGTAGCAGGCCTGTAATGTCTGAATATATCCATTGTGCAAATCACATACAAATTCTGGTTCGCCACAGGTAAAGAACTCTTCCCCACTAGAACTGCTTTCTTCATATCTCATACTCATCACTCCTCTTATTGATGCACTGTTATTGACACTGTGCCTCCTCTGTCCTGCATTCCCACCAACTAAAGGAACTTACGGCACCGGCATTCATCTCCGGAATCAGACTGGCCATCTCTGCGATCAGACATCTTCCCGGCGCAAGCAGTACAGCTCCTGACTCTTCGGTCTTTATGGTAGTATAAGCAGAGAGTGCAAAACGGCAGTTTGCTTCTTTTCCTTTTAACATAAGATTTCGCCCACATAACAGATTTCCTGCTGCCTCTCTCTTATAGAAATAGGTATTGGCATTGCTTACATTCTTACAAGGAATGATCTCCCCCTTTGCTTTATCGGATAAATACAGATTCACTAAGATTGGGGCCGGCGACATGTTCATGTAGGATGCCCGGTTCACAAAGATATCAACGCCTGAGTTCTTTGGATTCTCTAATATGAAGTATGCCCTTTCTTCCATCGCCAAAAAAAGCGGCTCACAAGTTCCTTTGTAATAACATCCTCTTAAGGTCTGATCATACCCATTCGCTAAATCATTGGTATATTCAGGTTCTGGGCAGATGAAAATTTCATCTGAGCTCTGGCTACTTTCTTCATATCCCATAAGTTGTCTTCCTTTCTATAATATTGAATTCTCTTTCTATTCTCCCTCAGCATTTTTCCATCTATTGTCTAAAACAAAGCCTTTCTTATTTATCCTATTCTCTCTGTGCCTGATATATTACCAAAAGTTACAGTGCTCTCAAAAAGGAAGTTGACTATACCTCACTCTTTAAATATTCCTCTCCCTTCTTTCCTAAGGCAATTAGTTTCTCACAGTAAATCCGATTCTTTTTATCAAGATCCTCATCAAATACCGACAAATCTGGAAGAGATACCGCAAAATATTCAATCTTTACATGATCTAAAAGATGCTTGCTTCCGTACTCCTTCAATGCCTGAAACCGCTTTATCGCCTCATCTTTCTTTCCTAACTTTATATAGGCAAGCCCCTGATAATAAATTTCTGCAGCTGGCTGATCGTTATAATACATCATGCCCTGTGGCTGATCCTCTCCAAGCGAAGCCTTCCAAAATGCCTGTTCTGCCTCATTGCCCCTTCCTATCTTTTCATAAATCAGTCCAAGGTTATAATAAACTTCATTGTCTTTCTGGCCTTCTAACCTGCCTTCTCCTAAGTTCTCCGGATATTCTAGCGATTTTTCTAAAAATGTTTTGGCTTCCATCCAGTTTTCCTTCCGCATCTCATCTTTTGCCATCTGAATAAGGGCTCTTACATATTCTCTTGGAACTTTGCCTTCTCCCCCTTCCCATGGATGGAATTTCCGTTTGCTAATAAAATAGTAGGCTTCTTTATTCTGCCCCATATCATTTAATAGCGCAGCATACTCTAAGCATAAATCGTCTCGCTTATAAACCGTGTCCAAATGCTTTTTGAAATAAGAAAACCGCTCTTCACTGCTAAAATCCATCTTCCTTCTTAACTGGTCTAACTCAAGGAATACTCTTGCATCCCCTTCATCCAATGAAAATGCTCGTTCCATCAGCTGAAGCGCCTCTTCTTTTCTACCTTCCTTGTTATAGTACTCAATAGCCAGATTTCTAAGCACCGTCGGATAGGTATCATCTAAAGCAATCGACTTTTCCCACAATTTTTTAGAAACACTATACTGTTTTTTATCATAATACAGATTTCCCAGATAATAATGTGCTTTAGCTCCCTCTGGATTTCTATTCAGTGCATAGGAAAGTACTAAGATATCTTCGATGGATGTTGGAAAACAACAATCTGGGCAGCACAGTTCTGCCTTCTTAAGCAGCTTAAATGCTTTTTCATCCTTATTGCCGCAGGCAAGAATTATGTTGTCTGAGGCTTTG
>CALZIE010000240.1 GCA_945787565.1 uncultured Lachnospiraceae bacterium
AGGAAATGCAACTATATACACTTCTATATTTGCTTTATTACATTTAGTAACAAAATTATTCAGAAGAGATATGTTTTCATTATAGGATGTTACTCGGCTTAAGTTACGATTATGAGAAAGAGCGAGTTCCTTTGCACAGTGGTCTTTTTCTAATGAGCTATTGTTATTCTAGAGAAACTATTCAGGAGACTTTGTTGAAAAGCACAACTTTATTATAAAGTTAAAAGCTTTCCTATCTCTATTTCGTAGCCTCCGTCACCTTAAAGTTAGTCTTTTTCCCGCTATTACTCACCGCCGTAAGTGTAGTCTTTCCAGGCCCCATAAACTTAAGCGTACAGTTCTTATTCTTATCCGATGTACTTACCACTCTTACAACAGCGGTATCGCTTGACTTCCAGTAAGCAATACCATCATAAGTAAAGCCATTAGATACAATAGTAGCGGTAATAGTCTGTGTTTTACCCGCAGTCCCGGTAATGGTCTTAATAGGAATGCATTCTGGCAGTAAATCGTAACACTTGTACTGTCCTTTGTGATCTCATTAAATACCGTGATTGTCACCCGGCCTTCTGACTTTGCGGTCACCTTACCAGTAGTGGATACGGTAGCGATTCTTTTATCACTGGTTGTCCAGGTTAAATCTGCAGAGCTAGGCAGATATTTTGCTACAAATGGATAGAGATAAGCGCTCTGTCCTTTCCATAACACAAAACCGTCTTCCAAATATTTTGGATACAGATTAAGGCTGCCCCACACTAAATCATGGGAGAAGTTCCATTTGGAAGTAAGGGACTCATTTGTATACCGGCCGACAAATACGAATCCGTCCTTATCGATGATATCGTCTAAATCGCTGATTGCAGAGAGAGAAGTACCAGGAGCTACAGTAGTTGTCAGTGATACGTTGCCGACACTGTCTAAGAATGTGACCTTGCAGGAGGGCATTTCATATTCAAAGACAGGAAATGCGGATTCGGATAAAAGGGCGAATACGGCATCATCTGTATTTAATGTTTCCACAAACAGGGCTGTCTTCATCTGAGCGGCTGTCTTGGCATCTGCTTGCTTTGGAAGATCATGAGTCTCCGCAGAATAGCTGTCATAGCCAATGCCTAGGATATACTCATTTTTTAAATAAAAGCAGTGTTTTAAAGATCCATAATTGGTTCCTACGATGGCTCCGCCTGTCTTAGTCTTGTCATTGCTGTTATAGCAATAGGAAATAGCAGCAGCCTGATCATTCTTACCAGCAATACCACCGATTACGACAGAAGAACTGCTTGCAGAGGAATTCCCAAGTTCCCCTGTATTATAGCAGCTGCTGATGCTGCTCTTGCTTGTATTCTCGCCAGCGATACCGCCAATTACAGTATCTGCACTGCTTCCTATCATATCGACTTTATATTGATTCATTTAGCAGAAACGACTCGACAAAATAGTATCAGTTACAATCACAATTGACAATTTGCTATTTTAGTATAAACGATAAAATGTATAATATTGGGAAAACAATCCCTTCATTTCATCATTTAAGGAGGAAACTATGAAAAAGCGGAGTAAAAAGTCACTATCTCTATTCCTGATTCTTGCGCTTACCTGTTGTATGGTCCCGCAAGAAAGGGTGGAAGCTGCCTTGGCAGAGGAAAAGTCAGCCTACATACAGTCAGCAGCTATGCAGGCACCTGTAATGTTACCGTCTAGCACAAATCGGGTCATGACTCAGACGAAAGGCTCATCATCCTATCCGGATATCCAAGGTCACAAGTATGAAACAGCATTGAATTATGCGATTAGTCACGGTCTTTTAAGCGATACCGATGGCTATGTCTATCCAGATCAGTACATAACAAAAGGAGAAGTGCTCCAGGGCTTAGAAGTTTTAGTTGGAGCAACTGAGAAACAGCAGAATCTAAAAATCAAAAATCTAAAAACATCGAACAAGTACTATGAAGCAGTATCGATTGCATTACATGCAAAGTTTATTTCTCTTAATTCAGGAAATACCGTTTATATCCCAAATAAAATCGCAACAAATGAATATGTCTCCAGAATTCTTGCTAAAATCATGTGCGTTAGTACAAAGAAGGTAGCCGGATATCCATCAGGAAATGCATCCGCTAAGGAAAAGTTAACCCGCGCTGAGTTCGCAGACCTGCTTTATCGTAATGTTCCGAATATCGTATCGGATGAGAAGGAAACCGTATCAAAAGGAAATGTTATGATTAATAAAGCAGGTATTACCATATCCAATCAGAAAATTGAAGGAAGCTTGATTATCGGTGAAGGTGTAGCATCAGAACAATCCCCAGTTGAAATCTATACAGTGAGCAGTTACTGGGAACCAAGTTATGACACAACATCAGAAGCAGTCGTACATGGACATATGGGAAGAACGGATGCAGTAAATGGATGTGACAACAACATAGCACAAGTTTGTGATTATGTCCGTATAACGGATGATCAGGAATATGTTCTTTCTTATTCCTGGGAAGAAATCATGTTATACCGCACAGATGAATTTATTACTTACTTTGCATTGAAACAGAATGACATGCTATCTGATGTGCCGATCAAGGTGAGTCTGGAAGGAGAAGAGAGGGGAACAGGAGAAGATACGGTCGCAGGATCTATGTATGCTGCCTTTATGTCATCAGAACAGAAGAGCAGTGTTAGTGGTTCCTCGATTCGTACCGTACGTATCTATACCTATGGTGATTTAGATACAGAATGCATACCAGATCAAGATGCATTTAACCTTGTAAATGTAAAAGAAGGATTACAAGAAGAATCAGGAATGAAAGTCTTACATGCCACAGTAGGAAGAACGGAATCCAGTGAAACTTATTATCTGGAAAGCAGAAGTTATGTGGAGTTGACCATTGGCTGCCAGAAAGATGCAGATTTATCGAATCTGGTCATTTTATATAATCCAGAATTCAATGGGGCTACATTAAAGACAGAAGAAGGTGAGTATGTAAGGGCATTTGCAGCCAGTATGGAAGGAAACACACATATTATCAATGGAAAATATTATGCCGGCATTTGCCTTTATGATGGAATCAAACAGGATGCACAGATGTGGGTATCGGATGACGGGACTTATTTCTCCATTCAGACTGGAAGTTTTATAATGGATCCGAATCGTTTGGATTATAGCAATAGTGGCTTAGAATATTACCTTGATGGAAAACCGATCAACCTTACTTGGTACTCACGATCCTTCCTTGGCAACCAGAGTCTCTTCCAGCAGAAGGCAGGAGAGCCGATTGCTGTTACAGAGAACAGCGTATTTGAGATAAGAAGAAAGGATGGAGGTCTTTTCTATGATATGTCGGGATGTGAAATAGGAGAATCCATTACACTTTCTTTATCCGTGCATCAGGAAGCAGAAGAAATAGGTGTTGCTATTTATGATACCGAAGAACAGGAACTAAGGGTGGAACTTTATTCAAGTGGTGCCCAGATGTACTCGGGTTATGCCATAAATGCCTGTCATTTCAAATTGAGTAATGGAACTACAACCTATCCGATAAGAGGACGTGTTAAAGCAGATGCGGCAGGACTTTACTTTGAAATAAGAGCCTTTAAACATATCGGTGAAATAAATTGGGATGAATGTGTACTGGAATTTGTAAATACGAATGATTACTATGGCGCACTAAAGAATAAATCAGGAAAGCCGATATCGAATTTCACACAGCCGATATGGGTATGGGAGTAGAGAAATTAGAGAGAATTTCAATAGAAAGAAGAAGCCTAACAGGAAGAAAGGGAAAATTATACAAACAAGAAAGGGATAAAAAGCAAAGATTACGGCAAAAAACGAAATAAAATACATAAAAACGAATAAATAAACACAAATAAGAGAAAAGTCCTATTTACATGAAAGTAAGTTTTATGAAAGTAT
>CALZIE010000241.1 GCA_945787565.1 uncultured Lachnospiraceae bacterium
GCATAGGCACACGCATCTTCGATCTCAAGAAGTTCTTCGAATGCACCTCTTGTACCGGATCCTGCTTCACGACCGATTACGACGATGGGGGCGTCGTTTCCGCCAAGTTCAGACCAATTTGTCGTCTCGCCTTTGTAAATAGAGATTAACTGTTCTTTTGTTAAGTCCTTTACTGGGTTATTGTTATCTACGATTACCGCAATACCATCGATTGCTACGATATTTTCAACTGCACCAGCTTCGATTTCACTGTCTTTTAAGTTTCTGGACGAGTTACCGATATCTGCTGTTCCGTTTGTTACTGCTTCGATTCCAGCACCGGAACCAACGAATTCTGCTGTTATGGTTACCTTCCCGTTCTTATTCATATAATCTTCTGCAAATGCATTCGATAATTTTTCCATTGATGTGGAGCCTACTAATGTAATGGTTCCGCTAAGCTCTTTTGCTTCTTCAGTTGGTTCTGCAGTTGCTTCCGTAGTTGGTGTAGAAGTTGCTGTGCTACTCTCTGTGTTTGTTGTTCCTGCTGCTTCGCTGTTCTTTGTTCCGCATCCGGTAAGTACTCCCCCAAGTAATGCCAGACAACTGATTAATACAAAAATTTTTTTCAACTTATTTCCTTTCATCCTCTTTATCTCCTTTATGTGTGTTTTTTTATTTACTTCGTTTTCACACTCATAATTTAACACATCTTAACTTGTCCAAACTATCACGCTTTTGTATAAGTTATGTCAAATTTATGTAAAATGATAGACATCCCATCGGCTTTTTTATTTATTGCTTCCTCCATCCTGTTTCCATAGGAAAAGGTACTAATAAAAAAGGAGAGCCTTGGACAAAAGCGATCTGCTTTCTATCCAAGGCTCTCCTTACATCTTCTAGTTTTTCATTCAATCGTGCATTTTTCATTCAATTGTACATTTTTATTCAATCATACATTATTCCATATAATCATCCATATAGTTTTCAGTCACGCCTGACATATCTGGTATCGTAAGGCTTGTTCCTGGTTTAAGAAGAACGGTGTTGATATTATTATATTTGAATAAATCCTGAAGTGAGATATTAAACCGCTTTAAAATAGATTCGAGAGTATCCATATCATTAATCACATATGAGATCATGCCATCCTGCCATGCTTGAGGGGTCACTGGAATGCAGATCCGATCCCCTGGCTGCAGGTTATAGATATCAATATATGGGTTTGCACGCAGGATCAGCGCTACTGGCACGCCAAATACGCTGCTGATTTTATATAGAGTGTCTCCACCTTTTATGACATAAATCAGCCCATTACATGTGTCGTAATTCATAAAATCCTCTCTGTCTGTCAAAACAGACATCATTATCTTCCTTACCATAGTATGCGGTGAAAGACCGGTTGTGACTGGACCGTTTCCGGAATCTGTGGTTGAACTTAGAAAAAATGTGTCGTATAATAAATAACTAGTAATAAAATTACCATATTATACTATTTTTACGTGCATATTACAATTATCAACTGTTTTTAACAAAAGACAGTGCGCAATAAATGTTTCATGCAGTTTTTTGCTTATGTGAAATCGTTTATTTCTATATAATATAGTGACTACGTAATCATGATATGAACCACCATATCAAAAATACATATAGAAAAGAGGTAAATAATGATTCAGAATAATTTTACTCTAGGGATTGACATTGGATCTACGACAGTAAAAGTGGCTGTGCTGGACGAAAATAAAACACTCTTATTTTCTGCCTATGAACGTCACTATGCCAATATTCAGCAGACACTTGCCAGCCTCATTAAACAAGCGCAGGAAAAACTCGGTGACTGTACCGTTTCTCCTGTCATTACTGGTTCTGGTGGTCTTACTTTAGCAAAGCATCTCTCCGTTCCTTTCGTACAGGAAGTAGTTGCCGTAGCGGCTGCCCTTCAGGATTATGCTCCTCGTACAGATGTTGCAATCGAACTTGGTGGCGAAGATGCTAAAATCATTTACTTTAGCAACGGCATTGATCAGAGAATGAACGGAATTTGTGCCGGTGGTACCGGTTCCTTTATTGATCAGATGGCAAGCCTTTTAAAAACCGATGCCGAAGGACTGAATGAATATGCGAAATCCTACCAAGCTATTTATCCAATTGCTGCACGCTGTGGTGTATTCGCAAAATCCGATATTCAGCCTTTAATCAATGAGGGTGCTACCAAACCGGATCTCGCCGCTTCCATCTTCCAGGCTGTTGTCAATCAGACAATCAGTGGTCTGGCATGCGGTAAGCCAATCCGCGGAAATGTAGCCTTCCTTGGAGGACCTCTTCATTTCCTTACTGAATTAAAAGCAGCATTCATCCGTACCCTTAACTTAACTGGGGATGCTATTATCGCACCAGAAAACTCTCACCTGTTTGCGGCAATCGGCTCTGCAATGAACGCCGACCTTTCTGTGGCATTTTCATTCAGCCATATGGCAGCAAGACTGGATGATGGTATCAAGCTTGAATTTGAAGTAAACCGTATGAAGCCACTTTTTGAGAATCAGGAAGCCTTCGACGCTTTTACCAAAAGACACAGTGAGCATAGTGTTAAAAAAGGTGATTTAAGTACTTATCGCGGTAACTGTTTCTTAGGAATCGACGCCGGTTCCACTACAACCAAAGCTGCACTAGTAGGTGAAGACGGATCCCTTCTTTATTCCTTCTATAGCAACAATAACGGAAGCCCATTAAAAACTACGATTAAGGCAATCAAAGAAATCTATACCCTTCTTCCAGAAGGCTGTAAAATTGTTCGTTCCTGCTCCACCGGTTATGGCGAGGCACTGATTAAATCTGCCCTAATGTTAGATGAAGGTGAAGTAGAAACCGTTGCCCACTATCATGCGGCTGCATTCTTTGATCCAGAAGTTGACTGCATCTTAGATATCGGCGGTCAGGATATGAAATGCATCAAGATTAAGAATGGCACCGTTGACAGCGTTCAGTTAAATGAAGCCTGCTCTTCCGGATGCGGTTCCTTTATTGAGACATTTGCGAAATCATTAAATTATGAAGTAGCTGACTTTGCAAACGTAGCACTATTTGCAAAGCATCCAATCGACTTAGGAAGCCGTTGTACGGTATTTATGAACTCCAAAGTAAAACAGGCACAGAAGGAAGGCGCAACCGTAGCCGATATCTCTGCCGGCCTTGCTTACTCTGTTATAAAGAATGCTTTATATAAAGTAATTAAGATTGCAGATCCAAAAGACCTCGGAAACCATATCGTTGTCCAGGGCGGAACCTTCTATAATAATGCCGTATTAAGAAGCTTTGAATACATCTCCGGATGTGACGCTGTAAGACCAGATATTGCAGGCATTATGGGTGCATTTGGCGCAGCCCTGATTGCAAGAGAGCATTATACCGGTGAGGCAACTACCATGCTTTCCATTGATGAAATCTTAGAATTAAAGTTTGATTCCACCATGGCAAGATGTAAAGGCTGTACAAACAGCTGTCTTCTAACCATCAACCATTTTACAGGCGGAAGAAAGTTCATCTCCGGAAATCGTTGTGAACGTGGTATCGGTAAGGCAAAAAACAAAGATAATATTCCAAACTTATTTGAATATAAGTTAAATCGATTATTCTCTTATGAGTCCCTTTCCGAACAGGATGCAAAACGTGGTACAGTCGGCATTCCACGTGTACTTAACATGTATGAGAACTTCCCATTCTGGCATACGTTCTTTACAAAGCTTGGCTACCGTGTTGTGGTATCTCCACAGTCAAGCCGTAAGATTTACGAACTTGGTATTGAATCCATTCCAAGTGAATCCGAGTGCTACCCAGCCAAATTAGCCCATGGTCACGTTATGTGGCTGTTAAATGAAGGCGTGAAATACATCTTCTATCCTTGCGTTCCATA
>CALZIE010000242.1 GCA_945787565.1 uncultured Lachnospiraceae bacterium
AATGAAATGGGAAGAAGTGCTTCTATCTATGAAGAAACAAACGTAATCGCTGTTACAGAAAACATTTACAATGACTGTATCATCACAAGCAACTCTTCTAAGAATGTAGACGATGATTTTATTGCAGCTTTCCAGCAGGCAATGATGAACATCGCACAGACAGAAGAAGGAAAAGAAGTAATTTCTATCTACAGCCATGAAGGATACCAGATTGCTTCTCCATCTGACTACGAAGGAACAAAAGCAGCTCAGGAATTACTGAAATCCCTTGACAACTAGTTCATAGTTTTCATTAATTTGCATTAAAGTAAAGTTGATACGAGGGGGAGATTAAGAAAGTTTTAATCTCCCCTTTTTTTTAACCCCGATTCTTTTAAACAAACAACAACAATATTTGGAGGATTCTTCTTCATGATCGAATTTAAGAATGTCAGCAAAGTATACCCTAATGGAACAAGAGGCTTAAACAAAATCAACCTGACAATTGAACAGGGCGAGTTCGTTGGAATCATCGGTTTATCCGGTGCCGGTAAATCAACGTTAATCCGTTCCATCAACCGCATGCATGAAGTAACAGATGGTGAGTTACTTGTAGATGGTGTTAACGTAAGTAGCCTCAAAGGCAAGGAATTAAGAAAGTTCCGCCGGAACGTAGGCATGATCTTCCAGTCATTTAACCTTGTGACAAGAGCAAGTGTAATTAAGAATGTTCTGACAGCAATGGTACCAGACATGCCATTCTGGAGAGTGTTCTTTGGAGCATTCACAAAAGAAGACAAGCTAGCAGCTTTAGAAGCACTAGATAAAGTAGGCATTTTAGATAAAGCATACATGAGATGTGACCAGTTATCTGGTGGACAGCAGCAGCGTGTAGCGCTTGCAAGAACATTAGCGCAGAATCCAAAAATTATGCTTGCCGATGAACCGGTAGCAGCGCTTGATCCAGTAACTGCAACACAGGTTATGGACGATTTCAAACGTATTAATAAGGAAATGAATATTTCCATCTTAATCAATATCCATCATGTAGATTTAGCGTTAAACTACGCAGATCGTATCATCGGTATCAGAGCCGGTGAAGTGGTATATGATGGTCCGTCAAGTGAAGTGACACAGGAAATTCTAGATGAAATCTACGGAAAGAATGCATAATCGCACGGGAGGCATACATGGCTAGTTTATATGATAAGATATTCAAACCAAAGACAATAACATTAGAAAATGGCCACTCGGTTACAAAGAAAGCATCTAGATTTCCTTTAATTCTGCTTATCCTTCTTGTTGCAATAGTAGGGTCTGCCAAGATTACTGGCTTTAACATTACTACGCTCGTAGAAAATGGAAGTAAGTTCTTTGATATTTTAAAGAAAATTTTCACACCAGATTTCAGCTATTGGGATAAAGTATGGCAGCCATTGTTAGATACGATCAAGATGTCTGTTATGGGTACTTTTATCGGATGTGCATTCGGACTTCCAGTTGCCGTAATCGCATCATCCAATATTGTGCATAATAAAGCTGTGATTTCTGTCATTCGCTTTATTTTAAGTATTGTGCGTACGCTTCCAACATTAGTAATCGCCCTGATTGCAACGTTCATTTTTGATCTTGGAACATTTGCAGGTACAGTGGCAATCTCTATCTTTACATTTGGTATTGTGGCAAAGATGATATATGAAAATATTGAAACAGTAGATATGGGTGCATATGAAGCGGTAGAAGCGTTAGGCGGCAGCAAACCAAGAGCGTTTTTAGCAGCTATCTTCCCACAGATCGTTCCTTATTATCTTTCTACTTGCCTTTACTGCCTGGAAATGAACTTACGTCATGCGGCAATCTTAGGTTATGTAGGTGCCGGTGGTATTGGTCTTATTCTTCAGGAGAAAATCGGCTGGAGGGAATACGAAAAAGTAGGAACCATCCTCTTTATGTTATTCTGTGCAGTATTTATTCTTGAAAATATCAGCCGTTATTTCAGAAAGAAGTTAGTGTAGGAGGCAGAAGATGAACGACAGAATCAATGAAAAATTAAATCAGCAGCCGAGAGCATGGATCAAACGTCTGCTTACCGTTGTAGTAGTGGCAATCATCTTAATCTGGTCCTCTACAAGCGTTGAATATAAGGGGATGTCTGCAAATGGTACGAAGCTTGCTGGAAATATCTTAAAGGGTATTACAAGTCCAAGTACGGATATTTTATTCAATTTATCAACAGGAGGCGTGGCATATCTGTTATTAGAGACAGTCTGTATCGCGCTTCTTGGTACAATTATCGGGGCAGTGCTTTCGATTCCAATTTCCTTTATCGCTTCTTCCAAAATCATGCCGAAGCCAATTGCATGGATTGGAAGCACATTAATCATGCTGATCCGTACCATTCCGGCTTTTATCTATGGCTTGATGGTTATCCGTGTGACAGGTCCTGGTGCATTTGCAGGTCTTCTGACTATGAGCATCTGTTCCATCGGTATGATCAGCAAGATGTATATTGAGGCCATTGAAAACTTAGATATCAGCATCTTAGATTCCATGGATGCGGCCGGATGCACCGGATTCCAGAAAATCCGTTACGGTATCCTTCCACAGTTGTTTGCAAGCTTTATGTCCACTGCAATCTATCGATTTGATATCAACTTAAAAGATGCGACTGTCCTTGGTTTAGTAGGTGCCGGCGGTATCGGTGCGCCATTGATCTTCGCAATGAACTCTTATCGCTGGAATGACGTAGGAGCATTATTATTAGGTCTGATCATTTTAGTATTAGTAGTAGAATATTTCTCAACTAAAATCAGAACAAAACTCGTAAGGGGCTAAACAATGAAAAAGACACTGAAGATTTATTTCACATCGGATATGCATGGATATTTCTCTCCAATCGATTATGCGACTGGGGAATACAAAGATACTGGCCTTGTAAACTGCATGATGGGTTTTGAAAAAGACGGAAATACTCTGATCTTAGATGGTGGGGATACCATTCAGGGATCCCCATTCTCCACCTATGTGCAGAATGAAGTTAAGGATGCTTCCATTTTTGCTGATGTGATGAATTTAGCTGGATATGATTATGTGACGCTTGGAAATCACGATCTGAACTATGGAAAAGAGTATTTAAAGTCCTATTTAAATCATCTTCATGCAACCTGTCTTTGTGCTAATATTCAGGATAAAAAAGAGGAATGTGGCATTCAAAAAAGCGCAGTGAAAGTAATGGAAAATGGCCTAAAGGTCGGATTGATTGGTGTATGTACGGATTACGTCAGAATCTGGGAAAAGAAAGAAAACTTAGATGAGTTTTTCGTACAGGATGTAAAAGAGGCACTGACAAAAGAAGTGTTAACCGATTCGAGAGAGAATATTGCATATGAAATCTGTCGTGACCTTCCGATTGATATTCTTTGCACTGGACATCAACATATGTCGATAGCAGGCGAGAATCTATGTGGTACTCATCTTGTACAGACACCACAGCATGCATCTGCTTATGTTAAGATGGAAGTAAGTGTGGAAGATGGAAAGGTAACGGTTGCATCGGCACTTCATCCAGCAGGAAGCATTTCCAATGAACAGGCGGCTAAGGTGTTAGAGAAGACAGAGGCAGAAGTAAGCGTATGGCTTGATACCCCAAAAGGACATTTTGAACAGCCAATGTTACCGGATACAAAGGTTAATATGGCGCTAAACGGTAGCCCGATTGCAGATTTCTTTAATGAGATCCAGCTTTATTTTTCTAAAGCTGATATCTCCTGTACTAGTCTTGCAAATGATATTAAAGGATTTAGTGGAGACCAAGATGCCCATGAAGCAATAAGACCTACAGATATTAGTTTAGATCCTCAGCAAGCAGC
>CALZIE010000243.1 GCA_945787565.1 uncultured Lachnospiraceae bacterium
GCCCTGAGAAAGAAAGATGTGCGGAGCCTAGAGTGGCGAAGCCACTTTGTTCATGGGATTTTATTAGAATTTATTATTAAAAAATGAATTCAGAATTTTTCAGGGAATTGTTTGATAATGCCATCCGCAAGAATATTAGCAAAATGAATCATATGATCTTCCCCTTTGTCAAATGCTTCAATGTCTGCTTTCCAATCACCTTTCAGTCTTGCAACAACTTGGTCAGTAACGAATTGCAGGTGTGTATAGAGCATATCTTTTAGCTCCTTTTCTGAAAAATTAGGGTTGGCATTGCTTAGAAAGGCAGCAATTTGATCTGCGTTTTGATACCAAAGCTTATTGTATTTATCCAAGTCAGATTTATTGTTCGTCTTTGCGGCTTCTAACACTTGTTCTGCTAATTGGATGTGTTCTCTAAGAAGCGCGCTTAGTTTGTTTCCGGCTTCTTCTCCATAATAAGGTTTTATGGAATTACCAATGTCATCTTGATTTTTCAACAGGCGCTCCAATACATCATTCTGATCTTTGAGGGAGGCAATTGCGCTAACGATATAGTCTCGGGTCTAGGACACATGATCTATCCAGAGTTTTTGCTCCTTCATGCGAAACTCACATTGGGACTTGGTGGAAGGAACGTCTGAAGAGGCCTTTATTGGCATCGCTGGGACGATTAAAGTTACGAGTAAGAGAGAAAGTAAGATTTTCTTTAACACTTGTTTCATGATAATAACTCCTTGTCTAGTAAAGTACATAACTAGTATGTTCAAAATAGCAATATTTAAAAGAAAAAGTGCAATAAATGGTGAGTACGCATGGAAGATGGTATCTGGAATGATTGGATGTATTGGTCTTTTTAATTGAACTGCATGGAAGGTAAAAAAATAGAGCAAAAGAAAAGAGCAAAAGAAAGTTTGATGTATAAAGTAAATGGAGCGCTCTCTTTTAATTCGAAGGATGGAAGAAAGGAATAAAGTGCTTGACAGATGGAAAAAAGTTGACTATTCTTGTTATATAAAAGTGAATATAGCACCACAAACCGATGATTGAGAAGAGTAGGCAGTGCAGAAGATTTACAGAGAATTACACATGGTGAGAGTGTAGTATGATTGGAACACTGTTCGAATGGGCTCATGAGGGCAACCCGAACTGATAGTAGGCGTTGACGGAACTCCTAACCGTTATCATGGAAGCATATGTTGGTATGCGAGCAAACTACAATGGTGGCATGAATAAGATTACAACTCTTATCCTTTGTAAAATAAAGGATAGGAGTTTTTTGTTTTCTAATATTAGGGTGTCAAAACCCTAATCTTTATAAAAAATGGCATACCATAAACCGTACAGAAAAAATCTTGGAGGTAATAGGAATGGAAAAAATCATACTAACAGGCGACAGACCAACCGGAAGATTGCATATTGGGCATTACGTAGGGTCTTTAAAGAGAAGAGTTGAGTTACAGAACTCAGGGGAATTCGATAAAATCTATATTATGATCGCAGATGCACAGGCACTGACTGATAATGCGGATAATCCAGAGAAAGTAAGACAGAATGTGCTTGAAGTTGCACTTGACTATATGGCATGCGGACTGGATCCAAAGAAATCTACTATTTTCATTCAGTCTCAGGTTCCGGAATTATGCGAACTTACTACATTCTATTTAAACTTAGTAACAGTATCCCGTCTACAGAGAAACCCTACTGTTAAGAGCGAGATTAAGATGCGTGACTTTGAAGCCAGCATTCCAGCAGGATTTTTAACATATCCGGTTAGCCAGGCAGCGGATATCACAGCATTTAAAGCGACAGTAGTACCAGCAGGGGAAGATCAGATGCCAATGGTAGAGCAGACAAGGGAAATTGTAAACCGTTTTAACGGTATCTATGGAGAGACATTAGTAGAGCCACAGATTCTGCTTCCAGAAAACGAAGCATGTTTACGTCTTCCAGGAACGGATGGAAAGGCTAAGATGAGTAAGTCCTTAAATAACTGTATCTACTTATCCGACAGTGAAGAAGAAGTTCGTAAAAAAGTTATGGGTATGTATACGGATCCAGATCACATTAAGGTAAGTGATCCAGGAAAGGTAGAAGGTAATACCGTATTTACTTACTTAGATGCATTCTCCAGACCAGAACATTTTGAAAAATACTTACCAGATTATAAGGATTTAGATGAATTAAAAGCGCACTATATGCGTGGTGGTCTTGGTGACGTAAAGGTGAAGAAGTTCTTAAATGCAGTTATGCAGGAAGAGTTAGCACCAATTCGTGAAAGAAGAAAAGAATTAGAACAGCAGATTCCAGAAATCTATCAGATGTTAAGAGAAGGATGTGTTGCTGCAAGAGCAGTGGCAGCCGAGACTCTAAAAGAAGTAAAAGATGCCATGAAGATTAATTATTTTGATGATACTGCTTTAATTGAAGAGCAGCAGGCAAAATATAGCGAAGTACAGTAAGGAGTTATCCTTTTGTCGGGGCAGCCGCACTAAAAAAAGGGCGGCTGCCCTTTTTTTATAGTAAGGGAATCGGAAAGAAGGCAGAAGAACGACAAGCGTATAAAAACAGCTGAAAAATGAAAATTAGATACTTATCAAAGTGATAAAAAGGACCATGGTTCTTGCGGTATTTTCTAATTTACCTCAGAATATATGAGTGGTAAAATAAGGATATTAAAGACAAGAACTAGGAAGGAGAAAGATAAGGAAAATTAAAAAAACTTATCGACCAAACATATGACTGAGAATATTCAGACAACGCTTGATTTTATCAAAGAAAAATTTAAGCCGGAAAGCAAGGATAGTAAGTTTACATATCGTTATGAACATACTTTACGTGTGGCGGCGATTGGTCAGATGATAGCAAAGAAGGAAGGTTTAGGTGAGGAAGCACTGATTATTGCATGTCTGCTTCATGACATTGGTTATATTGAATGTGTAACCCACGAAGATTTCGATCTTCATGGCAGAATATCGGAACGGATTGCAAGAGAATTTTTAGAAACCATTTCTTATGATAAGGACTTAATAGAAACCATCTGTTATGGAATACGGATTCATACCGAGGAACCAGATCGTACGTATGATTTTGACCACGCGTTTGGCATTTTGTTTAGATGGTGCCAAAAAGCAATAACCCAGATTTAAATAAAAACAGGATATTTATTCAGTAGGAAGCTGTTACGTATGCTATTGTAAGAAACGAAAAGAAAATCAAATTCGTTTGAAGGGAAGAGAGAAAAAGAATGAAAACCTTGATAAAGAATGAAAATAGTGAAGTGACCGGTGTGGAGAAGTAAAGAAGGAAATTGACTGAGATTTAACACTACTTAAGAGGGCGTATATATGAAACGTATTTTTGAACCAGTAATAGCAGAGATGAAACGTATCGAAATGCTAGAGGATGAGAATGAGAAAAAAATCCGTTATGATCTGCTTGATCACATTATTGATAGTATTAATGAATATGAAGGGCATCTTGCAGATTATGAGTATCAGCAAAAGAGACGAAAGATGAAGGAAAGAGGAATTGAGTTTGTGCCACTTAGTAAAAAGGATTCCTTAATTAGGAAGTGGGGAAGGCTATTTGCATCAGGAATCGAGCCTGGAAAGAAGCAGCAGATTTTTTATAATCAGTTCCGCTGGCATTTGTTTAGCTATAAAGTCTTGCCTGCACTGGAAAGAGGAAAGGCAAGACTAGCCTTCAACCGCTGTAAAAAGTCAGAGGTCTATGCTTTTTATCAATGGAAGGATGAGGCGTATGAGATCAGGAATGCTAGTAAATTAAAGTCTTCTGATTTTGATAGGGATGATGATGTGTATCTATTTGATCCGATAGAA
>CALZIE010000244.1 GCA_945787565.1 uncultured Lachnospiraceae bacterium
CCCTGCCATAATTGGAACAAGAACTGAAGTAATTACACCGATTCGATGCATTCCGCCAAAAATTGTATACGCGGTCAGTACTGCCAGTACAATTCCTATTACCATTGAGATTATTCTCTTTGCCTCATCACTTCCGCCATAATACCCAAATGCAGAACTAATATTATAAGCCTGAAGTGCATTAAATCCATATGCAAAACAAATGATTAATAAGATAGAAAATATAATTCCCAGCCATCTTGCCCCAAGAGCCTTCTGCATATAATAAGCCGGGCCGCCTCGATATCCTTTCTCGTCCTTCACCTTATAAATCTGAGCCAGGGTACTTTCCACAAACGCAGATGCCCCCCCAATAATTCCAAGCAGCCACATCCAGAAAATAGAGCCTGCGCCGCCAGCTGCAATCGCCGTTGCCACACCAGCGATATTTCCAGTCCCCACACGGGAAGCCGTCGAAATCATAAGTGCCTGAAAAGAAGAAACACTGCCTTTCTTCTTGCTCTCATTCTTTTCCAACAATGTGCGAAAACCTTCTGGTATCATTCTGATCTGTACAAACTTAGTAGCAAACGTAAAGAAAATCCCCACGCCCACTAAAAGCACAATCAGTATGTTCTCATACAAAAAATTGTTCATAGATGATAATATACGTCCTATTAACTCCATATTCTTTCTCCTTGCCGTAATGTTTTGATATATAATACTATATACATGTATACAATTCAACAATTTTTTTGTAAATTTTAAATTTTTTTTGATTTTTGCCCTATTTATTTCCATTATTGAACTTATTTTCACATTTTTTTATCCATTTAACTCTATTTTTCCTTTTCCACCACCTTCTTACCTATTTTTCCTCTCTTCCATCCTTGCTTTATCTTTTATTTTAATCTTTTTTCTTGTTTCGGTTTTACTTTTTACTTTTTCTTTTTGCTTTTGTTTTTTCCGCCTAGTTTAATCAAGAATCAATCGATTAACGTGGAAGTGGAAGAAAGAGCCTGCGGCGCCTGGACGAATATTGTTTCAAGATGTCCGGCTCATGACGAACAAAAAGGGTACTGCTCTTTGAATAGCAGACAGTGTCTTCCTGTCTGATAGGCAAAGAGCAGTACCCTTTTTGTCCGCTCATGCGTCCGAACATCTGAAACAATATTCGTCCAGGTGCCGCAGGCTCTTTCTTCCACTCCCGCGTTCGCCCCGATTTTTTTCCATTACCTAGCCAGTCTCTTAATAGCCGCAAGCGAAACAGTATTCCCGTTAGCTTCTCCAAAGTCATACTTCTTGTAAAGCTGAAGCACAGCCTTTTTGGTTTTAGTTCCCCAGATGCCATCAACCACAAGTTTTGCATCCAACGTCTTATTTAACATAATCTGCAGCCACAGTGCCTGTTTCTTCGTTGCTTCAGCCTGCGTCAGCTCTTTCTTCGTTGCTTCAGCCTGCGTCAGCTCTTTCTCCGGTTTTCCACCTGTCAGATAGTCAACAAACCCTTCTGCTGTAGCCACTGCATAACGGTACCAGGACTCCGGATTACAGAAATAATTCTCTGCTTCAAACCGGTTGTCCATAAATGCATATTCCATCAGAACCGATGCCACGCATCCCATTCCAGTTGCATTACACATGCCTAACCCTTTTGCGGTCTTTGCTCCTCGGTTTTTCTGTCCATACACTGGCTGAATTCTTTTCTGAATTGCCACTGCTAACGCCTTACTATCCCCCACTCTCTTTTCTGATACATCATAGAGAGCTTCAATTCCGTTTGCGCTGTTCCATTCCCCCGTGTAGGCATTAAAATGGCATGACATGGAATACTGGCATCCGTACCCACGGATCAGACTTTGCCTTTTGTTAATTGACATATCCGTAGTATCATTGGTTCCATTATCATCATCAAATCCGGTCCTTAACACATCAAAACCAAGCCGATTTAAGTAATCCGCCAAATAATTAGCGACTCCTGCATTTGCCACATGTTCTCTGAAGTGACTTCCTGCTGGAACCGTAATTTTCTTTCCATCATACGTATGTGTAACGGTCTTTATAAATGCTGGCGAACGTTTTCCCGCGGTATTATACCCGTGTCCTGCGTCAACTGCTACTTTGATGCTACCCATACCAATCCTCCGAACAAAAACTGCTTTGTATGCAATCTGCTTTTTCTATTAATTGCTACTCACTGAATAGACGCTGTCTTTTTCCATCCAGCCAGGAATAAAACCTTCCCCATAATTATAATATTCGAAGTATGACCTAGTGACACAGAATCCCGTTCTTTTTCTAAATTCGCGTCTTATTATTTATCTTCTTATAACCATTTATGCTCAATCCAAATAAGATTGTAGTACCAAAAATAAGTCTACTCTTACTTATCTTGCTCGCTTCCTTTGCGAATATCCTCAATCTGCTGTGCCATTTCTTCAGAAACCGAATCAAACAGATAATTCTTATTTTTCACCTGTTTGCTCTCATATTCTTCCTGATTCTTCTGGTTCGCCTGCTTCATTTCCTTCCAAAGCTCTCTAGCCGAAAGTAAAAAGCATCCTTTTCCCATAATGATGATCTGCTCCACGCCATCGGATGTGCCAACTGTAATCTTATACTTATCCCGGTTTTGGTGTGCGAACTTCTCGATATACTGATCGGCTGTCTCCGCTTCTTTTGTATACACCACATGGATATTATGATAATCCATGACTTCCGTCTGATGGCCTTTGACCTTATAGGCATCGAATACAAGAATGACACTGCATTTACGGATGCCCTGATAATTGCAAAGCAAATCCATAAGTTTGGTGCTGGCGGAATCCATATTAATTTCCGCTAATTCGCGAAGTTCTTCATTTGCGAAAATGACATTGTAGCCATCCACAAGAAGATATTCCTCCTCCGGTTCTACTGCCCGGTATGTCCTTGTAACTGGTGCATTGGACTGTTCCCAGCGTTTTACCCGGCTTCTTTTATATGGATTTCTTACTTCTTCCTTGCGGTTTGCATAGAACGTACGGTTTAAGATTCGATCGACTTCATCTGTTCCGATCCATTCTTCCTCTCTTTCCCGAAATCCCTCTTCTTCTTTTATTCTGACCTGACCTGATTTCTTTCCAAGCACGCTTTCTAAATGCATGTGATGTTTGACCTCATCCCAGCTTACACTAAACCCTGCCCCATGAGAACAGAATACCGAACCAGTCGGATTATCCAAATCCCGTTCCGAATCATATCCGGCAGCTTCCACTACTTCCTGTTCATTATGGCATGGTCCGTATCCTTTAAAGGTACAGCTTAATTTACCATGACCTTTCGTATAGGCAATTACCTCTTTCTGATAATCCTGCATTGTGGATACGGGCGCACTTCCGGTTAAGATGGCCATTCCGTCTTTTGTTTCCTCTAACTTGCAGGTGCCACTCATCTTATCCATATCCATCATAGCTCGTCCTAAAGACTGCTCCGGTACTTCTAAGATAAATTCATAATAAGGCTCTAATAAAACGGACTTTGCCTGTTTTAATCCCTGTCGCACCGCACGATAGGTTGCCTGTCTGAAATCGCCGCCTTCCGTATGCTTTAAATGGGCTCTTCCTGCTGCTAGCGTAATCCGCATATCCGTAATCGGCGCACCGATTAACACGCCTTTATGCTCCCGCTCTTCTAAATGAGTCAGAATCAGGCGTTGCCAGTTTCGGTCTAATACATCTTCACTGCAGTTTGTATCAAAGACAAGACCGCTTCCCGGTTCTAATGGTTCTAAAATCAAATGCACTTCCGCATAATGACGAAGCGGTTCAAAATGCCCCACGCCTTCCACGGTATCTGCAATTGTCT
>CALZIE010000245.1 GCA_945787565.1 uncultured Lachnospiraceae bacterium
TTTGCATGCAAATCATAATTTCTGTTCCTTGGGGGCTATATTTTATTGCATTATTCTTCTTTTCAATCTGTATTAAACTTGCCTCCATTTTAGAAATCTGCAATAATGACTGTAATAATGTTTCAAGTCCATCCAATGCATTTCTACATCTTATTTGAAATTCCCTTTGCTCTTCCTTGCTAAGATTCTCGGAAAGTAAAACAGTAAAGCATGCATCTAATGCTGCAACTGGAGTCTTTAACTGATGCGAAATATCAGAAACCAATTCTTTCGTTCCCTCTTTCTCGAATCTTGCTTCTTCCTTTAATAATTTTAGATAATTTCCCAATGCTTCTAGCTGGTATTTTATTCTTTCTTGTTCATCTTGGTTATCCAGTTCCAAGACAGCTTCAAAGCTATTTTCACGAAAATTTGTTATCACATTTTCAATCTGTATGATCTTGTTATTATACTCCTGAACTACTGACTTTTTCCATCTTAACATACCTAATATCGCTAAAACATACAAAATAAGTGTACCTATTGCTGTCACAAAGCATTCCATTAAAAATCGGTGAAATAGAGCATTCTCTCCACCTTCCTATATCCATAACTTTTCAAAATCTGTTTTCCTTGTGCGACAGACTGCATGGAAAAGTCTTTCAAAATATCTGTGGCAATATCTACCTGACTTCGTCCATCATCTACAATCAGCTGTGCAATCACATCAATAGAATCACAATAATTCTGGTAATAAAACCAACTGGTTATTCCATTGATACCTAGATAAATGACCACTATAATCAATAACATCTGTACGTTATATCTATTCTTTGCCATCATTCTTTTCATCTGATTAGCTCACTTCCTGATTCCATACATAACCTAATCCACGAATGTTTTTTAAATATTCAGGGTTAGCAGGATCTTTCTCTATTTTCTCACGAAGTCTCCGAATATTAACCGCAACTGTATTATCGTCCACAAAGTCACCATCTATGTCAAATACGTTCTCTAAAATTTGCTTTTTGGATAGAACCTGCTTCGGATGCTTTAAAAATAATGAGAGCATTTTCCATTCATTTTTCGTCAATGTAACCTCATTAGCATTTACCATAACTTTCATCTCATCCCATAGAATTTGAATATCGCCTGAAAAACTCGTATTTTGTTCTTTCGTACTCTCATTACGTTTCAAATATGCATCTATTTTAAGTAGCAATATAGATAAACTAAAAGGTTTGGTAACATAGTCGTCTGCTCCTGCTTCATATCCCATTACTTGATCGATTTCTTGATCGAATGCAGTTAAACAAATAATATATGTTTTATATTGCTGACGCATCCATTTAATAAACTCCAAACCATTTCCGTCTGGCAGATTAATATCACATATTACTAATTCTATTCTATTCAAAGTTACCATATTTTTCGCATCTTTAATCGTACTACCTGAAAACACTTTATGTCCCGACTTCTCAAGTGAAAATGTTATCCCACGATTTACATTTGCATCATCTTCAATAAGCAGTATATAAGCCACCTCACATCACCTCCAAGCTAGCATCAATAATAATTTCAGACTAAATTGACGTAACACTACTACGTATAAATCATAAATCTCAAATAATTTCTTTCAATATAATAATACCAAGTCACAGACCCACTGGCAATTATTACCTTATTGCTTTTTATTCTTATTATTTACTATTAGCTATCAATTGTTAATATGATATTAATTATTCTCATAGGTTGACATTCGGAGCCCACAGCTATGATTGGAAGGCATTACAAAAGGCACCGATATTCTCTTTTTCAATGAACTAGAGAATATCAGTGCCTTCTGACGTAAAGTCTATCACAGTTTAACCAACTGTAAACATATGCTATTTTATCAATCCCAAATGTCTCAATGCTTCCATAATTGCCTGTTCTTTTTCAGGTGGGCACTATGGAACTTTTGCATCATCATTCTCACCTTCGTGTATGACTTCGCTGATGAGGCAAGGGCTCTTTGTATAACTTTCAAAGCTTTTTCAGTCCTACTTTTCCTGAGTAACCTGGAAGATATAGAATTTTAAATAATAGGATTCATCCGCTGCCCAAAGGATTGGATGATCTGGTGCCTGTGTACGGTATTCTACCTGACGAAGTCTTCTATGAACATTACGTGCTGCCTGTCCTACTGTTTCTGTAAATAATTCCGGTGTCATGAAATGAGAACAGGAACAAGTTGCAAGGTAACCGCCGTCCTTAATTAACTTCATGGCGCGAAGGTTGATCTCACGATATCCCTTGATCGCATTCTTTACAGAATTTCTGGACTTTGTAAATGCAGGAGGATCTAAGATGATAACATCAAATTTTTCTCCTGCTTCTTCTAATTTAGGAAGAAGTTCAAATACATCTTCACAGATAAACTTAACGGTCTTATCTAAGCCGTTTAATGCGGCGTTTTCTGTTGCCTGTGCAACACCAAGTTCGGAAGCATCTACACCAGTAACGCTTGCTGCTCCGCCGATACCTGCATTTAATGCGAAGGAACCGGTATGTGTAAAGCAGTCTAATACTTTCGCGCCCTTACAGATTCTCTGGATTGCAAGACGGTTGTACTTCTGATCTAAGAAGAAACCGGTCTTCTGTCCGTCTTCCACGTCAACAATATACTTTACGCCATTTTCAATGATCTGTACTTTTGTATCAAATGGTTCTCCGATAAAGCCTTTGATTCGTTCCATGCCTTCCTGAAGACGTACTTTTGCATCGCTTCGTTCATAAACACCACGGATTTCAATTCCATCTTCTTTTAAGATGTTCTTTAGTGTCTCTACAATCTGCACTTTAAAACGGTCGATACCAAGTGCTAAGGACTGTACCACTAATACATCAGAGAATTTATCAATTACAAGGCCTGGAAGGAAATCCGCTTCCCCGAAGATAATACGACAGCTGCTTGTATCTACTGTCTTCTTACGGTATTCCCATGCCTCTCTGACACGCATTGTAATAAATTCATCATCGATTTCCTGTCCTTTGACACGTGACATCATACGGATGCGAATCTTAGAATTGGTATTGATAAAGCCGGTTCCCATTACATAGCCGTCGAAGTCATGTACTTCCACTAAACCGCCATTTTCAAAATCCCCTTCTATCTTATCGATTTCATTATCATATACCCAAAGACCGCCAGACTTTAAAGTTCTGCCTTCGCCTTTTCTTAATGTAACGATTGCTTTTTCCATTCTATTTCCTCCAGTTTACATTTCTCTATCTATTCTGTACCTTTCCTTCGTGATCTAAACGAATCCGGTCCGAAGTTTCTCTTCTGTCCTGCTTAGTTGTCCTGTTTGTTAAAGATATACAACTTGCTTAACACATAATTGATAACAATTACAAACACTGCTAACACTGCCTTGACAAGCAAATTGTTGAAATGCAGGATATCAATAAAAATAAACATACCTGCCTGTTCCACAAAAAAAGAAGCCAGTCTTGCTCCGAAGAACTTGGCCATTTTCACAATCTCACTCCGGAAACTATGACTCTTGTCCCGGAACACCCAGAAGTTATTGACTACATAGGCAAACAGTACTGCTACCACCCATGCAATTGTGTTGGCAATCAGATTTGGTATTCCCATCCGATTACAGGTTAAATCATAAGCCACGAAGTTCACGATGGTTGTCAGAACTCCCGAGATCACGTATGTAATCATCTCTCTCGTCATCAGCTTATCCCACAGCATTTTAATCAAATGTCCGATTTTCGTATCTTTCATATGTCCGACCGTTGCCAAAACTTTATAAAATATTATTATAAAATATAAAACCTTATAAAAT
>CALZIE010000246.1 GCA_945787565.1 uncultured Lachnospiraceae bacterium
ACAGTGGGAAAGGTGTAGCTGCAAGACCCATAATATTTCAATGACTTTGTAGCTGTGGACTTTCTCAGAAGAATATAAAGAGTCGGTGGTAGTTCATGAGCTGGTCTATTTGTTAGAAGAAGCGCACAACAAGAAGTTCTACGGTTTCATGGATAGATACTATCCTGATTGTAGGGAGTCCAAAGCAAAGCTAAAAGAAATAGAAGAGGAGAGCCTTGCATAATCCTTGCTTTGATAAAGAAAAGCTCAGGACAATGTAACAGGAAGGTTACGTTGTCCCAAGCTTTGCAGATTAAATAGGTCACTATGGGTGCCTGTGCGTGTTAGAGTCAAAATTAATACATTATCATCATAACGATAGATAAGAAGCCAATCCGGCTGAATGTGGCATTCGCGATAACCGATCCAATCGCCTGAGAGTGGGTGATCTTTGTATTTGGCCTCTAGGGTTTCTCCATTTGCTAATTTTTTAATCACTGTTTTTAAAAGTTCGAGATTTAAGCCACGTCGTTTGGCCAGTTTGTAGTCCTTTTTGAATTGGGTAGTATTTTTGATTTCGTATTTTGTCATGAGTCAAGATCTGCAAACAGTTCGTCTACATCATGGTATCCTTTGACTGTAGGATCTTTTGCAATCCTTTCTGCCTCAAGCATAGCTTGGACGGTTTCTCTGCTAGGTGATCCTTCTGTAATTCTAAAAGGGATGCCTCTTTCACGTAATGATTGACGAACAAAAATATTAAATGCAGTGCTTAGATTCATACCGAGTTCTTCATAAAGAGCCTCTGCGGCAGCTTTAAGATTACTATCCATACGGATACTGATATTGCATGTGGTTGATTTTGCCATAATTGTATACCTCCCTATCAAGTTAAGTTAATTATATGTCAAATGCACGAAAATATCAATATAATGCACGAAAAAGAAAACATTTTTGATCATACATTATTCCACTTATTATTTCACACTTATTATTTCACGACCTATTTAAACGTTGTAATTCTCAAAATTAAATGAATTCAAAGACATTTTATGTCACTTCTAAATGGTATGTTTCATAAAAGAAGACAGTAAATTATATGCAAAGGAGTAGATGATATGTCATATAAATACAATTTTATTGATTTTATAGATTCACCGGCTCTTAAGGCTACTCTCAGTGAGGATATGTTTACACTGGGGGAGCAGGCAGCGCTGATCAGCAAAAGTTACCGTCCGGTAAAAGAAAAGATAGAAGCGCTAAAGTATCTTAGAAGTATCTGCAAAGACCAGATGTATTGCAATCGGTCTGATTGTAAATCCAATGATTGTCCAAAGAAAACGTTCATGCTTAAAGATCTGATTGATAGAACCGTTTTTTCCTGGGAAGAAGCAATCAACAGCCTTGGCACTACCGGTGATGTGATTTATGCTGCAAAGCTATTTGAAAAAGGATTTTTAGGCAGCTATTTTGATAGTTACCGTTACTTTACGGACTACGAAAGAGCGTATGCGTACCTTAAGCAGGAGAAACAGGAATACCTAGATGATGAAGATTTAAAAGATGTTGTGACTTACGGAAGAATTGAGAGGATTCCATTAAACTGTGGAGAGTTGCCAAGTTGTGAGTGGAAAAGCTTTCATTATGACAATGAGCTGGAGTTATATCTGATCTTGCTTCCGCAAATAGAGAATTGGGAAGACATTTCGCAAAGGGATTTGCAGGATTATTATACATATGTACCGATACCGTTTAAAATTGGGGACCAAGTTGTATGTGATCCGGGTGAAGTCGGGACTTTCCAGGGAGAAGTATTTTACGATCTTGACCGAAGAAGGGATTACCGGCATGTGTATTGCAGCCGGGGAGATGATTCGGATTCTTTTGTTTCCATTTGTATGTTTGATAAGGAGCAAGGTACCTGGTATGAAGCAGATATGATGCATATTTTGAATCTTCGGTATGCAACGGAGGAAGAATGTAAGGCAGTACCCAAATATGATGGCAGTACCATATTCTGATTCTAAATTTCTGGTTGAGGGGCACAGCGATTGTGCCTCTCAATTTTTTGCATATATAGATATAAAGAAGTATGCAATAAAAATGTAAATATACTTTACTTTTGCATATTTATATCATAAAATTATATGCAATAAAGGCGGTGAGTATCATGGAGTATGATTATATAAATCTGAAGAACAGTAAGGTTCCAATGAAACTTGTTTCTGTTATCAGTCAGATAGAAGCAAAGAGTATACGTATTGAGAGTTATAAGAAAGAAAACGAACAGCTTTTTTGTGATCTGCAGCATGCGTCGGAACTGGTCACCCGAAAGAGAATGTATGCCAGACGATTAAGTTTGGCAGGATATCCCGGATACGTAAGAGCCATGAATACTGTTTTAGAAGGAAAAGCCGGATTTTTTCTTGATGATATCTGTCAGTTGTATGGAATCCTGACCGGGGACCAGGAGAAGAATGAGAGTTGCTTTTTATCAGAAAAAGCTCTGGAAGAGTTTATGGGCATGATTGATGGTTATCATAAAGCTTTCAAGGATCCTGATATTCACGGACTTTTCTTGATTTCTATTATACTTTATGACTTTGGACGCCTTTCGCCGTTTCAAAAAGGAAATGAGATGATGGGTGAGCTGCTTTCCTGGAATCTTCTTTTGGAACATGGGATAGAAACAGGGAAATACGCACAAATAGAACGGGAAAAAATTGGGCACATTTTTTCGATGGCTAATTTAGTTGGAGAATGGGAGTTTTCTGAAGTTTTTCTACATAATCTTCTCGAGTGCATCACTGCTGTATATGAGAGAATAGAAAGAGGCAGGAATGATAGACTTACAAAAAAGAAGCGTATAGAAAATGTTGTCGCCGGCAGCAGTATCCTGATTACCAAGACCGATATTCAGCAGATTTTGCAGGACGTAAGCACTACAACAGTGGAAGCCCAGTTAGGGGAGTTATGTAGAGAAAAAGTGATCGAAAAACATGGGGCAAAAAGAAATGCCTCTTATATAAGGAAGGGATTTTTCAGTGAAGACGGGGAAGAATCATAGTTTCCATGATTATAGGAAGCTTTCAAAAAAATGTATCGTTCTATCAATTCTGGGAATCATAGTGCTTTTTCTTAGTAACTTCAGAACCGATACGGGAGAAATAATCATGCCGGCACTTGTTTTTCAGAGTATGTTGGCTGCCGGAGGAGTGATTCTTTTGATTGGAATCGTTGGGCTGGTGGTTACAACAGTCAAATAAAACAGAAAACAGTGAAAACAATGTAGGGAAACAAAATGTTATGAATGGAAAACTGGAAAACTAATCAGAAACGGAGGATTTCGTATGTTTTACAAAAATGTGGAAGATGAACTGGTTCACTCAAGAGAAGACGCTGTAATCTTAGAGAAGTATCGATCCTGTATTCAGAAGATCATGAAGAATAAAGATCCCGGAGGTTTACCTGATCCGGAAAGATTGGTGGAGTGTTTCGATACACCGGTTACCATCGTAGAGTATTCAAAAGAGCAGTGGATGAGAGTTCTGCAGTATAAGCAGGAGATATTAGATATGATACAGAATATGACTAAAATTGATGCAATATTTTAAGAGAATTTCTAATCAATAAATATTAATGTATTTATGGTGCAAAATGCCGATAGTATGAGCGTTTTATCAAGTAGATATGGTAATAATAACTAATGTCACATTGACTTTGGTATAATGAGAGAGTATACTCCTAATATATAGCTCATAGAGATATGTGTGTCAAATATTACTAATTAAGAAATTTTTCAATTACTTGCATAGTAAGTAA
>CALZIE010000247.1 GCA_945787565.1 uncultured Lachnospiraceae bacterium
CAGTGAAGAACTGATGGAAAAATACTTTGAAGGAGAAGAGTTTACGAAAGAGGAGATTTCTACAGCATTAAGAGATTCTGTAAATGATGGAAGCATCGTACCAGTTTTAATGGGATCCGGACTAAATGCACAGGGATCGAATATGCTGTTACAGGCGATTGAAAAATACTTTCCATCTCCAGAGAAGAAGGAAGCCGTCGGAAAGAATGTTAAGACCGGGGAAGCATTTGAAGGAAATTATGATGAGAATAAAGCAGTTAGTGCGAAGGTATTTAAGACAATTGCAGATCCATTTATCGGAAAGTTTTCTTTGATTAAGGTATGCTCTGGTGTATTAAAAGCCGATTCTACGGTCTATAATGCAGATAAAGATACCGAGGAGAAGTTATCCAGATTATATGTGTTGCGAGGAAAAGAACAGATTGAAGTGAAAGAGCTGTATGCTGGCGATATCGGAGCAATAGGAAAGTTATCGAATACTGCTACTGGAGATACGCTGTCTACAAAGGCTTGTCCGATTGTATATGACAGACCGAATATCTCTGTTCCATATGCTTATATGCGTTATACAACGAAGGCAAAGGGCGATGATGACAAGGTATCTCAGGCATTAGCCAAACTGATGGAAGAGGATCTGACGCTTCGCCAGGTAAATGATAAAGAGAACCATCAGGCATTGCTATATGGAATTGGTGAACAGCAGCTAGAAGTGACAGTAAGCAAGCTATTAACTCGCTATAAGGTTGAGATTGAATTAAAACGTCCAAGAGTGCCATTCCGTGAGACAATACGCAAGAAAGTAAAAGTTCAGGGCAGATATAAGAAGCAGTCAGGTGGACATGGACAGTTTGGTGATGTTCATATGGAATTCGAGCCATCAGGAGATATGGATACACCATATATATTTGAAGAGAAGATATTCGGCGGAGCGGTTCCGAAGAACTATTTCCCAGCAGTAGAGAAAGGAATACAAGAAAGCGTGTTACATGGACCATTAGCTGGATATCCGGTAGTTGGCTTAAAAGCTACGCTGGTAGACGGTTCCTATCATCCAGTTGACTCTTCAGAAATGGCATTTAAGATGGCGACGATTCAGGCATTCAAACAGGGTGTTATGGATGCTTCCCCAGTACTTCTTGAACCAATTGTGAACTTCAGTGTAGTGGTTCCAGATAAGTTTACTGGTGATATTATGGGCGACTTAAATAAGAGAAGGGGCAGGGTCTTAGGCATGAATCCACTTGCAGGAGGAAAACAGGAGATTGTTGCAGATCTTCCTATGTCAGAAGTGGTTGGATATGCAACCGACCTTCGCTCCATGACAGGCGGCATCGGAGAATATTCCTATGAATTCTCAAGATATGAACAAGCACCATCAGATGTACAGCAGAGAGTAATCGATGAGGCAGTGAAACTGGCAGCTGAAGGGGAAATGTAGAAAGCGAAGGCAATCTTTAAAGCTAGTTAGAAGGGCAGGTAATTCTTTTATCTTGAAACGAATCTGGATTCATGGTATAGTTGTTTGGTGACAAATCAGCAGACAGAACGTGTGTTTTGAGATTGGAGAAATACAATGGTAAAAGATTATTTGCCTATTAATAAAGAAGATATGGAAAAACGCGGCTGGGATCAGTGTGATTTCGTGTACGTCATCGGTGATGCATACGTAGATCACCCATCCTTTGGGCCGGCAATCATAAGCAGAGTATTAGAAAGCCATGGTTACAAGGTGGGAATCATTTCCCAGCCGGATTGGAAAGATGAAAAGAGCATTATGGCGCTTGGAACTCCAAGACTTGGGTTCTTAGTAAGTGGCGGTAATATGGATACAATGGTAAATCATTATACCGTTGCGAAGAAGCGCAGAAAGATGGATGCCTATACCCCTGGCGGTGAGATCGGGAAGCGTCCGGACCGTGCTACAATCGTATATTGTAATATGATTCGTAAGAAATATCACCACGCACCGATCATCATCGGAGGAATCGAAGCATCCCTTCGCCGTATGGCACATTATGATTACTGGAGTGATAAAGTAAAACGTTCCATTTTATTAGATGCTCAGGCGGATATCATTTCTTATGGCATGGGTGAGCGTTCCATCGTAGAGCTTGCAGATGCATTAGACAGCGGAATTGATGTAAAGGATATCACATTCGTTGCTGGAACGGTTTATAAGGCAAAGTCCTTAGATTCTGTTTACGATGCAATCATGCTTCCATCTTTTGATGAGATTCTTGCAAGCAAGGAAGTATTTGCAAAGAGTTTCTATACCCAGTATGTGAATACGGATCCATTTACTGCAAAAGTATTAGTGGAAAAATATAAAGACAATGAGTACGTAGTACAGAATCCCCCAGCTAAGCCATTAACACAGTCTGAGATGGACCGAGTATATGCACTTCCATATATGCGTGATTATCATCCATGCTATAAAGAAGCAGGCGGAATTCCTGCCATTGAAGAGTTAAAATTCAGTTTGACAAGCAATCGTGGATGCTTTGGCGGATGTAACTTCTGTGCGTTAACGTTCCATCAGGGACGAATTATTCAGACAAGAAGTCATGAGTCTATTATTGAAGAAGCGAAAATCTTAACTTGGGAACCTGACTTCAAAGGATATATCAACGATGTTGGCGGACCGACTGCTAACTTTAGACATACTTCTTGTGAAAAGCAGCTGACTCATGGTGTGTGTATGAACAAGCAGTGTCTGTTCCCAACTCCATGTAAGAACTTAAAGATCGAGCACAAAGATTATTTAAGCTTATTAAAGAAGTTAAGAGAGCTTCCAAAGGTAAAGAAAGTATTTATTCGTTCCGGTATTCGTTTTGACTACCTGATCAATGATCCAGATGATACCTTTATGAAGGAGCTTTGTAAAAACCATGTAAGTGGACAGCTTAAGGTTGCGCCAGAGCATATTTCAGATAAAGTATTAAACCTGATGGGCAAGCCAACCAATGATGTATATCAGAAGTTCATCAAGAAGTATAAGCAGACTAATGCAGAGCTTGGCATGAAACAGTTCGTTGTTCCATATTTAATGTCATCCCATCCAGGATCCACATTAAAAGAAGCGATTGAATTAGCAGAATATCTTCGTGATTTAGGCTATATGCCAGAACAGGTACAGGATTTCTATCCGACCCCAAGTACCCTTTCTACCTGTATGTATTATACAGAGTTAGATCCAAGAACAATGAAGAAAGTATATGTTCCAAAGAATCCGCATGAGAAAGCAATGCAGCGTGCATTAATCCAGTATCGTAATCCGAAGAACTATGATCTGGTAATCGAAGCGCTTACTACTGCGAACCGTACTGATCTAATTGGATTTGACAAACACTGCCTAATCCGCCCAGCTTATAAGGACAAGGATCGTTTCGGCACACCGAATAATCCAAAACGTCCGGAAGCAGGAAGAGATGCAAGAAAAGGAAAAGGTGCTAAAACTTCCAATAACGGCAGAGGTGGCAAGTCTGCAGGCAAAAATGAAGGAAGAGGTCAGAGTGCAGAACGCCAGAGCACAAGAGGCAAAAAGAGCCAGAATTCTGGACGTAAGACCATCCGTTCTAAGGCAAACGCTAAATCGCATTTGAATCGTAATATAAAATAAAAGCTATAAGAAACCGGCTGGAAAGTAAAATTACTTTGGGGCCGGTTTCTTATAGCTTTTTTTAACTATCTTTTTAAAATAATTAGTTTTAAATGATTATCTTTCATTAGTATTATGGGTTGAGTTTTGTATTTCTTTTATAGTATTGGTATTTTATCTTGTCGATTGTAGCGCTA
>CALZIE010000248.1 GCA_945787565.1 uncultured Lachnospiraceae bacterium
CATAATATCCCATTGTTGTAAATGCCTTACCGCTGTCCCCATGGTTCCTGTGATCATATACCACTACTGAAAAACCCAGTTCCATATACATCTGCGCATATACAAAGGAAGCATATTTCCCGGCTGTATATCCATGGCAGATCACCGCCACCTTCTGGCTGTTATGTATTCGCTTTGTCAATTCATTTTCTAAAACAAGCCCATCTAATAAATACCCATAACGGGATTTTATCTGGACAGACGTCTTCTCCACATGCTCGAAAAATGTCTCATCTAGCCGTCCTCGTTTGGCTTCTTCCTCATAAATATACTCCGTCGTACCAACTCTTGGTTTTAACATCACATTCGACATCTTCCACGAAATAAAAAAAATCAAAACTAAAATCAATCCCAATATTACCAGTAACCAGATAACAGCCCCCGTCATTGCATACACCTGCCATTTTCATATTCGATCTATTCTTTTTAGGAACAAAGTAGTCTCCTATCAATTGAAAAAGGGCACCGCCTGATAAAAACCGAGGAGCTGCCCTTTTTTCACTTGTTTTTTATTCGTAATTTTACTAGAGCCTTAACTTACTCCTGTCTCTGAATGCGTTCGATCAGAGCAGGGTCGAAGACACCGTTCTTTAACATTTCAATCTCATATTTATATGGCGCAAATGTTTTATCCTTGCTATCTGGAAGAGCCACATATGGTGTTTCTAAAATCTTTGGCACATTTTCAAAATCCTTATGATGCACAATGTAGTTTAGGGCATCGAATCCAATGTAACCAAATCCGATATTCTCATGACGGTCCTTTTTCGCTCCACGTACATTCTTGCTGTCATTTACATGGAATACTGCAATCTGATCTTTTCCGATAAAATGATCCAATTGCCCGATCACCCCATCAAAATCATTGACAATATCATATCCTGCATCATGGATATGGCAGGTATCAAAACAGATTCTAAGCTTGTCATTATGAACAACGCCATCGTAGATTCTGGCCATTTCCTCAAAGTCACGACCAATCTCGCTTCCCTTTCCTGCCATTGTCTCTAACGCTACATATACATTGGTATCGCGTGTCAGAACTTCATTCAGTCCTTTGATGATCTGCTTGGTTCCTGCTTCTGCTCCGGCATTCACATGAGCCCCTGGATGAAGCACCATGCAACGGCTACCCATTGCTGCGCTTCTTTCTAATTCCATTGCTAAGAATTCTGTCGCAAGTGAGAAAGTCTCCTCTTTAATGGAATTTCCTAAGTTAATGATATACGGAGCATGAATGATCACATCTGTGATTCCGCATTTCTTCATATATTCAAAGCCTGCATCTAAATTCAGCTCACTAATGCTTTTTCTTCTTGTATTCTGAGGTGCCCCGGTATATACCATGAAGGTATTCGCTCCGTAAGATTCGGCTTCTTTTACCGAACCTAGAAACATCTCTTTTCCGCTCATGCCAACATGAGAACCTAACTTTAACATATTCTGATTCCTTTCCATCGAATGGTATTTTTCTTTCCCCTAACCCATATACCGGATTATAAATAGATAAGTTCCCTCTCTCATGGAAATCTCGAATTCCTTCTCAATCTTATACGGTTTTGTGCATAATTTCTTCACATAATCCCGGTTATGGCTGTACATAATGATGATTCCATCTTCTTTCAGATGCTTCTTTGCCTTTAAGAAGAACTTCTGATAAATCTCAAACAATTCTTTTTCTTCCCTTACACCACTTTTAAATGGCATATTTGTCACGATTTCATCAAACAGATATTCATGTGTGAAGTCAAAGAAATCACGGTTGATATAGTTGATTACGGCATGTACCGAATCCGCATTCGCTCTTGCCTTTGTAATCGCTTCCCCGAATATATCAAGACCGTACATCGTCTTGCCCTTTTCAATACGGTTACGTTCCATAAGCATCGTTCCTACTCCGCAGAATGGATCTAATACCTGAGAATTTTCCTTGATATATGGTCTGGCAAGCTCCATAGCAAGAGCTGCATTCACCGGCTGGATGCTGGTTGCGATGCTTTCCTTACGATACGCGAATCTATCATCTTTTAACGTATATAATTTCACTAATACATTGAAGTTTCCATCTTTATTCTCAATCAAACGAAGCTCTACTTCATAATTGTTCACGGAATTGATTAACGTACGCTTCGAAAGGCGTTCGATTTCATTTCCAAGACGTTTTGCAAATGTACTGCGACGGCTTAAATCCATCTTGCTCTTTACTTCAAGACGGAAATAAAATGGTGCCCCACCTTCATGTCTTTTTTCAAGGAAGTTAAGAAACTTTCCATCTGCAACCATGGCTGCCGCCTTATTCACATCATTCGGAAGTACCTTCATCCCGTCAATCGCAAATAAAAGCTCGCTGAATGTACGGATATTAAGCACATCTTCCAAATTCTTTGTCTTCGCCATAACACCGGCTGTAAACTCTTTCTTAGGCATGTTTTCTAGCTGACCGGTTGTCACATGGATATGATTACGGTTTGTCACAAGCACGATTTCCGAAGGAATCGTATAACCTGTGAATTTATGTGCCTTATTTCCTTCCATCATCAGAACTAAGTTTGAAAGAGCACGCATCTCTTCCCCGATATGCTTCTTATTCTCTTCTGTAACTTCGATTTCTGAAAGTTTTTTCATTCTTGCCTTGAATGCATCTACGTATTTTCGGCAGTCGAATTCCTCAAGTGCCTTTAAATAAGCAGTCTTTACGAACATGGTCTGTTCTTTTTCATATGCTTCATATAGCATATCCATAAACTCCGGTACAGCAAGCTCACCTAAAATAATAGCTGTATTCTTTCTGACCTTTGGATCCTCATTTGCTAACAGCGTATGAAAAATCGTGTAATCCCCATTTAAATAGTAAAGAGCTGCCTCACGGTTATGCGTATCGGACTTGCGGTCTTCTCGCAGCTCCTCCTTTAATGAAATTAAATTCTGTCTGATTTCGTTTCCTTCTATAATTGCCTGAAAGGTTTCCCTTATCATGTATTCTCTTACCTTTCTATCATCGTATATTTCATATTTCCCATCTGTCCCATATTTTATGACCTATGCATTGTTCTCCTGCTGCAACTTTTTAGTCATAAACTTGTTCTAATGTCTCCCCATTATAGCGTTTTTTTTTAGAAAAGTAAACATCCCGGTTGCATTCCCGACGTTTTGTAAAACGTCCTCACTTTCTGCTTGGCCATCTATACAGATTATTTACAGTATATAAGAAGTAGTGGTATAATATTCCTTGAGTTTTGTCATTTCAGGTATTTTTAACCTGTTTATTCTATAATTTTTTCAGGAGGCATCATTATGAGTACCATTCTTTATGTTTCACATGATTTAAAAGAGCATCCGGATGATTTTCATACTGTCCAAGAAGCGATAGATTCCATTTCCAAGGATAACAAAGAAAGAGTGACCATTTTTTTAAGAAAAGGCACTTACGAAGAGAAACTTACGATTGACCGTCCTTTCCTTACGTTAGAAGGAGAAGACCCAAATGAAACTATTCTTACATATTCTCATTATGCACGTCAGGTGATGGAGGATGGAAGCAATCGCGGAACATTCCGTACTGCCTCTGTTTTTATTGATACACATGACTTTACAGCCAAGAATCTTGTTTTTGAAAATGCTGCCGGTTTCGGACGTGTTGTTGGACAGGCTCTTGCCCTTTATGTAGATGGTGACCGCATTATCTTCGATAACTGTACATTCTTAGGAAGCCAAGATACGTTATTCACTGGTCCACTTCCTCCTACT
>CALZIE010000249.1 GCA_945787565.1 uncultured Lachnospiraceae bacterium
GTCATGATTATATACCGGAAGTAATTGCAAATGGTGCCGTTGCCGTTGTTGTGGAAAAAAATGTGACAGCAGCAGAAGGAGTAACTGTAGTTAAAGTTCAAAATACAAGAGAAGCTCTTGCTTATATGGCAGCAGCTTATTTTGATCATCCAGCTGAGAAGTTAAAAACAATCGGAATTACAGGAACAAAGGGAAAGACAACGACAACTTATATGGTACATTCCATCTTAGAACAGTCCGGTATCAAAACAGGTTTGATTGGTACGATTGAAACAATCATTGGAGAGGAAAGAATCCCATCTGTTAATACAACACCAGAATCTTATCTGGTGCAGGAGTATTTTGCAAGAATGGTGGAAGCTGGGTGTAAATGCGTTGTTATGGAAGTATCCTCTCAGGCACTTATGCTTCACCGTGTATCTGGTTTTACTTTTGATTTCGGTATTTTTACGAATATGGAACCGGATCATATCGGGCCAGATGAACATAAGGATTTTGCAGATTATATGAGATGCAAAGGTCTTCTGTTTAAAAACTGTAAAGTAGGTATTGCAAATGCAGATGATGAACATATGGAACAGGTATTAGAAGGTCATACTTGCAAGCTTGAAACATATGGTCTTAATGAGGGTGCTGATCTTTGTGCAAAGAATGTGGATTTACACAGTTCTCTTGGTTCCTTAGGTGTGACATACGACATAACCGGTCTTATGGATTTTAAGGTGACAGTGGATATTCCAGGTAAGTTCAGTGTATATAACTCTCTGACTGCGATTGCAATCTGCAGACATTTTGACATTGATGTAGAAACAATTAAAGATGCCCTTCGCAAGGTGAAGGTAAAAGGAAGAGTGGAACCAGTTGATATCTCTAAACGTTTTACTCTTATGATTGACTATGCTCATAATGCAATGAGTTTAGAAAGTCTTTTAACAACGCTTCGTGAATATAATCCAAAACGTCTTGTATGTTTATTTGGATGTGGAGGAAATCGTTCTCGTGATCGCCGTTTTGAAATGGGTGAGATTTCTTCTAACCTTGCAGATTTAACAGTAGCAACTTCGGATAACCCTCGTTTTGAAGAGCCTCAGGCAATCTTAGATGATATTCTGACTGGAATCCAAAAAGGACCTGGCAAATATGTTGCAATCATTGATCGTAAGGAAGCAATCCGTTACTGTATCCAGAATGCAGAAGATGGTGATGTAATCGTGCTTGCAGGTAAAGGTCATGAAGATTACCAGGAAATCAAGGGAAAAAAATATCATATGGATGAACGTGACCTAATTCGTGAGGTTCTTACTGAAATGAGTGAGGATGAAAGAGCCAAACTTGGTCTATACTTTTTCTAGGAAGGAAGACAGTAATGAAGAGAATGACAGTAAAAGAGATTGCGGCTATTACAGGCGGCATAGTAGAAGGTGGCAGTGAGGATGTAACGGTTACCGGATTTAGCACGAATTCAAAAGAGGGGGATGAACATACACTGTTTATTCCGGTAATTGGAGAACGTGTGGATGCGCATGATTTTATTAAGGACGCCTACCAAAATGGCATGCGTGCTGCATTCTGGTCAAGAGAAGAAATCAACAAAGAAGTGCCGGATATGGCTTATATTAAGGTGGGAAATACCGTAGACGCTCTGCAAAAATTAGGAGCATGGTATCGGGAACAGTTTAATATTCCAGTGGTAGGCATTACCGGAAGTGTTGGAAAAACAACAACAAAGGAAATGATTGCTGCAGCTCTTGAGACGAAATACAATGTGTTAAAGACTTCCGGAAATATGAATGGTCAGATTGGGCTTCCGCAGATGATGTGCAGAATTGAGCCAGAACATGATATTGCGGTAATCGAGATGGGGATGAGTATTCCAGGAGAGATGGAAAAACTGACTCCAATCGCAAAGCCTGAGACCGTTGTTATGACCAATATCGGTGTTTCTCATATCGGCCAGCTTAAGACAAAAGAAAATATCAGAAAAGAAAAATTAAATATCGTGAATGCATTTACAGAAGGTTCTACTTTGTTTGTAAATGGTGATGATGTTTTGTTAAATGAGATTTTCGAAGAATTTGGTAAAAATAAGTCAGATGACAAAGAAAAAACACAAAATTCGATTAAAATTGATATATCAGATGCTACAAAGAGTGGATTAGAAAAAGCAGAAGTAGATACATTCGGCTTAGGAAGCGGATGTACATTTTATGCAGACCAGATTGAGACTTGCGGAGAAAAGACCTATTTTACATTCCATGGGGCGTATATGGATGAAAAAAGAGGTATGGTACCGGTAGAAGAAAGAGTGGTTCTTTCTGTGCTTGGAAATCATAATGTATCCAATGCATTAGCGGCATTAGCAGTAGCTATGAAATATGGCATTGAGCCGGCTGTGGCGAAGACTGGACTAGAAAACTATCGTCCAATCTCCATGCGTGGTGGTATTAGGAATGTCAATGGCATTACTGTAATTGACGATACGTACAATGCAAGTCCGGACAGCATGAAGAGTGCAATTGATGTGCTTACCGCTCTTGGTAATGTTAAGAGAAGAGTTGCAGTATTAGCTGATATCTTAGAGTTAGGAGAAATCTCAAAAGAGTGCCACAGACAGGTGGGCGAATATATCGCAACACAGAAGGTGGATGAAGTAATTACAATTGGGATGGAAGCAGCTGCAATTATAGAAGGAATTAAGGAACATAATAGCAAGATAAAAGTTGCACACTATGATACAAGGGAACAGGCAAAAGAGGCGCTAGAAGCAGATTTAACAAGCGGCGACGCTGTTATCTTTAAAGGGTCCCGTGGAATGAAGTTAGATCAGTTAGTGAAAGATCTGTTTGAGAAAGAAGTTTAAAAGTTAGTACGAGGATGCAGTGTTGTTTGGAGTTTTTAAGGCAAGCATGCATCCCCTCATGCAGAGTAGAATGAAGAAAGATAAGGGGTGCTAAGGTTGCTATATGCAGATATTATTGTAGACATATCGAACGAAAATCTTGATAAGACCTACCAGTACAGTATACCGGCTCAGTTAGAGGAAAAGGCAGTGATCGGTGCACCTGTTATTATCCCATTTGGAAAAGGAAACCGTACGATTAAGGGATATATCCTATCGGTTTCAGATACTCCAAAGATTAAAGAAGAGTTTATAAAACCAATTGAATCGGTTCCAGAATCCGGTCTTGCGATTGAGGGGCAGTTAATTGCCCTTGCAAGCTGGATTAAGGAACATTATGGCGGTACGATGAATGATGCATTACGTACCGTGATTCCGGTTAAACAGAGCGTGAAAGCAACGGTAAAGAGGACAATCTATCTAAATGTCTCCAATGAAGAAGGTGTCATTGCACTAGAAGAGGCAGAAAGAAAGAATTATAAAGCCAAGGCACGGTTTTTAAAAGCGGTGATCAATAAGGGAGAATTAGATTATGAGGTAGCGGTAAAACAGTTGTTTGTGCCGCTTTCTACGTTAAACTCCCTTACGAAGGCCGGCATTGTAAGAATTGAAGAGAACCGTGTTTACCGTAATCCGATTAAGACGATTAATAGAGAAGAAAAGAAGATTGTGTTAAATGAGAATCAGCAGGATATTGTATCAAGTGTTCTTGCGGATTATGATTTAGGCATTCGAAAGACGTATTTAATCCATGGTGTGACCGGCAGCGGAAAGACAGAAGTATATTTAGATATTATCGAGGGCGTGATCAAACATGGAAAACAGGTTATTATGCTGATTCCTGAAATTGCGC
>CALZIE010000250.1 GCA_945787565.1 uncultured Lachnospiraceae bacterium
ACAGGATCCGGTCTGCCGGCTCTTCGAGCGGCCTCCCCCTCCCACTTCATTTTTCTTTCACAGTTCGAACACAAATACTACACATTTTTTGATTATAATCAAATGCAGATAGTGATTAGCAACACTTTCTACTCCCACCCTATTATACGCAGTCATAATATACATCCCAATATATTATGACCACTCAACAAAAGGACCTGACGAAACGCCAGGCCCTTTTTCTATATATCTTGTGGAATTTAGCAAAAAAGCATAAATCTGACAAATTTCTTTCATAATTTAAACACAATTCCTACACACTTTTTGTTTATAATCAATTACAGATAGTGATTAAAAACACTTTCTACTCCCACCCTATTATACGCAGCCATAGCATATATCGCTATACGTTATGGCAACTCAAACAAAAAGACAAGCCTTCCCTGCTTGTCTTTTGTTTTTTGCAGTTTATGAAACTTTGCTATCAGATTCGCGATGCAAAAATCCAATATCCATTACTATAGCTAATATCTTATCAAGGGATATTAAAAATTCCGTAAGCTCCATTAAGTGAAAAAGACTTGTCTGACATTTATACTACTGTCTGACAAGTCTTTTTTTATTTGGATTTACTACCTTTACCACTAGGTTATGGTAGTTTATTTACACCTCTAGGTTGGGTTGCTGTTGTGGATGTGGCAGAATACGCACCTGTTCAATCATTTTATTGCTTACTTCTAATATTTCAAAATCATATCCGCGGTATGGAATCGTCGCTTTCTCCCCATCTGCCGGAATATGATCCAGTAAGGAAATCAGAAGTCCATTTAACGTATCGTAATTTTCTTTATCTTCATCTACAATGGCTATTCCAAGGGAATCTTCCAGATCCTCTAAACTAGCATCGCCCCTTACCAGATACGTCTTATCCTTCTGTTCCACGATATCTTCTTCTTCCTCGTCATATTCATCCTGAATATCACCAACGATTTCTTCTAAAATATCTTCCATGGCAACAAGTCCTGCGGTTTGTCCGTATTCATCAATTGCGATTGCCATATGTATTTTCTTAGACTGCATATCATGAAACAATACATCGATACCCTGTGTATCCGGCACAAAGTAAGGTTCTCTCGCCACACACGTAAGAGATTTCCTCCTAAGATCCGGATTCACATAATAAAACATGACATCTTTAAGATGCAGTACGCCTACGATATCATCAATATTCTGTTCGTAGAGCGGGAATCTTGAGTAATTTTCGCCAAGCATGAATTTCAACGCTTCCTCAATTGTACTCTCTGTGCTGATTGCCACGATTTTCTTTCGATGTGTCATAATATCTTTGGCAGATTTTTCATTAAACTCAATAATGTTAGAAATCATTTCCGCTTCTCCAGCCTCTAAAACACCCTGTTCCTGGCCTTCATTTACCATAGAAATGATTTCTTCTTCGGTTACATTATCTAAAAGCTCATCCGTATTGATACGAAGGATACGAAGCAATAATTTTGTGTTCTTTTCTAACAGCCAGATGGCTGGTGAGAACAGACGCGAGAAGAATTCCAATAAGTTAGCAAGTGAATAGCCCCACGAATCTGCATACCTTATAGCCAGCTTCTTTGGCAACAACATGCCAAACAGCACGACTAAATATGTTAATAATAAAGTCACTGCTATCATGATTAACGTTATATGAATTCTTGTATTTCCTGTCTGAAATAACATTTCTGCATGATTTCGGATAAAATTATATTGTGCGAAGGAATAGATCATTCCAATCAGCATACTTGCTAAAGTGATTAAAATCTCAATTACATTTATGTAACGATGAGGCTTATCTAATAACTTCACAAGCTTTAAGGCTGACTTATCGTTTTCTTCCGCTTTTTTTCTTACACTGCTCTCATTCAGATTTTTTATTGCTGCTTCTGCCGCTGAGACTGTCGCATTCAGTACTACCAATCCTAATATTAATACGAATCCACGTATGGGATGGCCTTCCATAAATCTAATCTACTCCTTTTTCTTCGTCATGTGTTTATGTATCCAAAGCAAAACTGATCAATAAAGCCCGATCAATGCGCTTAAGGATATCTTGATCCAAATGGCAAACCTTTTCTTTTAATCTGGATTTGTCTATGGTTCTGACCTGTTCTAATAATATAACAGAATCCTTAACAATACCATATTTTTCTGCATCAATTTCTACATGCGTCGGCAATTTTGCCTTATTCATCTTTGAAGTAATGGCTGCACAGATGACTGTTGGACTATGTTTATTTCCTGTATCATTCTGTATAATTAATACTGGCCGTACACCGCCCTGTTCTGAGCCAATGACCGGTCGCAAATCTGCGTAAAAAATATCTCCACGTTTTATTATCACATAACTCACTCTCCATTTTATGGCTTTAGCTCTATTATTACCAATTTTGACCTATGTATTCCATAAAATGATTCATTTCATGTAGATTGTAGTTATGTTTTAAGCTAAAACACTAGCTTCACGCACATTATTCCTACAAACCATATGTTCCATATGTGTTGTCATACTTTCCATACTTTCTTACTCTATTCAAAATGGTATAACTCTTTTCGTTTTGGGAAGATCTGATATGCTATTAGATCTTGACTAAAACCTCTTATATTTCATTGCTTTTGCTTTTCTTAGTTATCATTCCCCTATTTTAAGAAAAACATTCCTACTATTTTTCCCTTATAATGTATTATTTTTACTCGGATTGAGTGATATTTTTATTTTAAAAAATTCTCTACTATTGTATCAGTAAAACCTACTAAATTTCAATAAAAAAATTATTAAATTACACAGTTTTTACATACTGTTTTTGGTAACATTTACAGATAATGGTGTTTTTGAGAAAAATAGCCCTATTTTAATAGTTTCTTTTGGCTATTTTTACTAATCACATCTTACTAAGAATGGTTTATGATTCTGAAAATAGATACGCGGAACACGTTTTCCAACATCACAAATAAACTCATAGTTAAACGAACCCGATAAATCTGCTGGTTCCTCAACCGGAATATAAGCGTTCTGATCCCGTCCTACCAATGTTACCACATCACCCTGCTTTACTTCGGCGATATCCGTTACATCAATCATAAACTGATCCATACAGATGCGTCCTACAATAGGAGCGTACTGTCCGTTAACGATTACTCTTCCTTTTCCAGATAGTCTTCTTGGATATCCATCACCATAACCAACTGGAACAGTTGCAATCCTTCTTTTTTCTTTTGTCACATATGTGCTGCCATATCCAATCCCGGTTCCTGCTTCTACTTCTTTTACATAAGCGATGTGTGTCTTAAGTTCCATCGCTGGCTTAAGATAAAGATTTTCTTTGTTTACTTCTTCCGATGGATAAAGGCCATATGTGCTGATTCCACTTCTAACCATGTCTAAATTCACTTCTGGCATATCAATGATTCCAGCAGAATTTGATACATGCTTGATTGGAATTACAACACCCGCTTCTTCCAGTTTGGATGCGAAGTTCATATAAGCTAAAAACTGCTTGTTTGCAGATGTCTTATCTTTCATATCCGCACATGCAAAATGCGTGAACATGCCTTCTATTACTATATGAGATAGTCTGCTGATTTTCACAATCTCCTCTATACTTTCAGGAACTGTTGGAAAACCAATACGGCTCATCCCAGTATCTAGTTTAATATGCACTTTTGCTTCTTTTTGCATTCGTTTGGCAGTATCATCAAGAA
>CALZIE010000251.1 GCA_945787565.1 uncultured Lachnospiraceae bacterium
CTAAAATGCCAATCGAATGCTTCGTTTCTTTTTCTCTGTGTACGATCCCTTCAATTGTCCCTATAAAATCTTTGGTTTCGATTAACTTAGGAATCTCTCCTTCTCGCTCCATATACGATACATCCTGCTTGTCTCCTAACAGCTTATAAGCTAACCGGTTAATCGGACCACTGGAACGATAGCTCTTTGTCAGCGCATGCACTGTCGTCTTTTCTGGAAATATCGATTGAAACTGACTGATATCATGAATGGTTGTGCCTGACACAACGGCCTGGTTCACATCCGCCATTATAGTAAAACTGCTCCCCTTATACAGATAATGAATAAAATACAAGGCAAGCAGACTATAATCCTGTGCCTCATCGATTAATACATGACGAATCATCTGAAATGGTTGAATACGCCCTGTAAAGGTACCAATACAAAGCAGTGCAAGACAGTCTTCATAATATAGAATTTTATTCTCAATATTCCTTTTGGTCTCTTCATAGACAGCGTTCTTACTTTCTCTCTTATCCCCTGTTGTATGATCTGTTGTGCCATCCGTCTCACCATCCATACAGTAAGAATGAAGGATTCTTTCATAAAGTGCTACCTCATCTTTCGCATTCTCCCCAAGCACTTTCTTCTTTGCCTCCGAAATACTTCGATAACATTCCTTAACCAAACAGTTCTCAAGTTCCGAATCAAATAAATACTCTTCGCTTTCCTCCCGAATCGTTTTCTTTATTTCCTCTTTATTTCGCTTAAAATACTCCTCATACTCCATCTGAATCAAGTCTTCCAGCCGTTCGATCGACACTTTATAATTATCTCTTCCTAATTCCTTAGAAAAATATTTCCTAACCTTCTCTTTCTCACATACCACCTTATCCCGATACATAAGGTCTGCTGCCTCAAATTGATAAGTAGTAAAATACTCTTTCATATAATCTAAGAATCTCTCTGTATTTTTACACCTGATTCCCTGAGCTCTTACCTCATCCCGATTTGCATGCAACAAAAATTCCACCTGTTCATAATAATCATAAGTCACATATCCTTCTGGCAGATACTGCTTCATTAATGTTTCAAATACATTTCTAGTGGCATCTTCTTCCCCAAGCTCCGGCAGAATATTCGAAATGTAGGAATTAAAGATATTGTTGTTTGATAAAATCACAATCTGATCCGAAGTTAGTTTTTTCCGGTCATGGTATAGCAAATATGCCATACGATGTAATCCAACCGACGTTTTCCCGCTTCCTGCCGGCCCTGAAATAATTAGTACGCGACTGTTAAGAGAACGAATGGCAGCATTTTGCTCTTTTTGAATGCTACTAATGATCACCTTCAGCTTTTTATCCGTATTTTCTGCAAGCACACGTCCTAATAATTCATCCCGAATTGTCGTCTTGGTATCAAACATATACTCGATTTTTCCGTCTGTTATCTTATACTGGCGCTTTTTACTTATCTCCCCTTCGCATATGCCATTCGGAGTCTCATAAGATGCCCTTCCGGCATCAAAATCGTAATACATGGATGCAATTGGTGCCCGCCAATCATACACATAATACGCAAAGGTTCCCCGGTCATAAATCGTGTACTTCCCGATATAATAAGGTTCATATTCCTCTTCCCCATCTTCCCTAAAATCAAATCGTCCAAAATACGGAGAACTTAGTAAGCCACGCAATTGTTTTATCTCAGCTAAGGTATGACGGTAATCCTCATCCTTCTCATGCACCAGCCCATTCTGCATAGATAATGTGACAACATCATCAAAATCACAGATATGTGACGTTGTCTCCTGCCACATTTCTTTTCTAGTCTGAACAGCAGTTTTTCTTTTTCCTTCTAATTTCCCTGTAAGCATTGTGATACGGCGTTCCAAAAACAAAAGCACTTCCTTAAGATAACTCTCTTCATTGTTATCGATCATACGCAACCTCCAATAAGCATCCAGATTTTTATACTCTTCTAGGATAGTGCCAGCTCCTATTTTTTACAATTCTTGTAAATCAGCCATTTGTATGGTATAATAAATATGTAAAAAAGGGCTGGCACACGAAGAGTGCACGGCCCTTTCTTTATTTCAATGTTTCTACTTCCATGCTTCTGCTTGTTTGGCTAACTATTGACTTATATTCTCATACGTATAGTATCCCACGTCTCCTGTCACCTTGGTAATCCGCCAATAGCTTCTTCCTTCTTCTTCCACTCGTTTGATCGTTACCGTCTGTTCCAATGTTTCATTTACCTCTTCCTCAAGCATGCTTTGATAAGATACCGTATAAATGACAGTCTGATCATCTGGCTCTTTCTTATCTTGAATCGTATCCTTCCCACCGTATAACGACGGACTTGATCCTCCGGTCACCCAACCTCTCTCTTTAATCTCTGGCAAAACCTTTTCCTGTAATTCTTTTGATAGCAGAATATACTGGAGCGCTCCATTTCTTGTCCTCTGTGCTTCGATCCATAATGCAATCATCTCATTCGAATCACAGTCACGTAACTGTTCTTCTACCTTTTTAATGTACTGCTCTGACATAGATAAAACTTCTTTCTGCGTCCAATAGGTCACAACTGCTTTCTTCGTTTTCTCATCGATTGTGATATTACAGATTCCAAAGTTGGTTAGTTCCTTTTCCGAGATATAAAAACAGTCATCCACCATTTCATAATTGTAAATAGCAAATGTGATAGAGAATCCTTCGCTGACGATATTCATTTCAATAGGAATAGACTGATATGTTTTTTTGTTTACGGCACTTAACTCACTGCCTTTAACACTTTCTTTTCTCGTACATTTACTATTAAAAATGCATGCATTGTCTTGTGTGATATCTACCGTCTCCGTTGCTTTTCTAAGCATGTTTGCTTCAAACTGCCGAAAATAAGCAGGAAGTTCTATCCGGATATTTGCTTTCTTGTTGTCTGCATTCTTGCCGTTACATTCATAATCCGTAACACCAATTCTTTGTAATAACCATTCTAACGGAATATAGATCTCCCCCTCAATCAGTCTATAATCCGTACTGGCACTGTGCGGCACTATATCCCCTTCTATCTTACACTCTTTGCATATTGTGCTATCAATCATTTGCATTCCACTCTCTGCTGAATCTGCTTCCAACATACTAATACTGCAAACCATAATAGCTGTCCCAATCAAAATCCTGCATACAATTTTACTCACGATGGTATTTCCTCATTTCTTACTATAAATCTTCACTACTAGAGCTATTTCATTTTCTATGCTAGTGACAGTATAAGGAAATGTTCCATCTGTTATACTGCATAATTTTTCTACCTTGCCTAGATTCTACTCAGCCATCTCCATCCATTGTTCCATTAGCATTTCTAACTGCATCCTTAATGCCTCTAATCTAGCCTGCTTCACTTCTTTTTTCTTCTCTTCATTAGCTGACTTTGACTTTCCCTTTCTTAAAAACGGGACTTCATTCGAGCTAAAACATAAGTAGAGCGAATAAATCCGTTTCTACCCGGCCATAATAATTTATTATAAAAAAAATCAATTTGTGCCATTTGACCTTTTTTTTCGGGTGGATACTTTGTATAATCCATTAGCAAACACAAGTTGCGCTCATAATATGGGCTTTCTTATGAAAGAAACAATCTGTTTTCTTTCATACAAAATAAATTAATTACACTTATCTAACATTTAAAAGGAGCAACTATGTCAAAAAAATTATTTATGGTATTT
>CALZIE010000252.1 GCA_945787565.1 uncultured Lachnospiraceae bacterium
CGGCTGTCACCGTACTTGTATTCGGCTTTCTGGTAGTCGGGGGTGAAACCGAGGCCACCGTGTTTAAGCCATTCTCCAACGGCTTTGTTTGGGGCGGCACTGTCCATGTTGATTAGGATGTCATTCTTTTTTACGGCAATGAGATCCCAGTTTGTTTTACGGGTTGGAGAATTAAAGTGTTGTACATAGACGGTTACTCCAGGGATTAAAAGTTCTTTGCAGCGGCCTGTATTTTTTACATGGCAGATTTCGGTCTGACCATTGATTTCTACATGTGCGATAAAACGGTTGGGGCGACTTATGAAACGTGCCTCATATATATTGTCATACTTCATCTTGTTTGCTCCTGTTGTACTTAATATTGATAGCAGTATAAAAATGCTGTATGTATTTTAACAGAAAATGATGAGGCAGGATAGACTGATTTTTATTTGGAAGAGAGTATAATGAGAAAAAGTCGGGGGGAATGTTTGGAAAGAGCTATTCAAAGTTAGAGGACCATATGCTATAATAGGAAAAGTCATAAAAGGACAACGAAAAAGGATAAAAAGAAAAAGAACAGGAGTACGATTATGTTAAATCCAGCTAAATTATTTAAGATAAAAGGTGCATGGGATCGATTTGTACAGAATCATCCGAAATTCCCAATGTTTTTACAAGCAATTAATCGTGGGGCTATTAGGGAAGGAAGTATTGTAGAAATCAAAGTGACAACACCGGAAGGCAAGGAAATCAGTTCTAATGTGAAGGTGAGCGCATCTGATATCGAATTATTTCAGGAAATATCAGAGATGGCAAAGTAGTGAATGCAGATGGTAAATGGAAATAGCAGGTGCTATTTGTAGTGAAAATAATATTCCAGATAGCATCCGTAAAAGGTATGCGAAAAGAAATAAAGGGGTAAGAAAGATGGTAATACGTACGGAGAAACAAGAAGAGCATCAGATCGTGGAAGACCTGGTGTATGATGTATTCAAAGGAACCAAATTTTCAGATGGCTTTTTAGAAAAAGAATTGGTGAAAGAAATTCGTAGTTCTCGTTTTTATGTTCCCGAGCTTTCTATCGTTGCAGTGTCGGACAGTGGGATGATTATCGGCCATATTATGCTGTCTAAGTTTCCGCTTAGTGGGAAGAATGAGGACAAGGTACTGTTATTATCTCCGGTATCGGTGGACCCATCTTATCAGAAACAGGGAATCGGCATGAAGATGATTGAAACAGGTCTTGATATGGCAGAAGAGATGGGATTTCGCGGTGTGATTGTGGAAGGAAGTCCGGATTATTATGGAAAGACTGGATTTGAAAATCATAAGGAGTTTGGTCTGACGGCGGCAGCAGGCATACCAGGTGACTATCTGATGGCACAGGAACTAATAAAAGACGGTTTTAGGGGGATTGAAGGTGAGATTGATTTTTCAATCTACAAGTGCCTTGCATAAGAGCTTTTGACAAAGAAATAATCGGTGCTTTAAAAAAGGCACCGATTCATCTATTTTGAGGAGGTTTTTAAAAAAGCATGGACAAATTTGAGGTTTCATTATTTACGAATGAGTATATGATCGAGCAGGCGAAAGATACGATTATTAAGACGAATGAATATACAAAAAAATACGGTCTTTCCTTAACTGAGAAGGATGCGCTCCTTATTATAAATGAAAAGAATGAGGCACTGCATTCGAGTGGCCGGATCGAGTTAGGAGCGGGAGTCAGTGAGAAAATCATTATGGAATTTGCAGATTCCCCTTATATCACAAAGGATCAGTATGTGCAGACAATCATCGAGCTTCAGGATATTTTTTATTATTTTAAGAATGAATCGCTAGAGGAACTGACGGATGAAGAACTGTTAAAAATTATGAAATACTATTTTGACCATGACTGTCAGGGTGATCTGGAATTTTTACAGAGTACCATATTAGAGAATGTATGTCGTAGTATCCGCTATGGACGGCGGGATTTTGGGAATAAAAGCAAGGAGTGAATAGATGAACGAGCAGCAGATTGACAAAAAAGAATATTTTAATTCTCTGCTTTTATTAGCAAAGCAGGAAGAGACGCTTACAATGGAAAGACTTAAGCGGATTCAGGGAGAGCTGTTCGAGCTTTTAAAGAAAAAAGCGGAAGCATTTACAAATGGAGAGAGCACATCCATTCCCATTGATCGGGCAGAACAGTTTTTTGCGTCCATTCACTATACGATTGGTGTGTATTTAGAGAGCATACCAATGGAAGAAAAGATGGAAGCACTCAATAGTGAAACAATGGATGAGATGTATGGGAAGGGAATAACCCAGATTAAGGAAATCTATCGGGATGCAGAGCAGATGCTAAAGAATATTCAGGCCATTTCGTTTCATACGGAGAATATTGCATTTCAGGATACATTAAACAAGGGACTTCCAGCATTTTTTCATGATTATAATTATGAGTTTCGGGCGCATGAAGATGCAGGAAGTATTGATTACCCATTAGCGAACGCAATTTCGGATAAGACGGGAGTTACTTTTATTTTGGCTTATTTAAAAGCATTAAAGATAGAAACTGAGTTTGTGAGTCTGTTCCCGAATGAGATCGTGGAAAAACTGTTGGCTTCGTATGATCAGGAATATGAGGAAGATTTGCTCAATATTTATGAGCTGGTACTAGTCAATGCAATTGGATGTGAACTTACAGGGGGAAATCCGTTCGGACTAACCTTAGATAATGAGGAAAGAGTTCTGCTTATGCATCAGTTGTCGGATTTAAATACAACCCAGCTTTCCAAACGACTATGTGAGGCTTATGATAGACTGAGCGAGAAGCTTTTTATAGACAATCCTTTAGAAAGAGACGATCAGGAAGCTTATGCGAAACGTACGCTTTCCCAGAGTGTGATGTCACTAAAAGAAGCACTGAAGCAACAGCGATTGGAAAGCGTTTTTCTTGAAATCAAAGAACGGGAGAAGAAGCAGAAGCCGGTTCTTGATCAGGGAGAGGAAATGGAGAATGAAAAGCTTCGTGATCTCATTGAACAAGTCAGAGAGATGCATTATGTATCCGATAAAATAGCAATCATCCGAAGAAATGTAAATAATCTTGACGATATGGCAGAGCTTTTAGACACCTGTTTCTTTGGAAATGAGTTCCGCGCGGTATTTGCAATGCTTCATGAGTTAGAGTTAGCATATTTATGGGAAATAACACGGACAGAAGAAGATAAGATCTTAAATCATCAGTCGGCAGAACTGAAAGAGTGGCAGAAAAGTCTGTTATCTTACGTGGGGGCTCTTTCGGACCATAAAAGAAGAGCAATTCTCCTTTTGATGTCATAATATAAAAATAAAACAAAAAGATACAATAAAAGGGAAAAAGAGTATAATGAAAGGAGATAGAGAAAACAAGATAGTGAGGATAAGGAAGAGAAGATAAGGAAAAGAAGGGGGAACACAATGGATACAATAATAGAGAAGATAGGAAAGTACTGTATGGAAAAGCGGGGTGCATATGAATCCAGACCTTTTGGACCTGACTGCATCTGCTATCGCATTATGGGCAAGATATTTGCACAGCTGAGCTTAAATCCAAGAAGATTTCATGTTACATTAAAGTGCAGTTTTGAGATGGGGCAAATGTACCGGGAGCTTTATCCTGGAGTGGTAGTTCGGGGGTATCACTGTCCACCTGTTCAGCAGCCATACTGGAATACAATTGATTTAAATGAGT
>CALZIE010000253.1 GCA_945787565.1 uncultured Lachnospiraceae bacterium
GCCCTGGTGTCGCGCGCGGCAATATACATTCCGCTGTGCGGACGCGAGGACGGACAAAAATGGGGCGCAGTTCTTGACTATCAGACAGAAAACCACTGTCTGCTATTCAAGGACTGCGCCCCATTTTTGTTCGCCTCGAGCCGTACATCGGAATGTATATTGCCGCGCGCGACACCAGGGCGGTGTGCGACATCGCAACGCGTTTGAAAGGCGAAACGCGTTGCGATGCGCACTCACTAGGCTGGGAAGTGCGGATGCGGCATGACAATGAATTGTCATGCGCTAGGATGTGAAGGCGGATGTGGGAGGAGGGGATAGTCGGGAGAAAAAATGGGGGGAATGAGCGGGGGGGCGCGAATGTTAATTGGAATGGAAAATGCATTGTGATATGCAGATGATGGGGGGCGGGACGGAAAGAGAAAAATTAATAGGGGAAGAATTGTTACAAATATTGGAATTGGCTTTGGTTAGTGATATAATTTTTTTATGACGCATTGGGAACATGAGATGAGAGGTAGGAAAAGGACAAGAGGGAAGGATAAGATGCCTCTTTATATTTTGGATGAACCAACGACCGGACTTTCTTTTTAGGATAGTGAGAAATTGATGAAGCTGATGCAGGAGCTGGTGGATGGCGGAAACTCGATTATTGTGACGGAACATGATCCGTATGTACTGTCAAACTGTGATTATTTGATTGAGATGGGGCCTGGTGGCGGAAGTGACGGAGGAACCACTATCGCGACCGGAACACCAGAGGATATCAGAAGAAATCCGGAGTCGGTGATTGCGCCTTATCTTATGGTGAGGTGAGGTGATAGACGCAGTATAAGAGCTGAGAAGACAGGCATTGTATGAGAAATGAAAAGATAGGGAAGGTATGTAGCGATAAGAAGATAGGAAGCGTTCTGATGAGAGACTGGTTAGATACAAGAGCACAGAAAAACAGCATGTAATAACAGGATGTAACAACTGGAAAGGAGACTTCTTATGTTTGATTCGATACGCCTGATATCTGATTTAGATCATTATCTGAAACAAAAACACTACCCGTTAGTGAACAGCGTACTTTTGATGCAGCATGGGAAAATTCAGGTTGAGAGATATTATAATGGTTTTACACCTCAGACCGGCAATCCGATTAAATCTGTCTGGAAAAGCATTTTATCGGTATGCACCGGAATCTGTATCGATAAAGGGAATGATAAAAAGTGTAGATGATCCAATTAGCCGCTATCTGCCAGCGTTTGCAGAAAGACGTCATCCGTATCATGGACGCATTACGATTAAACATTTGCTAACAATGACTTCGGGACTTTACTGGAATGGGAGAATCCATTATCACTGCCCGATGGTGGAACAGATGAAAAATGAGAAGGATTGGATTAGCTATCTGGCGGATGTACGGATGGCATATCGGCCGGGGACCCATTATCAGTATAAGGAGTGGGATGTGATTTTATTGTCTGCTGTGCTTGGCTATGCAACAAATGGCACTTCGTATGATTTTTGCAAGAAGTATTTGTATGAGCCGCTTGGCATAAAGAGTGGGGAATGGGCACTGGGATGCCAGCATACAAGCTATAATATTGCGTTAAATGAACCGGAGAGAGAACAGGATTCGGATTTATGCGCCAGGGATATGGCAAAAATCGGCCAGCTATTCTTAAATAAAGGCACCTATCGTGGAAAACGCATTGTGTCATCGGATTATGTTACGGAAGCAGTTTCTCCTGGAAAATGCAACCGCGGGTATGGATATATGTGGTGGATTTTTGAAAGAGAATATGGATGCCGGGGCTTTGGAGGACAGGAAATCACGGTCTGTCCGGAAGAGGATGTGGTGTATGTGGTCCAGGCAACACCGACCAGCCGCCCAAAGTCCTATCCGGATGTATACGGCTTTTTAATGGAACGTATTTAGAAGAAAAGGGAGTGAGTGATATGAATATTTTAGTAGAAGAAAGCACTGATTGTTACAACGACTGGAGCAGTAGGTGGGAGAAGTATGACGAAATCCGTGGCGGCAACCTTACAAGGATGGGGATTTAACCGATGCTATCAGCTGCCGATTTCCGCTTACAGCTGGAATGATTATAAGCCGTCGATGAAAGACCGGGAGAAAGCAAAGAGGACGGCAATGGCATTTTACCAGGATGTGAAGTCCGGCAAGCTTCATGCTCCGTCTTTTGGCGTGCTGATTCCATTCAATCTTTTTCAGGCGATATGTAAGTCTTATGCTCCGGGGACAAAGTATGAGTCTCAGGATGGCGTGTTTTGGAAACAGTACGAAGGGATGAGATATGCAAAAGGAGTACCGATGCCATTTTACAAAAGGGCCTTTGGTAAGTTAGTCTGTCTGGCAGGAAAGGCAGCAAATGGGAAAATTACGATTACATATAAAAAGTAGGGAAAACAAAAGAAGGCAAAGATATATTATTACAGACGAACATTATGTCGTAGATTTGTCGGTCCCAATGGGACATGCTGTTTGCTAAGATACAGCTTTTCTTGCTTTTTAACAGAACTTCCATCATAATAGAGAAAAGAAGAATACGTCATATTCTAACTTATCATAATGACATAAAATAAAGGAGAAACAGTATGATTCAGGATATTGCACCACACAGGTACGAGAATACATATCAGAAGAAAAAAATCGAAGAAGAAGATTTTATTTTATATTACGAGAAGAATCAGGTACTTTTAGCAAAGAAGGAAGGGATGCTTACGTTTCCCACATGGAAAGAGATCAAGGAAGCAGGAGCCGAAGAGGAGGAAACACAGTATATTTTCGCAATCGATGAGCATGCCTTCTTTTTGTTAAATGGAATGGGAGTAAAGGAAAGTGAAACGTTTCAGTTTTATGATCTGACCGTATTCCGTACGTTAGAGCCGATGTGGAAAGCATTTGCCGGAATCACCGGAAGTCAGTTTGACCGCTGGTATAAAGCAAGACGTTACTGTGGATGTTGTGGGAAAAAGATGCATAAAAGTGAGAAGGAACGTACTATGGTATGCCCAGAATGCAAAAATATCGAATATCCGAAAATCTCACCTGCCGTGATTGTTGCCGTGACAAATGGAAATCGTTTATTGTTATCTCGTTATGCAAGAGGCGGATATCGCAACTATGCCCTGATTGCAGGATTTGCAGAAGTAGGCGAGACGTTAGAGGATACCGTGCGACGTGAGGTAATGGAAGAGGTCGGGCTGAAGGTTAAGAATATTCGTTACTATAAATCACAGCCATGGTCTTTCTCGGATTCCCTTTTAGTTGGATTTTTTGCGGAGTTAGATGGAGATGATACCATAACATTAGAGGAAGAAGAATTAGCAGAGGCAGTTTGGTTTGAGAGAGAAGAAATTCCAGAAGGGCCAAATAAAATCAGCCTTACACATGAGATGATCGAACAGTTTAGGAGTCAGAATAAGAGTGAAACGAGTATTACTATTTAAGCTAAAAGAGATATGTTACAATTCCACCAGCTATTTTGCAGATAGACTGAGTGAGGAAGTTCCTTTTCATAAATCGCTGAATCTGATGGGACAAGCGAAGATTATGCAATAAAAGATACTGATTATGGCGAAAAGATAGAAAGTGGAAGCCAGCTTGCATGCATGATCCGCTTCACTGAGTACATAAAGAGTGTCGGTCTAGCTGAACGATTTTCGATTCAGA
>CALZIE010000254.1 GCA_945787565.1 uncultured Lachnospiraceae bacterium
GGACTCTTTAAAACACTTAGTTGTGCCTGGAATGCTGTTTGAAGATATGGGGATAACCTATATCGGACCAATTGATGGACATAATATCAATCAGATCACAACAGCCCTTAAGTCTGCAAGCAGGGTAAAGGGGGCTGTTTTAATACATGTAGTAACGAAAAAAGGAAAAGGCTATGAGAAGGCAGAGAAAGAGCCAAGCAAGTATCATGGAGTTGATCCATTTGATATTAAGACTGGCAAAAGTCTCACTGTGAATAAGCCAAGAAGCTATACAGAAGTATTTTCAGATACTATGATTAAGATGGGAGAAGTCGATGATAAGTTAGTGGCTATCTCAGCAGCAATGCCGGCAGGAACTGGCCTTAGTGCATTTGCAGAACATTTTCCGAAGCGTTTTGTGGATGTGGGCATTGCAGAAGAACATGCTGTGACATTTGCAGCTGGTCTTGCGGTTGGAGGATATCATCCGGTAGTGGCGATTTATTCGACTTTCTTACAGCGTGCCTATGACCAGATTTCCCATGATGTATGCGTTAGCCGCCTGCCAGTCATCTTTGCAATCGATCGTGCCGGAATCGTAGGAAATGATGGAGAGACTCACCAGGGAATCTTTGATATCTCTTTCCTTGCCCATCTTCCGGGTATGACGATGATTGCACCAAAGAATGAGAAAGAATTCGTTTCTATGCTTGAATTCGCGAGAAACTATGATGGACCAATCGCAATCCGCTATCCAAGAGGGGCAGCGTATACTGGACTTAGCGAATTCCAGTCACCGATTGTTTATGGAAAGAGCGAGATGATCTACGAAGAAAGCGAGATTGCTCTCGTTGCAGTCGGAAGTATGGTTGAGACGGCAGCTGAGGCAAGAGACTTCTTAAAAGAGCGAGGTTTTGAAGTGTCCTTAATCAATGCACGTTTCATTTCTCCATTAGATGAGGACATGTTACATGAAGTGGCAAAGAATCATAGGATTTTAGTTACATTAGAGGAAAATGTAAAACATGGTGGATTTGGGGAGAGTGTATCAGTATTTTTACAGGAACATGGGTATACTTCTGTTACACATATTAATATATCCTTGCCAAACGAATATATCGAACACGGAGCACCTGCAATCTTAAAAATCAAAGCTGGAATCGATGCAGAAAGCGTTGTTTCCAAGGTGGAAAAGGTATGTCAGGGATTTATCCGTTAAACAGAGTGTAAAAATAAACCGACCGACTTCTGTATTCAGAGGTCGGTCGAATTTAAGTATAAAAAGATTACGGGGATCTTATCGCCGGTTACATCCGATTAAAGAAAGGAAAGAAGAATGAAGGAACGACTTGACGTGCTTTTAGTACAGAGAAATCTGGCGGAATCCAGAGAAAAGGCAAAAGCAATCATTATGTCTGGAAATGTTTTTGTAGAAGGACAAAGGGAAGATAAAGCGGGCAGTATGTTTAAAGACACTGTGGAAATCGAAGTAAAGGGAGCGCCGATGAAGTATGTAAGCCGTGGTGGCTTTAAGCTTGAGAAGGCAATTGATGTACATGGTGTAGAATTAAATGGAAAAGTATGCATGGACGTAGGTTCCTCCACGGGCGGATTTACAGACTGTATGCTGCAGAATGGCGCTGTCAAAGTATTTGCAGTGGATGTAGGAACAAATCAGCTTGCATGGAAATTAAGAAACGATGAACGTGTTATTTCTATGGAAAAGACAAATATCCGCTATGTGACACCAGTTGATATCGGAGAGTTTGTAGACTTTGTTTCCATTGACGTAGCGTTTATCTCACTTACAAAGGTTTTAATCCCAGTGAAGAACTTAATGAAGGACGGTGCGGAAATCGTGTGTCTGATTAAGCCACAGTTTGAAGCAGGACGTGAGAAGGTTGGAAAGAAAGGCGTTGTTAGAGATAAAAGCGTGCATGAGGAAGTAATCCGTAAGATTATTCTCTTTTCAGCAGAAATCGGATTTGAGATGCTTCATTTAGATTTCTCTCCAATTAAGGGACCAGAAGGCAATATTGAATATCTTCTTCATATGAGAAATCATAGAACGATTGAAAATGAGATTACAAATGAAGAAGCAGAAGAAGACGAAGAACAGTCCGTTTCCTTTGATTACAGCAACGTAGATGAAAGCACGTTAAGTGAGGACGTGAAGGCAGTCCTTTCTCAGGTTACAGAGCTTGTGGCAAAAGCTCATGGTGAGCTTCCTCTTTAATGGTAAAGAGAGGAAAAAAGGTTGTCATTCCTGTGACAGTATGTTATATTTTAAAGTACAGGTATATGGAAAATAAATCAATACAGTGAATATTTATTCAGGGAGAAAAATAGCATGAAACAGTTTTGCATCATTGCAAACAGAGATAAAGATGAATTTTTAGAAGTAACAAAGAAAATTCAGGACTATCTAATTCAGAATAAAAGAGGCGTATTTCTTGCTGAACAGGCATTCAAAGAGGGATACTTTAACTATACGGATGCAGCTACTATTCCGGAAGATACGGAATGTGCGATTGTTCTTGGCGGAGACGGTACGATCATTCAGGCGGCCCATGACTTGTTAAAAAGGGAAATTCCGATTCTTGGCGTGAATCTGGGAACATTAGGATTTTTAGCAGAGATTGAGCCTATGCATGTAGAAGAAGCCCTAGATAAGCTGTTTGTAGATGAATATCTGATTGAGGAACATATGATGCTTTCCGTGAAAGTGGATTCAAAAAAGCTCGGTTCCGGTCTTTGCTACCCGAAATGTCATAATGCATTGAATGATGTTGTGATTACCCGTTCTGGTTTCTCAAGACTGATTACAGTTGAGGTATATGTAAATGGTGTTCTTGTGAATGATTACAGGGGGGATGGTGTCATCATCTCCACACCGACTGGTTCGACAGGTTATAATCTTTCAGCAGGAGGCCCGGTTGTGGCACCAGGTGCGCATCTGATGATCATAACGCCAATCTGTCCGCATTCCTTGAATACAAGAAGCGTCGTGGTATCAAGTCATGATACAGTGCTTGTCAAGGTACGTACAAGTAAGAAAACACAGGATGAAGAAGCGATAGTGACGATGGATGGTAGTAGTTCCATTAACTTAAGTGCAGAGGACTGTATTGAAATTAAAAGAGCTGCAAGAGGAACGAAGCTGATTAAATTTGAAAAAGGCAGTTTCTTTCATGTTTTGAAGCATAAGTTTGGTAGTGATGCGGCAAAATAGCAGTCAGAACAGAAAGGATTTATTTGGATGAAAATCGGGAGACAAAGTAAGATTATCGAATTAATTACAAAACACAATATTGAGACGCAGGAAGAGTTAGCAGATCTGTTAGAGCAGGCTGGTTATCATGTGACACAGGCTACCATTTCCCGTGATATCAGGGAATTGAAGCTGACAAAAGTAGCAACCGATCTGGGAAGACAGAAATATATCGTTCTTAAGAATCAGGAAAACGGTATGTCTGAAAAGTACGTTCGCGTATTAAGAGACTGCTTTGTATCTATGGATATGGCACAGAATATCGTGGTAGTTAAGACTGTTTCCGGTATGGCGATGGCTGTTGCAGCTGCGTTAGATGCACTTCACATTGATGGCATTGTGGGATGCATCGCAGGGGATGATACCATTATGTGTGCGATCAGAACCTCAGAAGAGAGTGTTAAGGTAATGGAAAAGTTATCAAA
>CALZIE010000255.1 GCA_945787565.1 uncultured Lachnospiraceae bacterium
TGTTGTAAATGCAGGCTTTTGGCTGAATTTTGACGTTGAAATGGGTGGATAGAGAATAAAAAATATATTTTTTGTGGGACACGATTGCAATATGAATGCAGACTGCTAGAATAAAGGTAACATAGAAAGAAACCAAATAAAAAGCGAAATAAAAAAGGAGTGATGCTGTTATGGCAACAGTCAGGCCATTTTTTGCGGTAAGACCGAAAAAAGAGTTTGCAAATGCTGCTGCTGCGCTGCCTTATGATGTGGTAAACAGGGCAGAGGCAAAGGCGGAGGTTAAGAGAGAACCCCTTTCTTTTCTTGCAATCGATCGGGCAGAGACGATGCTTTCAGATGAAACAGATCCTTATGATGGGAGCGTGTATAAAAAGGCTAAAGAGATATATGAAAAACGGATTTCAGAGCATATTTACGAAACGGATAAGGAAAAAGCATATTATCTGTATGAGCTTACAATGAACGGAAGAGTTCAGACCGGAGTTGCAGGATGCGTGTCGATTGATGAATATCTGGACGGTACGATTAAGAAACATGAGAATACAAGAGAAGAAAAAGAATTGGATCGGATTTGGCATGTAGATACTTTAAGTGCACAGACTGGGCCAATTTTTTTAGCATATCGGCAGAACATGGAGTTAAAGGCAATCACGAGAGAGGTAAAGAAGGAGGAACCACAGTATTCTTTTATAAGTAGCGATGGAATCCGGCATCAGGTATGGAAAATCAAAGAGGAAGACAAAGTAAGTCGGATTGCCTCTTTATTTACAAGCATTCCGAATCTTTACATAGCAGATGGACATCACCGGGCGGCAAGTGCAGTTAAGGTGGGACTTGATCGAAGAAAAAAGCATCCTGGGTATACCGGTGAGGAAGAATTTAATTATTTTCTAGCTGTGATTTTTCCGGCAGATGAGCTGATGATTCTTCCTTATAACCGAATTGTAAAGGATTTGGGGGGAATGACAAAGGATGCTTTTTTAAAGGAAGTAGGGAGAAGATTTAAAGTAACATCCATGGGAGAGGTATTTTCACCAGAAAGAAAAGGAGAGTTTGGGCTTTACATAGAAAAGCAGTGGTATCAGCTTGAATGTAAGGAAACAGATAGGAAGCTTACGCCAGTAGAGGCTTTAGACGTTTCTATCCTTCAGGATAATCTGCTAAAACCAATCCTAAAGATAGACGATCCGAGGACAGATGCACGCATTGCGTTTGTGGGAGGAATCAGAGGACTAAAGGAGTTAGAAAGAAGAGCGGATACTGATTTTAAGGTTGCTTTTTCTATGTATCCGACTTCCATCGAAGAGCTGTTCGCAGTGGCGGATGCAGGAATGTTAATGCCGCCAAAATCAACCTGGTTTGAACCGAAATTACGAAGTGGTTTGCTTATTCATGAATTTGAACGATAGAAAGAGAAAGCAGTGGATACAATAAGATAATCTACCTGTAAATGAATTTGCTAGAGAAAAATGGCATGAAAATCAGAGTGAAAATAAGTTTCTTAAGGCATTTTGCAAGATACAGGGGGCCTCTGGGGTATAGCTAAGAGACCCCTCTTTTGGCGTGAAGTCTTATTTTGACGTTATACATGCCTCAAACAGTGAAAAATTCGGATATGCGCTTTACACGTAAGACTTTTGTCGGCATAATGACGGAAAGAATAGGATTTCTATATCATATTTTCTGCATAATTGTCAAATTGGCTTCTGAATGTACGAACAGATATGATTGTCAGAATCACCAGAATATGTTAAAATGTAAAATATGCAAAATAGTACGAATGTTGTCTAGATAGACGTATAATCTTGTTTTGGAAAAGGAGCAGAAAAGATATGAGTATGTGCAAGTGCAAGAAGAATGAGGTCGCAGATGTTACAAAAGCAGAGAAGAAATGTACTGCAAAGAAAGTAATAAAAGTGATTGCAATTATAGCCGCAATCAATGGAGCTGTCCAGTTAATAGCAAAGGCAAAACAGAAGAAAGATGCTGTCAATGAAGAAAAGAATGGAAACAGTAATATAAAGGTATATGATGTTTTCATGAATGGCAAGAGCATCAAGATTGAGGATGAAGAATTCGAAGGAATCGTTGTTAAGAGCGTAATGGGCGGAGTTGATATTGATTTAAGAAACGCCATCATTAAGAAGAATGTTTACATCACAATCAAGAACGTGATGAGCGGTGTTTCCATCCGTGTTCCAGAAGGCGTGAATGTAAAATTAGAGTCCAGAGATGTTTTAAGCGGAAGCGATAATCTTGTACCGGAATATGAAGGGGAAGATGTTCCCGTTATCTTTGTGGAGACTAAGTCTTATTTAAGCGGACTTTCCATCCGTCCTGCTACGAATAAGAAGGATGAGAAGACAAGGGATGAATATGTGGAAGAGGATATCTTTGCAGATGTTCCATCTGAAGAAATCTTAAAATCCGCATCCCAGTCAGAAAAGAAGGCAGAAGCAAAGAGTGATTCCAAGGAAGAAAAAGCAGATGCTTCTGAGACTTTCAAAGAAGATGTTACAGAAAACGCTTCAAAAGAAAAGAGCCCAGAGAAAGATGCTTCTAACGTAGAAACCGAAGCGAAAGAAGTTAAGGAAGAGGCGACATCCGAAGAGGCTTCCACAGCAAAGGAAGAGGAAGAAAAGCCAGAAGAATAAAGACGGCAGATATAATAAGGATTGAACTGGACAAGCATCATTCGCTGGAAGAACAGACAGTGATTACCTAAGAAGCGGCTGTATCATTAATTGACAGGAAAGGAAGAACAGCAATGATAGTAGAACCAAAAGTAAGAGGGTTTATTTGCACGACAGCTCATCCAGAAGGATGCAGAAAGAGTGTAGAAAATCAGATTGCCTATGTGAAGGCATCAAAAAATGTGGACAATCCTGCTCATGCACCAAAGAAAGTGCTTGTATTAGGATGTTCCACCGGTTATGGATTGGCATCTAGAATCACGGCGGCGTTCGGATATGGTGCAGCCACCTTAGGAGTCATGTTTGAGAAACTTGCCACAGAAAAGCGGACCGCAACCCCAGGCTATTATAATACAAAAGCATTTGAAGAGGCTGCTAAAACGGAAGGCCTTTATGCAAAGACGTTAAATGGGGATGCTTTTTCAGAAGAGATGAAAGAGCAGGTCATAAAGGTGATAAAGGAAGAGTTAGGTCAGGTAGATTATGTGATTTATTCGTTAGCAGCACCACGCAGAACGGATAAAGACGGAATCACCTATTCCTCCGTGCTAAAGACCACAGAAGAATCCTATACCAATAAGACACTTGACCTTAGAACGAATGAGATCAAAGAAGTCACGATAGAGCCTGCAACCGAAGCAGAAGTAGAGGCTACCATAAAAGTAATGGGTGGAGAAGACTGGGAAGACTGGATCAAAGCATTGAATCATGCAGGTGTGTTGGCAAACAATGCGACAACCGTGGCCTATTCCTATATAGGGCCTGAAATCACCTATCCAATCTATTTTCATGGAAGTATAGGAATGGCAAAGAAAGATCTGTATGATACAGCAAAGCGAATGGAAGAAGCATTTTCAGACGCACACCTTCGTTCTTTCGTATCTGTCAACAAGGCATTAGTAACCCAGGCAAGTGCAGCCATTCCAATCGTTCCGCTCTATATCT
>CALZIE010000256.1 GCA_945787565.1 uncultured Lachnospiraceae bacterium
CTTCGGCTTCCTTGCGGGTGGTGGAAGGACAATAGTCTCATAGAAGTCTTCCAGGTCCGCAAATGTAGACTGCAGGATAAGTTCATCCTTTGTGTGCTTGGTTACTGCAGTTTTCAGGTTATCCGGCACAAAATACTTGGCAACAGCACCATAAAAAGAAACTGCATGCGCACAGCCTTCTATAAAACACGGAAGTTTCTCGTTTGGAAAAGCTTCTGCATAGATCAGGCTGCTTACTCCAAGAGTAGTCGCAAAGATATGGACCTTTTTGATCTCGCCTGTTTCGGTGTCTGTTAAAAGTTCCGGCTGATCGCCGACCCAGTCGATATACATCTTTTCACCAGGGATTCGGTTTACAGCCATCGATACCTTCTGACCACCATAGTTTTCAGCTATGAAGCGGTTGAAGTATTCGTAAAACTGTGACTTTTCATAACCATCAGGATTCTTTTCTTTATAATCCAGCCAGCAGAATGAAATGTTCATGCGGCTTCCTGGGGCATGTATCCTGTCATAGTAATACTGAAAATCCGGAAGAGGAGCATCTTTTCTCTGCAGATTTTTCTGCGGATAGAAAAGGTTCTCGACTTCTTTAGGTGCCATCATCCGAAGTTCCTCGATTGGAATCCCTCCGGCATGATATCGGCTCATGATAAGGTTTAACGTTCCTGAGCCAATCTTATAACGATCCATAACGGATCTTGTCTGGCAGCCATTCAGACGCATCTGAATGGCACCAATAATCGTGTTGTAGTCTTGCATAGTTATGCCTCCTTTCGCAATCATTTGATGACTACGAAAGAACTATAACACGTTGAAAACTTATTGATCAGCTGAAGCGGAAACGCGCTCAGTTACATCCGGAAAACCTGATCAGTTCATAGCGGAATGCATGGTCAGATGAGCCGGAATTTGCATCTTTTAAGGGCATCTATTAAAACGATATAGGAACATCATAAGCTGTCAATTTGTAGAAGATGATATTTGCCAAATAGCATGCTATTTTTACAAAAAGAAATAAAGGGCAAGTTAGCTCTCTTATGAAGGGCACTTTGCCCTTTATTAATTTGCATTATAACACGTGAAGAGTTATTTTCTAACCCCGTATAATTCAACAAGCTTATCCCATTTATTCTTTGTTTCTGCATCGGAAAATGAAGTATAAAAACTAAACATTTTTCCATCTAGTGTTTCAAAATAGATCTCATTATATACAAGAAAATCCCAGACTAAAAATCCATCCATTCCTTGAATTTGAGCTTCAGTTCTATCATGGACGATTCCAGGATTCCTAATAATTTCAACAACTTTGTCGATATCTATGAGTTTCAATAATTTAGTGGCTGATTTTATTATTTCAACAAAATCAAAGGTATCATTCTTATTATCAGACATGCAAAAACCCCCTTAAATTCGAACCTTCTGACAGTTCTTGAAATTAAGCACAATTATAACATAAACACTATTCAATGAAAACCCATCTGAATTGGAAAATAGTCACATGCTAATACTCAATGTATTATCACATTGAAAATACTATTGGGCATTCTTCTCTTCTTCCGCAAGCTTCTTTTTTGCCAGTTCCATCATTTTTTCGGCAAACCTCTCCTGACGTAATTTATCCGCCGCTCTCTCTTCTTCCGACATGGCAGCTTCTTCTGCGGCAATCTGTTCTTCCAACTCTTTTACCTGTTCGTTAATATATTGCTTATACTCTTCCCACAATCCCATTTTATACCCCTTTTTATATGTGTAAATTTAGCGTGTATTTTACTATGTTATTTGCAATTATAATATAGGTGAGAGGAGATGTCACTCATGTTTAAAGTAGAAAAGACAGAATATATGAATAAAACTTTCCGAATGCCTAAGGATTTGATTACAGAGCTTAGCGAACTGGCACAGAAAAAGGATATTTCCCTGAATCAATTGGTGATTCAGTGTTGCCGCTACTCTCTTGATAATCTGGATGAAACAGAATAAGTAGGATTTAACCAGGACAATTCGTTCTGGTTCTTTTTTTAGTCTCATCCTGATGTAATAATACATTCTGACTCACTTTCTGGATCCCTATCACCCTATACTCTCATCATACTGTATAGCCGTATTTTCGGCAATGTTGAAATGGAAATATTTACCTATAATATAGGTAGAATCCATAGAATAGGTGTGACACATATGATTAGCTATGCGCCGTTTTGGCAAACTCTGGATAAAAAACAGATAACACAGTATCAGTTGATCCATAAATACAACTTCAGCACTGGCACATTGGATGCAATGCGAAAAAACAAAAGCATCACATTAAATACACTGCATGATATCTGCACCAAGCTAGACTGCAATATTCCAGACGTCGTTGAATTTAAAATAGAACATAAATAAACAGGCCCCTCTTCTCACAGATAATAAATGTTTGAAGCATGCCTGTTTTTTTTATGTAAAAAAAATCACTCCAACGCCATCCTATGTTGGAGTGATTGCTATATATGGGCCAGCCGGATAACGGCTGGCATTTTGTATCAAAATCATAGCATTATCATACGAAGATGTCAAAGTGTTCTTTTTGGATATCAGTACCATGCCTCTACTTTAAAAAACTCTGTTTTTATCCTCGTCTCCGAATCTTCAAACCTGAATCTCTGCAAATATAACAAGGGATTCTCATCATAAGAAAAATCAGTATCCAAAAGATAATATACCAGGACATCCCTTGTTTCAGGGTTTCCTTTTATTTTCTTTTCAATGTACGCACACTGCAGCTTATTTTCACAGATCAGAATAAACCAGGGTGCCTTTTCTCCGTCCATCATACAGGAGTGTCTCACCCGTTCTATCAGCTGCGCTATTTCAGTGTTTTGATTTGCGAAATCCCTCACAGCATGAACAAAAAGCAGGGAATACCCTAAGTGCAGCTTCTTCCCCTTTAACTTATATCTTCCATCTACGATGTCATTTCTGATATAGAATTGTAGTTGTGCCTGGATCACTTTCTTTGGTACATTGTTCATCAATGCCAAATGAAACTGGTTAAATGCCAAAATTGACATTGCTTTTTCTATGGGAAGATCCGGCTGCCACAAAAAATCATGCTTTTTATCGGATAGAGTGACACTGCCCGGAAGCTTTGCACTGGTGCAGTAAAATGTCACCGACCGCTCCTCTACGGTCTCGTCCATGTACTTGTAAAACTGCTTGATCACCAGCCCATACTCCGTAAGAGCCATAAGGTCCTCTCTTAGTTCCTCTCTCCCACGCCCGCTAATCGTTTCCACCATAGGAAGCGTAAGAGCCCTGTACCTTTGCAGATAATATAAAAGGTCCAGCCGCTCTTCACTGATTTTTCCTTTCTTTTCCAGTTTTTCGTAGGCAGATTCACTGCATCCAAGCTTTTTGTTGGATAAATGAAGCTCAGATCGCTCATAATAATAAAAAGTTTCCATATATTAGTAGTCTGAAAAATCCTCCATTTCTGTCTCTTCCCTTATTTTTTCTTTCGGATCACGATCTTCCTTTGGTGCATCATCACATGGGTCCTTTAAATAGGAAAGACCACTTTCCTTTAACGCCTCATCCATGTTCAGCCTGTGATCAAGCTGAAAATACTCCATCGTCCTGGT
>CALZIE010000257.1 GCA_945787565.1 uncultured Lachnospiraceae bacterium
ATATAGCCGTCACTGCAAGCCCCATAGCTGCTACGATACAATCCGGACGACTACTCCATCTTAAACCGATTGAGGAAGATATCACGCCAGAAATCCATCCACCGCTAAGAAGTGCTGCTATAAGTCCTGCTAGATAGGATAAAACACTGATAAGCGCAAACTGAATGACAAATGCCTGACGAATTAGACCGTTGGTAAATCCCATTGCTTCTAAGGAACCGATATTCTTAATATTTTCCTCAACATGCATAACAATCGTAAACCGTATCACAACCATCGCAATGATTAAAATTACAATGGAGAATACAACCAGCAATGCCATAATCACATTCAACGTTGCAGTAGAACCAACCTTCATCGTCTCATAATTTAATCCAAGGAATACCGACGCTGCCTCCTTGAATTGGATGGAAGTCTCTTTTACAAATGCCTCATCAAAATCAGAACCAGAAAATCCGTCTAGCAGCTTTATTTTCATATAAGTAACCTTACTGGTTTCCCGTTCTTCTTCCATCAGATTCTGAAACATATCATCAAATACAAAACATTTATAGTAGCTTAAATTGGTTGGACTTGAGAAAACCACATCTTCCGCAAATCCGTATATCTCGTAAGTCTTTACCACTCCGTCCGATCCGATTTCCACCAGATCTCCGGTTTCATATCCGGATGCACTTTTTAATGCATATGGAAGGATAATGGAGTTTTCCTTCTTCTCATTTCCTTCATCGATAATCTCAAACTCTGCCATCTCACGCTTAGCATCTGCATTCAGACATAACAGACCCATCGTCTGCTTCTTTTCATTCTTTGTGATATTGCGGAAACCACAACCATCCTTTAAGATAGCCTCTTCCGTTTCCATGCTCTCATATCCATCCATGCCTTTAAGCATTTTTGAAACCTTATCTTTATACTGCATTGGAACACCTGCTATAAAATCCGGCCCATTCAGTGACTCATTCTTCTGATCTAAGAAACTACTCAGATGAAAGAGCACCGAGCTTCCGGTATATAATAGAAACGATGCAACGCCAATCAGAATACATAATGTGATTGTGGCACTGATATTCTTACGCATATTGCTTCTTGCAATCATAAACTGTTTCATACTACCACCCCATCCTTAATAAGAAATCACGCAGATCCTGATGACGTTTCGGATCATCTTTGACATAAGCGCCAAGTAAAAGCTCATCGACAATCACACCATCTTTCAGATATAAAATTCGATTGGCTCTTCTTGCAGTCTTCATATCATGCGTCACCATTACAATGCTCTGACCTTCTTCATTTAGCTTTGTCATGACGTCTAACACATGAACGGCATTGGTGGAGTTTAAGGCTCCCGTCGGCTCATCGGCAAATACGACTTCCGGATGATTGATCAATGCCCTTACAATGGCTACTCTCTGGGCTTCCCCGCCGGATAGCTGGGTTGGAAACTTATGATAGTATTCCTCATTTAAACCTACTTTAGATAGAAGCTCTTTTGCATATCGAATGACATCCTTCTTATTTTTCTGTACTAACAGACCACAGATTAAGATATTATCGAGTACGCTCATCGTATCGTTTAGATACATCTGCTGAAATACAAAACCGCAGTGCTTTCTGCGAAATATCGCTAACTGATCATTGGAATAGGATGTGATGTTCTGATCATGAAATCTTACCTCTCCTAATGTTGGTGTGTCCATGCCGGATAACGCATAAAGCAGAGTCGATTTTCCTGAACCGGAACTCCCCATAATAACAGTGAAATCACCTTCTTTAATCTGTATATTTAAGTTTTTCAGCACATGCTGCATCACTTTTCCATTTGAATAGGTCTTGCATAAATCCTTTGCTTCCAATACTACTTGTTCCATCTTCTTACTCCTCCTAGATTCTTTCTTTAGCACCCCTTTCACGAAAGAAAAGGATGTGTTCCCTTAACACACCCTTATTATAGAAAATAACCTCTTAACAGGTCTTTTCTTATCTCTTATCAATTCCTTAACTGATTCTTAAATCCTTCCGGCTTTCTTTAATGACAGAGTTACTTTAAAACCATTTTCCGATTCACAGATCATACTTCCCTGCATTCCTTCCATAAACTGTTTTGCCAGATATAAGCCCAGACCAGAACCCTCTATACTTGAATGAGCAGCATTACTACCGCGGTAGAATTTTTCACAGACAAGGGCAAGATCGGTTTCATCAACATTAGTCCCATGGTCATGAATGATAATATTGAGATAATCCGTAGTCTGCTTTGCATAGATATCAATTGGAGTGCCCGCATACTTATAAGAGTTTCCAATGATGTTATCAATGACCTGACTTAAACGCAAAGGGTCTGCCATAATCAGACATCCTGGAATACTTCCATGCATGCGGACCTTTCTTTCATAATCCGAATCTGCAATTATATTAGAAAGGATGGTGCTTAGCTGCTCTTCCGGGTTTACCTTTAATACTTTTAATTCCTGAAGGGTAGCATGAAACATGTTATTGATTAGTCGGTCAATGACGTCGGCCTTCTTTTCAATCGTGGTTATTTTCTGATAACAGATGGCCTGCTCTTTTTTTAGATCCGCAATCTGTTCTTTTTCATTGCTCCTATTGAAATTCTTATCGGATTTATCCGATTCATTGAATTCCTCTTCCAACGAAACATGCCTGCTTAGCTTTACTTCCAATACTTCGCATAATGCCTTGATGGTAGCAACCGGTGTCTTAATATCGTGGGAAAGGGAAGCAACCAGCTCCTTCTTGCTTTTGTTGGCCTCTTCTTCCCCTTCTCTCGCTTTCTTTAGTTCCGTTCTCATAATATCAAAGCTTTCCGTAAATGCCCCAAAGTAGTTCTCTTTCTCAATTCGTAACGGCGTATCCAAATCTCCGACCGCAATATTTTTAGCAAACCGCTCCATCCGCTTAAATGGACGTACAATCTTCCAATACAAAATCCCGCACAGAGCATCTACGCCAACCATGGAAATGGCAAGAACCGTTACCAGAATGATCATCATCTTTCTCTTTCCAATCTGAAAGCTATCCTCCTCACGGATAAAAATAATCTTTCCGAGCAGCGTATTGTTGTTTTCCTCCATATAGTCAAGAACCAGATTTCCGTTTCGGATTGCATGATAATACTGTTGCATATAATCGGTATCTTCCGCCAGGATAATCTGACAATCATACATCTGTTCTAAATCCATGCGCTCTCTTCCAGCTTTAAGACCTTCCTGTGCACTTTTGAAACGGTCATTCACTTCCGTAATATCACAGGCCTCGTAAGTAAGCCCCCTAATCTGCACCACACCATGCAGCATGCATGCCAGAATAATCCCATTAAAAAGTAAAATCCATCGTTTTATCTTCATAGCTCCAGACGATACCCCGTTCCCCATATGGTCTTGATATACTTCGGCTCGTTTGGATTTTCTTCAATCTTCTCCCGAATCTTACGGATATGTACATTTAAAGTTCCGTCGCTGAAGAATTCATCCCCCCAGACACGATCGAATAATTCCTTTTTGCTTACCACCTCATTCTTTCTCTGATACAAATATAAAAGCAGGTGAAACTCCTTTGTATCAGAGAAAGAATGAGGTGG
>CALZIE010000258.1 GCA_945787565.1 uncultured Lachnospiraceae bacterium
AATGGAGAAGAGTCAGATCAAAATTGAAAGCACCAGATCAGTTTTGGTCTGATTTTCTTCCATTAGAAATAAAGAGGAATGAATTGTGAAAAAAGAACTGGGACTTTATATCCATATTCCATTCTGTGAACGGAAATGTGCGTACTGTGATTTCTTGTCCGGTCCGGCAAAGCAGGAGGAGAAGGAACGCTATGTGGAGGCTTTATTAGAAGAAATCAGAAGCTATGATGGCAAGATGGACGAATACGAGGTGAGCACGATCTTTATTGGTGGTGGCACCCCATCTTCCTTGGAACAGGAAGCAATCGTAAGTATCATGGAAGCGGTATATCAGACGTTTCCTATCGTAAACCGCGATAAGATGGGCAGAAGGATAAAGGATGAGAGTAAAGATGTGGAAATCACGATAGAATGCAATCCTGGCACGCTAACGAAGGAAAAGGCAGAGGCGTATCTCTCCTGTGGGATCAATCGTCTTAGCATGGGGTTACAGTCCACCGTAAATGAAGAGTTAAAGATGCTTGGCAGAATCCATACGTATGAAGAGTTTCTTCATAATTATGAATTGGTAAGAGAAGCTGGCTTTGTAAATGTAAATCTGGATCTGATGTCTGCACTTCCGGGACAGACATTAAAGACATGGGAAGAGACGCTTGATAAGGTACTTGCCTTAAAGCCAGAACATATATCCGCTTACAGTCTGATTATTGAGGAAGGTACTCCGTTTGATGCGATGTATGGAGAGGACGGGCCGAAGAAAGATCTTATTCCGGATGAGGAAACAGACCGTGCCATGTATGAGCTGACAAAAGAAAAGCTTGAGGCAGCAGGGTACTATCGTTATGAAATCAGCAACTATGCGAGAAAAGGCTATGAGTGTCAGCATAATATCGGCTACTGGAAACGGACCGAATATTTGGGGTTAGGACTTGGTGCCTCGAGCCTTGTAAAGAAGCAGCGTTTTCATAATACAAATGATCAGGAAGCGTATAGAAAGAATTGCAGGAATCAAGAACTGCTAAGAGAAGAAGTAACCACTTTAACAAAGAACGATGAAATGGAAGAGTTTATGTTTCTAGGACTTAGACTTTGTAATGGCGTGGAAAAGGAAGAGTTTAAGAAGGCATTTGGCTGTCCGGTGGAAGAGGTTTATGGAACGGTTATTCCGAAATTAGTGGAAGAGAATCTGATCTTTGAAACACCTGAGAGGATTTTTTTGACTCCGTACGGACTTGATGTCAGCAATGCGGTATTTTCTGAGTTTTTATTAGAATAAATTTTTTAGAATAAAGATAGAACTGTTGAAAAAACAGAATTTGAAATGTGCTGTTATTTTGCAGTCTGGCTGTTGATAAAATTCAAATGACCAGATTGCAAAATAACAGCACATTTTGTTTATTTTTTTGACAACATTCTGCTTTATAACTTGAAAATTTTTCCGTATTGGTAAATACTATATGAGAAAAATAATGAAATTTGGAGAATATAAGACTATGTTACATAATAAAAAAAGAAAGAAGGGGCTTATGAATAAGTTAGAGATATTTATTGCATACCTTACTGGAGCGTCTGATAATGCAATCCGGCTTGAGAAGATGAAGGAACTGGATGAAAAAGCGGCAAAAAGAGTACCCATTTGCCTACCATATCAATACAATCTGTAATGATAAGATGATACGATAAGTATGGATTTGGATGCGATAACATTTTTTTCACAAAAAAAATAAATTTCTTGTTGACAAAATAATTGGTTAGTAATATATTATGTATAAAGATATTAGCACTCTACTTGAATGAGTGCTAACAACTCAAACCTAGTACTTTGAAAACAAATTAGATGTAACTTCTGGTTGCATTTGGAAAAGAGGCCGGGATGCAGTTAGATGAAAGAAAAATTAAAATCTTAAAGGCAATCATTCAAAATTACCTTGAGACCGGTGAACCGGTTGGTTCGAGAACAATATCCAAATATGGTGACTTAAATCTTAGTTCCGCAACCATAAGAAATGAGATGGCAGACTTAGAAGAACTAGGCTACATTATTCAGCCGCATACTTCCGCCGGCAGAATACCATCGGATAAAGGTTATCGTCTCTATGTTGATACCATGATGCAAGATAAGGTCATGGAAGTCGAAGAGATGAAAGAGATGCTTGTTCAGAAGGCAGATAAGATGGAAAACCTGTTAAAGCAGGTGGCGAAGGTGTTAGCAGTGAATACCAATTATGCGACGGTTGTCACAACACCGAAGTATCGAACCAAAAAAGTGAAGTTCATACAGCTGACAGAAGTAGACGAGACACAGCTTCTTGCCATTATTGTTTTAGAAGGCAATATTGTGAAGAATAAGATGATCACCGTAGCAGAACCGATTGAAAAAGAAGTTATTTTAAAACTCAACATCATTTTGAATACCTTCCTGACCGGGCTTGATTTATCGGAAATCAATCTTGGATTGATTCAGAAGATGAAGGAACAGGCAGCAGGTTATACAACCGTTGTTAGTGATATATTAGATGCGGTTGCTCAGGCAGTTTCTGAAGAAGATGATGTTCAGATCTTTACAAGCGGTGCTACTAATATTTTGAAGTATCCGGAATTAAACGATACGGAAAAAGCAAGTGAACTCATTTATACATTAGAAGAGAAGAAACAGCTCAATGAGCTGATGGAAAATGAGATTGAAAAAGGTGAGAATAAAGGAATTCAGGTTTATATTGGAGATGAAACTCCAGTAGAATCCATGAAGGATTGTGCAGTTGTCACAGCAACTTATCAGATAGAAGAAGGCGTTTATGGAAAAGTAGGAATTATTGGACCAAAGCGTATGGATTATGAAAAGGTTGTAGGCACTTTACAAAATCTTATGACCGAGTTAGATCAGATCTTTAAAGAAAAGAAGTAGTTTAACGAAGGAAACAGGTTTTATAAAGGATAGTATAGACATGACATAATAAAGGAAGAAAGGTGATAGGAAAGTGGCAGATAATATAGATCATACAGAATTAGAAGCAGATGTGGTAGAAGATATGATGGAAAAAGATATCGCAGATGCAGAAAGAGCTTCAGAAGAAGCAAACACATCAGAAACAGAAAATGAGGCTGTAGATACAGAAGAAACTTCTGAGGAAGCAGATACAGAATCTGGTGAAGAGAAAGAAAAGAAATCTTTCTTTAAGAAAAAGAAAGATAAGAAAGACGAGAAGATTGATGAATTAAACGATCGTCTGATCCGCACCATGGCTGAGTTTGATAATTTCAGAAAACGTTCTGAAAAAGAAAAAGCACAGATGTTTGAGATTGGTGCAAAAGATATTATTGAAAAGATCCTTCCTGTTGTAGATAACTTCGAAAGAGGTTTAAGCACAGTATCAGAAGAGGAAAAAGAGTCCGCTTTTGTACAGGGGATTGATAAGATATACAAACAGCTGGTTCAGACTTTAGATGCTGCTGGCGTAAAACCAATTGAAGCAGTTGGAAAAGAGTTTGATCCGAACTTCCATAATGCAGTAATGCATACGGAAGATGAAAGTGTTGGTGACAACATCATCGTGGAAGAGTTCCAGAAAGG
>CALZIE010000259.1 GCA_945787565.1 uncultured Lachnospiraceae bacterium
TAGTGAGGAAAGTTACAGAAAGTCTAAAAGTAGAGGAAATATTAGAGAAGCAGTCAGAGGAATATTTAAGAGGATGTGCCAGGTTTTTATTGGAGGATTATGAGAATGAAGCATCTTTAACGGAGAGGAAAACGTTGATCTCACTATTAACAGAAGTGATCAATAGCCAAAAGGAAAGAATTCTATTATGCTTGAATGCTAATCTGTTGGATGTTTTATATCATATGGTAAATCTGAAAGAAGAGATGGTAACGGAAGAAATACCAGAGATTCAGATATTAAGCACACTGGGCTTTTGCCTGATTGAAGAAGGAAAAGAATATTTTGATGAAATAGATACGAAGATTATTATACCAAAAGAAGTGATAGAGAATTATTCTTTATCGAATCAGAATACGGAAATTGCGAAAAAAATGGAGATATATAAGCAGGCCGAACATGTTCTGGTCTGCTTGATTGGTAGATATGGTATTATTGAAATTCCCGAATTATATGAGCGGTTTAAAATATATTCGGGAGTGGATATGGGATATGATATGTTTTTCTCTTTTTTAAAGGGAAGGCTTGTTTTCTTTAATGATTATTTCTTATATGAGAAACAAGACGGAACAATCTTTCTGAGTTGCTATGGAAAACGTGAGACAGAAGAGGTTCTTTCTGAGCGAGAACAGAATAAAAAAACGGACTATCCGGTCTATTCTGTTAAGGAGTGTCAAAAGATGATTAGGCAAAGTATTTATTATGATAATGAGCCTTTAAAAAAAATATTCCATAATTGGCTTAGAAAGATGGAGTATTCCGACGCAAAAAAAATAGTTGATATTTTAACGAAGTATGGAATGCTTGGAAAAGAATATAATCAGGCAAAAGAGAAAATAGCAAAGATACTATGGGAAAATGATTTTAGTTTCACAAAGATAAGAGAGCAGCTTGTACAAATGGCGCTAGAGGAGATGCCTAAGGCAGCTTTAAAAGGATGGACAGAACGGGAATTCAATGCCAAACAAATGGAAAAGATAAAAGGAGAACAAGGCGTAAAGAACAGCAGAGGGAAAAAAGCCAGACAAGAGGATGGACAAATGGAGGGACAGATTTCACTATTTAATAGATAAGGGATGATTATTTTAGAAGGAAAGGTCTATGGTAATAATACAGAATGGGGATACGAAAAGGAAAAGTGTCAAAAATAAAAGGTAATATAAAACAAGACATAGAGAACTAAAATGCTGAAAAAAATAAAAGAACTGAAAGAATCGATTGGATCATGTAGAGGACTACATTTTCTAATTGATTCTTTTTTATTTTATAACAAGAGGTTTTTTCATCTATCTTTCATTTTTATTAGTTATAATAGAAAAAGAGAAGAATGAAGAATTGAATCGGAAGTGAAGGATTTATAAAGAAATCCGTTACTGACAGAAGATTTATAGATTGTTACGCAACTAGGTTAGGAGTGTGAGGTTGGAATGAGAGTTTTAATTGTTGAAGATGAAAAGGATTTAAATCGGGTTATTACGAAAAAGCTAAAGGTGGAAGGCTACAGTGTGGATTCCTGTTTTAATGGGGAGGAAGCATTAGAATATATCAGTGCAACAGAATATGACATTATTATTATGGATATCATGATGCCGAAATTGAATGGATATGATACGTTAAAGCAGATGCGCAAACAGAATGTGACCACACCGGTTTTATTTCTGACAGCAAAGGATGCAATAGAAGACCGGGTGAAGGGGTTGGATCTTGGAGCGGATGATTATCTAGTGAAACCATTTGCTTTTGATGAATTAATGGCAAGACTGCGGGTGATGACCAGAAGAAGGCATGGAAATGTGACGAATGTGATTACGATGGCAGATCTTAGTGTAGAGTGTGATAGTCATCTGGTAAAGCGTGGCGAGAATATAATCACGCTTACAGCAAAAGAATTTTCTATTTTAGAATATTTTATGAGAAATGCCGGTATTGTACTGTCTAGAGAACGGATTGAGTCTCATGTATGGGATTATGAGTATCAGGGAGCTTCTAATATGATTGATGTTTATATTAGAAATCTGCGGAGAAAGTTAGATGATGGCTACGAGAATAAGCTGATTCATACGGTACGGGGAGTGGGGTATGTGTTAAGAGAAGAGAGGAAGGCAGAATGATAAGGCTTAAGATAAGAACGAAAGTGACATTATGGTATACCGGATTTCTGTTTCTGATGGTTGCAGCAGTTCTTGGGATTCTTTCTTATTTCTCAGAGTCCGTTTTGATCGGGAATCAGAAGAAAGAGTTAATCCATCAAGTGGAGGAAATGGCACAGGAATGGGAAGAGGATGAATTTGAAGCATTTGATGATGGCATTTATTTTCTTATCTATGCAGAGGATGGAGCAGTTGTAAAAGGCAGCATGCCAAACGGATTTGATGCGTCCACTATTTTAAAAAATGGAGTTATTCAGACAATCGGACAGAATGAGAATGGTTTTTATATTTATGACAGACAAATAACAGGCAGAAAGGGAGAAGGACGCTGGATACGAGGTATTGTATCAATTAGTGGGGTTACACAGTTTAGCGGTATTGTGCTTGGTATTTCTTTTTTACTGCTACCGTTGTTAGCGATACTATCTATTGCGGTAGGTGCCGGCATTACGAAACGGGCATTTTTACCGGTAAGGAAAATGCAGCAGACGGCTAAAGATATTGCAGACAGTAATGATTTGTCGGCACGGATCGCACTTCCACCTGGAAAGGATGAAATATTCGAATTGGCCCAGACATTTGACAATATGCTAGAAAAACTGGAGGAGGCATTTAACAGGGAAAAACAGTTCACTTCGGACGCATCCCATGAGCTTCGGACTCCGATTTCCGTTATATTAAATGAAAGTGAGTATGCGCTTATGCATGCGGACACAATGGAGGAAGCGAAGGAGTCTATGGAGGTTATTCACAGGCAGGCAAAGAAGATGACAGCTTTAATTAATCAGCTGTTATTAATTGCAAGGGCAGATCAGGGAAATGTAGCGGTCAAATATGAAGAGGTCAATCTTAGCAGACTGGCTAAAGAGCTGATTGAGGATACCGAAATTTTAGCAGAAGAAAAAGAAATTATGATATCGGCGGATATTGAACCGGATGTGGTGATTATGGCAGATACTATGTTATGTGCAAGAGCAATTCATAATGTGTTAGAAAATTCGATTGCATACGGAAAAGAAAAGGGAGAGACCAAAGTGACGGTGCGAAGGGAGGATGCCTTTGCAGTGATCACGATTGAGGATAACGGAATTGGGATGTCAGAAGAAGTTGTCACAAAGATCTGGGATCGATTCTATCAGGCAGATCCGGCAAGAAGTGCGGAACGGTTGGGAAGCATGGGGCTTGGGCTCTCTATGACGAAATGGATTTTAGAAAAGCATAAGGGACACATCCAGGTTATAAGTGAAGAAGGAAAAGGAAGCAAATTTATTTTATATTTTCCGATAAAAAATTAGCATTTTCATTTTTCATTCATGTTCTACTGCTATCATATAGAAAAAGGAAAC
>CALZIE010000260.1 GCA_945787565.1 uncultured Lachnospiraceae bacterium
CCAGAAGGGGATGCCGGAACTGGTATGGCTGCAACGAATAGCGTGGCAAAACGTACTGGTAATGTATCGGCCGGAACTTCCGTATTTGCTATGATTGTACTAGAAAAAGAATTAAAGAGCGTACACTCTGAAATCGATCTGGTAACGACTCCAGTTGGTGATCTGGTTGCTATGGTTCACTGCAATAACTGTACATCGGATCTGAACGCATGGGTAAATCTGTTTAAGGAATTTGCAGAAAGCTTTGGCATCGAAGTAGATATGACAAAACTATTTTCTGTTTTATATAACAAAGCACTGGAAGGCGATCCGGATTGCGGCGGCTTACTGGCATACAATTATTTTTCAGGTGAGCATATCACTGGATTTGAAGAAGGTCGTCCATTATTTGTACGTACCTCAACTGCACCATTTACCTTAGCAAACTTTATGCGAGTTCACTTATTCACTGCCTTAGGTGCATTGAAGACCGGCCTGGATATTCTTCTAAAAGAAGAAGGCATTAAGGTAGACCGAATTCTTGGACATGGTGGTTTATATAAGACAAAAGGTGTAGGTCAGAAGATTACGGCAGCAGCTATGAATGCACCAGTATCTGTTATGGAGACAGCCGGAGAAGGCGGAGCATGGGGCATCGCAGTACTTGCTTTATATCGTAAGAATAAAAAAGAAGGCCAGACACTGGAAGATTACTTGAATACGAATGTATTTGCAGGACAGGCTAGCTCTACCGTTTATCCGGATGCTAAGGATGTGGAAGGCTTTGACACATTTATGAAGCGTTACAGCAATGGACTTGCAATCGAGAGAGCAGCAGTAGAGAGTCTTGAAGAACAGTAATGTATTCAGGGATTGCAATCGATTTTCAGTTTGAAAGGCATATATAAGTATGGAAACGTTCAGAGTTCATTAGGAAGTCTGAGCAGAGTGAAAGAAAATAATAGAGTAAAGCAAAATGACAGAGTAAGCGAGAGCGGAAAAGAGGGATACGATGTTAGAAAAACTGAAAAAACAGGTATATGATGCAAATATGGAACTTCCGAAGAGAGGATTGATTACATATACATGGGGCAATGTCAGCGGGATAGATCGTGAGAGTGGTTATTTTGTTATTAAGCCAAGCGGCGTGGATTACGATAAGCTGACACCAGATGATATGGTTGTAATGGACTTAGAGGGAAATAAAATCGAAGGTAAATATAAACCTTCTTCTGATACCCCGACCCATTTAGAGCTTTACAAAAAGTATCCGGAAATCGGCGGCGTGGTACATACGCATTCACCGGAAGCAACCTCATGGGCACAGGCTGGAAGAAGCATTCCGTTATATGGAACGACTCATGCAGATTACTTCTTTGGAGAAATTCCTTGTGCAAGAAGCCTGACACCAGAAGAGATTGATGGCGAGTATGAGAGAAACACCGGTCTTGTGATCATTGAGACATTCGAGGAAAAAGGAATGAATCCAATGTATACACCGGGTGTTTTATGCAAGAACCATGGACCATTTACCTGGGGCAAGGATGCAGCAGAGGCGGTACATAATGCAGTAGTCTTAGAAGAAGTAGCAAAGATGGCAACAAAGACCGAGTTAATCAATCCAAAGGTTACATCGGCACCGGATTCCATCCGAGATAAGCATTTCTATAGAAAACATGGTGCAAATGCTTATTATGGACAGGAAGAAGATAGCTTGAAATGGAAGATTGAAGAAGCGTAAAAGGAAAGAAGTAGGATAAAACAAGTAGAAGAGAAATAGTAGAAAAAATAAGTAGAAGGCAATAAGCCATATAGATAACGATAACATATAAAGACGAAATCATAGAAGTAAATTGTAAAGGTAAGAGGTGAAAAACAGGGAGGGGCTGCCTGGCAAATAGCGAGGTGGTACCTTCCTGTTTCTTTAACGCCAATGAACTTGATTATATGTTCCGAATGAACTGGCCGAAAATTTAGGGATAAAAAGGGATATTAAGTAGACGAATAAAATTCTTCTGCCATGGAAATGACAATATATAGTGATGCAATAGGAATGGAATTAGAGTTGTAATCGCTTAAGAAATTCGATATAGACAAGAACCGCTAGTTTGTCAGTATCGTAGATGGAAAACTTATTATAAATCTAGCTGAAAACACAGTATCAGAAGAAAATAAGCAATGGATTGCAAGAGAGAATGTTCTGTATATGCCTTATTAAGATCCTGGAAAATACATGATGGAAGTTTATCAAATGAAGAAAAAAGAGGCTACCTTTACCATTCCTTCTGATGTCGTAGTGATTGAATGGGAGTGTGAAGAAGTATGGAAGATACATCCGTACTTAGAGCTGCTAAAAAGCGAAAATCCATACATTTTTACTTATGATAAAAAATTGAGAATACGGAGAACGTTTGGTAATACAGATGCCAGGGCTAATGATAAGAAGCAAACGGGAAAGTAAGAAAATCAGGAATCAGATGTAGAGTAAAAAGTAAAATGGAGGTATTGTAAAAATGAAGCAGGACGCACTGGTTTTAGTAGACATTCAGAATATTTATTTTACGGAAGGTAGCTGGAAGCTAGAAAAGGAAGAAGAAGCAGCAAAGAGTGCTAAGAAAATATTAGAGTATTACCGGAAAGAAAATCTGCCAGTTATTCACGTAAAACATAGATTTCATCCACAGGGATATCAGCAGACAGATGAATATCTGAATGCCATTCATGAAATGGTCGCGCCACAAAACGGGGAAATTGTAGTTGAAAAAGATTTTCCGAATTCTTTTTTACGTACAGAGTTAAATAAACACTTAGAGGAACTTCAGATTAAGAGCGTGACTAAATGAGCCGGGAATTTCTGAAAGCATGCTAAGAAAATTGGAACACACATCCGAAATCATTGCAAAATCTTGTAACTGGAAAGATGAATGGAATTTTAATTCCTGGGCGGAATCCTATGATCAGGACATTCGAATTCCTGGTAGCGGACTGGATTTTTATAAAAATTATGATGAAGTAATGGCGCGTACGGCTGCTGGTGTTTGCGGTGAGAAAGTGGTGGAAATTGGAATTGGCACTGGAAATCTTGCAAAGAAGATTCTTGAGAATGGAATCGATGAAAAGAGATACATAGGAATAGACCAATCGGTCAACATGTTAAAACAAGCAAAGAAAAAATGTCCGGGTATCGAATTAAGAATCGGAACCTATCTGCAGCTGCCGTTAGGAGAGAAGGAATGTGATACCATTGTTAGCTCCTATGCATTTCACCATTGTGACCATCAGGAAAAGAAACTTGCGATTGCAGAGATGGATCGTGTTTTAAACTATCATGGAAAAATCATTATCACCGATCTCATGTTTGAAAATATGGATGCTAGAAAGGCATTTGAAAACGGATGTACTGACCGCGAAAGAAAAGATTTAGCGGATGAATATTTCGGAAATGTGGATGAAATAGAAGAGATTTTTGCTTCGCATGGTTTTAGCTGTCAGCATGAGCAGATTGATCATCTGATTTGGATGATTACCGCATGGAAATAATGGACCCAAAATG
>CALZIE010000261.1 GCA_945787565.1 uncultured Lachnospiraceae bacterium
AGAAAAAGCTTATGTGTAAGGTAATTGCAGTATCAAATCAAAAAGGTGGAGTCGGTTATGGAAAGCTATACATTATGCAAAGTTTCAGGAACAGATACTTGTAAATAAAGGATTCATGGGTTGATTAACTTTCCATAATACATCACGATTTAAGTGTATCTATATCAAATCACTTAAGGAGGAATGCAAGATGGAAAATCTAACATTGCAACAATTAATCACCCAAACCAAGGAAGCACTTACTCTGGCAGGTGCATCCAACTATTATCAGAAAGTATTTAAGACCCTGACAAATCAGCTTTTGCTATACGCGGAAGAACACAACACTGATGCTTTCAGCATGGATTTTGGTTTGCAGTTTTTAGAAGATCATTATTCTATGTCATCTAAAATCGAACAGAAAAAATGGTGTGCAACTTATTCCCGATGTATTAATGCTTTGGCTGAATACCAGCGCTCAGGCAGTATTACTCTCTATCTTGTTATGGATGAAAGAGTATACACTTTTCCTGATGGATTCCGTAACAGCGCAGAAGAATATATTTCCCATCGGGAAAAAATCGGAATCATAAAAAAATCCAACAAGGTATGCAGTTTATATCTGGAGCGTTTTTTTGCTTTTTTGACCAAGAAAAATATCTTTTCTTTGGCTGCTCTGTCTCTTAAGGATGTTTTGGAATTCATGGAATCATTGAGTTGCTATGAAAAACCAACCATAAATCATACCATGCGTGCAGTACGGTATTATCTGAAATACTGCTACGAGAATGGATTTATGGAGAAAGAAATGTTTTCCAAGCTTCCCAACCCTCATTACAACAGACAAAGCCGCCTGCCTTCATCTTATTCTGCTGACGAGGTAAAAAAGCTTCTTGATTCTATTGATTTGGGAAATCCGTGTGGAATCCGTGACTACGCAATTATTCTTCTGATTGCAAGACTTGGTCTGCGTAGCAGTGATGTTGCAAATCTCAGATTCTCTAACATCGACTGGGAGAAAGAAGTCATCCGCCTGACACAGGTAAAAACCGGGAGTCCGTTGGAACTTCCTCTTTTGGAGGATATAGGAGAAGCAATCATTAATTATCTGAAGAACGCAAGACCCAAAACCGATTCTGACCATGTTTTTGTGAGACAGGTACCACCTTATACAGAGTTTAATCCAGGTGCAGTTGGTTCTCTTGTAAGAGTCCATCTCCAGAAATCCGGAATTCACCTTGAAGGGAAAAAGAAAGGTTCCCATACACTTCGTCACAGTCTTGCAAGCCGCTTGCTGGAGCATAAAATTCCGCTACCTGTCATTTCGGAAATCCTTGGTCATACGACCACGGAAACTACGATGACCTATCTTAGGATTGACATTACTGAGCTTAAGAAATGTGCATTGGAGGTGGCTATCTAACATGACAAGAATCAGAAAACCGCCTGTAATGACAGGTACTTTTGCAGAGATTGCACAGGAATTTATCAAGTATAAAAGAAGTCTCGGTTTTAAATATGCTGATGAACCGAAATGTTTATCTCGATTCTGCCGTTTCAGTGAAGAACAAGGTACCTCAGAAATAGTTATATCCCGTACTCTTGCAGAAAAATGGATAGCCCCACGCGAAGGTGAATCTGAAAAAAGTCGTTCGCACCGTATTACCTGTATAAGGCAGTTTGCCATATATCTTAATAATCTCGGCTATGATGCTTACATTGTGCCGGAGGTAAAAGGATTAAATCACAGTTCATTTGTTCCATATATATTTACTCATGAGCAGATAGCTGAGGTGATTAAGGCGGCTGATGAAACAGAACCCCGGGAGGTTGCAAGAAATATGCATCTGGCATTACCGGTAATCTTTCGAATCCTGTATGGCTGCGGACTCCGTGTATCAGAGGTTGTCGGGCTTCGTTATAAGGATGTAAATCTTGAAGATGGGATTCTGACAATTCGGGAAGCCAAAACAGACCGTGACCGATACATTCCATTATCGGATTCCGTAAAGAAGGCCTGCATGTCTTATGCTGAAAAAATCTGGTGGGAAAAAGACAGTGACTATTTCTTCCTTGCTCCTGACAGAACCATGATCAGTCCCATGACCGTATATCAGAGATATCGCAGGTATTTAGAAGCTGCTGGTATTTCCCACGGTGGAAAAGGTCAGGGTCCCCGTCTGCATGATATCCGACATACATTTGCAGTTCATGTTTTACAGAAGTGGATCAAAGAAGAGGAAGATTTAACTGCTATGCTCCCAATACTTTCCACATATATGGGACATAAGACTGTACGTTCAACAGCTCTGTATCTACGCTTAACGGCAGAAGTTTATCCTGAATTGCTGAAGAAAGTAGAAAGTTCCTGCGCATATGTCATTCCGGAGGTATACCATGAAGGAAACTGATTTCGCGCGATATCTGACTCAATTCCTATCCGTATATCTTCCTGGTCAGGTTGGAAGTAAACGTAATACCCAGCTGGCATACAGGGATTCCTTTTCGTTGCTTCTAAAATACTGCAGAGATCAGGAGAATCTTTCTCCAGAAAAACTGACGATTGCGAAAGTGGATAAAGAGTTGGTGGTGCATTTTTTACAATGGCTTGAAGATGAACGTAACTGTAAAGCCGCTACAAGAAACCAGCGACTTGCTGCAATTCACTCCTTTTTTAGTTTTTTGATGGTGGAAGAACCACAGTATATACAACAGTGTCAACAAGTTTTGTCGATTCCGATGAAAAAAGCAGATAAACCACCACTTATGTATCTCCCGTTAGATAGCATTAAAGGATTACTTGAACAACCAGACAGAACAACTGCCCAGGGTAAAAGAGATGCCGTATTGCTGTCTCTTCTATATGATACCGGGGCAAGAGTCCAGGAACTGGTTGATCTAAGAGTTTGTGATGTTGCTCTAAATGACACTGTTACCATCATACTGACTGGTAAAGGTGGTAAAAGTCGCATTGTTCCTGTGATGAAACCAACCGGTGAATTACTCAAGCAGTACATTGAAGGGGCAGGATTATCTTCGCCTGTATATAGCCGCAATCCTTTGTTTACTAATCGAGGCAATAAGCCATTGACAAGAGCTGGCGTAACATACATTTTGAAAAAATATGCTGGTCAGGCTCAGGCTGCCGGAGTAAAGGACATTTCTGATGAGATTACCCCTCATTGGCTGCGCCACAGTAAGGCAATGCATCTGCTTCAATCAGGCGTAAATCTTGTTTATATAAGAGACCTTCTTGGTCACTCCGATATATCAACAACCGAAATATACGCCAGAGCAGATGAAAAAATGAAGCGTAAGGCATTGATGGAAGCCTATAACAGCCCAACATCTGACGAGCTACCGACATGGAAACAGGATAAGGATCTTCTCGACTGGCTGAAATCTTTGTAGAGATTTCTGCCGAATTATGCAAAGTAAAATGAGTCCATACAATAAGAAAGCCAATAAAGTATGGACTCAACTTTTCATAATAGCTTACTTTCCATAACTTACATTATGTGAAGCTTCACATAATGTTGGAAAGACCGTATC
>CALZIE010000262.1 GCA_945787565.1 uncultured Lachnospiraceae bacterium
CATGACGATATGCTGCATCTTCTGTATCATTTACAGATACGCCTATGCCCTCACACTGCGCCGTTATCTTGCTTCCTTTTGCTTCTATTCTAATTCGATATCTTACATTCTTTTCAAATGAATGCTCTGCCTTTGCTAATACTTCTTCTTTGTTTTCATTCATACGAATAATGCTTATTCCTTCGTTTGACACACGTACTGCATATGAACGAAGATTACCTTGATTACGGATTAGGAAGTCAGTCTCATGACCTTCAAGCTGCTCAAATTCACATTCAAGCGAGTAGTCTCTCCAATGATAATGACCGGTATAGATTCTCTCATCATCTGCTAGTATAAGGCCATCACAGCAAAGCTCTGTCTTAGAAAGATCTTTATAATAGTGAGTAAATCCTTCGATTTCTTGCTGAGTGGTCTGATGAAGAGAATAGTCTTCAATCTCTAGCTTTCCAAACTCCATGCTGTAATCTGGAGATCCTTTTACCGTAAATTCATCTATAAAAAGTACGACCTGTTCTCCAAAATAAGTATCCGTTTCCTCCACTGATTCTGCTAATATGCCGATTTCTTTTATCAATCCATTATGAAGATATGGAATCTTTCCTTCTAATTTAAGAAAAGCACCTGCTTCGCTATCTTTCTCACATAGAATGCCAATTGTAGAGTCATAGCTGTTTTTATAATAAAGAAAAAGTTTAATCTTCTGCCCGGTGACATTCTTCACCATACAGGAAATCTCATCGCCCGGATAAACTACTGGCGAGAAGCATGGCTGATATCTTGCATCATGGAGGTCTTCCGGCGTATAATAACTCTTCTGATAAATGGATACCTGATTCTTTGGATGCAGGTTATTGATTGTCACCTTTAAGCATCGTTTTCCAGAAAAGGCATCTGCATCTGTATTGGAGATTGCTAACTCTGCATTCTTATAATTTGCTTTCACACGGAAACCATGGATTGCATCCTCAAATTCAAAATGACAGACTGTACGATTTTCCTTTTCTATCTGCTTGATATAAGAAGCATATGGTTCCGGCATCGTCTCACCTGCAAGTTCATATCCAATCTGTGCAAATAGCAACGTATTATCCGATAATGTTGAAATATTAAGACTTCCAATAATACCAGAAGCCAGCATTACATCTTGAATTGGTGCGATCAGATGCTTTGGAATTCCTTTCTCATTGTCTTTGCGCTGAATTCCGCATAAAACACCCATAATAGCCCCTACATTCCCTGCATTACAGTCGGTGTCAAACCCACAAAGATTTACAATTTCCATAGTACGATCAAATCTTCCTTCTCCGTAAAGAAGAGCAATTGCGATAATTCCGGCATTCGGTATGATATGACAAATTCCTGGATAACGATCAACCCAGTAATGTTCTTTTAGATAATCATAAGCTTCCTCGTATGTCTTCCCTTCCTGCCAGATTCGGATCATATCGGTCACTACTCGGTAGTAATCACAATCTTTTTGAATAAATGCAAGCGCCTCTTTCATAATCTTCTGAACATCTGTTTTTACATATGCCAGTGAAATGCAGGCAGCAATAAATCTTGCACCTTCCACTCCATCTAAATCATGCGTCACGCGGGCACTGTTTTCCGCTAGCTCTGGATTTCCCGGAGCAACGAATCCAAAGCAATCAATAAAGATTTGTCCTCCAATCTGGGTCGCAATCTCTTTTCCATTCACCTTTGCACTTCCAGTCTGTGGTGCTTCCATACCAGCTAACAGATTCTTATATGCAGTATGTTCGGTTGACAATTCTTCTCCCCACCAGAAGAAACCGTGCTCATATGGTATATAGTTAAGACAGGTATAGCCCATTTCTCGTGCTGTAACTTTCTTATAATCTTTTAATGCCCTTACAAAATAAAGTGGGCCATTGCTATCATCATCACTTGCAAAATCACGATAATCAACTGGATAATCTTTCAATTCCTTTCCATAGATTAACTCAATCTTTTCTTTAGACCACCCTTCAATTGGAGCTCCCATACGTATGCCGACTGTCTTTCCAAGCCATCCTGCATATGTTTTTTCAATATATTGATTTGGTATCATTTATTCGTTCTCCTTTAACCAGGTCTTTCTATACTCTTCTTTTCGTTCTTTAAAATCTGGTGTTTTAATCTGTAGCTCTTTATTCTCAAAGATATCTAAGATCGTATCTGCAAGCACAAGGGCGGTATTTTCATATACATGTACCGGATTGGTAATTTCAAAATGACTGCTGTGAATCACCCCATCAATACCAGAGAAACCAAACTGAATCGTAGGTAAAAGGAAACTAAGGTCTCCAATATCTCCGGATGCTCCGGATTTTACATCGGAAAGAATCTGCTCTGCTTCACAAAACTTAAGCATATTCTTCCTTACTACCTCACTAATTGTACGGTTCTGTGTTAATGGAAGATATCCTGGTGTGTCAATAATCTCGCACTTTGTTTCAAGTGCAAGGGCACAGTGGGTAAATGCTTGATTAATCTGATCATTGATCTGGTATAAATTTTTCTTATCCGCCGCACGGATATATGTCTCAATTACTGCATGATCACAAATAACATTTGGTGTCTGTCCACCTTCTTTTAAAATCGGATAAACTTTCGCCCCTGCATTTGGTGAAAACGTATCTTTTAGCATCTGAACTGCCGTTAAAGATAATGTTGCAGCTTGTAGTGCATTGCGTCCAAGATGAGGAATCACACCAGCATGAGCTGCCTGTCCGCGAAATACTGCCTTTTTTAATAAAAATCCTGCAAGACTTGAATTCACATCGAATTTTGCATCTGGGTTGCTTTCATCCGGTCCCATTACATGACAAGATAGTACAAGATCCACATCATCAAAAAGTCCCGCCGTGATCATATTCTGCTTTCCGGAAAAATATTTGATTTTGCCCTGGCTTTTCAAATTCTCTCTTGTATCAATATCAATAAACTCTTCTGCCGGTGCAAACATAAAACTAATTTTGCCTTGAAGCCTATCAACCATACCACTTTTTACAAATCCGGTAATCAAATTTAACAAAACCGCTACCTGAATACTGTGCCCACAAGAATGGAAAGGAATCATCTCCCCGTCCTGACTTGTAAGCAATGCATCCATATCTGCCACTACTGCAATATGATAGCCTTCCTCTTTCCCTATCGTACATTTCACTCCATGCATGCTGATCTTATTCTCATAAGGAACAGAAAGATCGTCTAAATAACGGCAGATTAGCTCTTCCGTATACGCTTCCTTAAATCCAAGTTCCGGATGCTTAAATAAATCATCTCCAATCTCTGAAATAACAGAGAAATTCTCTCTGATCGTATTTTGAATGCTTTGTCTCATATTCTTTATTTCCTCCTGATTCTCTACTACTCTTCTATCTTGCCTATCTATCTTTATTCTTCTTTTTTGCTTCCCCATAGAAAAAGGTGCCAGGCTATCATGATAAAAAATGATTTCCTGACACCTTCGTGTTGGCTTTCTAGTCTAATGCGAAAATTGCACTAGAAAGATACTCTATGAA
>CALZIE010000263.1 GCA_945787565.1 uncultured Lachnospiraceae bacterium
GGGACCAGCGTCAGTCCAAAATCCTCTTTCAGCCTCTTTTCGGCGATCTTATATTTGTGAAAAAGTGCCGGATCACCGATTCCTCCCCAGGACAGACTGACAAGCGCCACCTTATCTCCTTTTTTCAACCGTTTGGGCTTTACCATAGGATACCTCGCTCCTCCTTTCGCCTTACCCATTCTGCAAGCATATGGCTTCCCCAATAATACGATTCCTGATTATCATATTGACGATAAGTGCCCTCCATACTAGAAATGAGAAATAAATAGATATCATACCACTCAGCCCGTATCCGTTGTGCACTCGACAATTGATGTATCCCGTATCCTTCATAAAATGCATCCTGTCTGTCATAGGTCCGAAAACCGACTTCTAATAATTCATCCCCCCATAAACAGCGTTCAAAATCAATAATCCCGGTAACCTTTCCATTCTGCACGAATACATTACCTGCCCACATATCCCAGTGAATCAGCTTCGGTACCGTAACTTGAGTAAATGCCTCCCTCTCCCGCTCCAGTAACGCAAGCAGCCTTCTTTCCGTAATATCAAGCCAGATTTCCTTCTGTTTGGCGTCATAATAAAGATCGTGTATCATGCTCCGAAATACTTCATACCAGTTCTCTCCCTGCTTTTCTGGCTGCCCGTAATATCCGAACTTCGTCCCAGTAATCTGATTGATTGCAGCGGTATATTTGCCCATCTGATACCAGATTGCACTCTTTTCTCGCTCTGTCATGCCATCCATACAGGATGAAAAACTCCTACCCGCTAGCCGCTCCATAAAGAAGTAATCCGCCTCACAAACAGTATGACTGCCATCGTAAAACAGAGTCTTGGCTGCCGGCACATTTGTCATCCTTCTCACTTTCCTCATGCAGTCCACTTCACTAGCCATAATATCCTTCTCATACGTCATTAACAGAGTGGATGGAGGCGGTGCCACCTTTAAGATAACACTTCCTCCGCTATCCATTTTAATCTCATATGCAGCATTAAAAAATCCTTCGTTTAATTCATTCACTGCCTGGATTTCCTTATCTGGAAAAGCAGCATGGAACATATCTTCTAACGTAAAAGAACTGATCTCATTCTTTGTGATGCTGGCTGGCATACTATTTCCCCCTTATATATCACAAGCTGTCATAAAAGCCCGATATAATAGACGTTAAAATGATTAGAAACGCTGTTACGATGTTCATTCGTTTATTCCATTATCCCATATTGCTTTCTCTGTCTTGCCGTCTCATAAAACATAACGGTTGCCGCACATCCTACATTGAAAGAAGAAGCATAGGAGGTTTCTTTCCTCGGAATCGTCCCCAGCTCATCTATCTTTTCTCCTTTTTCTTTCACCAAATGCACATTCCAATATCTTTCGTATAATCCCTTATTTTTACTTGTTTATCATTTTAGCACAAATGAAATTTAAGGTAAATATTTTACATTGCTGGTATTTAAATTATTTTATAAAAGCAACTAAAATCAATTCAAGATTTTATAATCCAATTGATTTTAGTTGCTTTTATCATGTTCTTATAGCGAAAAATGTTATAGGCGTTTTAAAAAGAAATACTCGGAAAATCCATCTTCCTTATTCTCGTAAAAACCAACCTGTTCGTATCCGACTCTTTCATAGAATCCTTTTCCCTGCCAGTCAAACGTATCAAGACGAATCATATTCGCACCAAGTGCAATCGCTCTTTTCTCTACTTCTTTCATAATCGCAGTTCCATAGCCAAGCCCCCGATACTCTTCCACTACAAATACCGTAGAGACATAAAGAATCTTAAATGCCGTCATGCAGCCGTCAAGCCCTGCTACTAACTTGCCATCCTTCTTAATTCCAATGCTTACTTGTCCATTTAACTGGTATGTAATATGCTTTTTATCATAGTTGCTTAGCATTTCCTCTAATTCTTCTACTTCTGACTCGTTTAAATTTTCAATTTTATAATCCATGCTGTACTCTCCTATCTTTCTTATTTTTCGGACCGTCTCGTTTTCTAAATCTTTCGATTCTTTCTTCTACTGAATTTGCTTCCTCTTTACCACATTTCCGAATTTACATACAACGCTTTCTTTCTTATCCGCCCGAATTCCCAGCGCCTCATCCATCTGTGCAAATGATTTAGAAAAATCACTGTCTTTTCTAAAATGAACCGCAATATATTCGGCCTTCTTCACCTTTCCCTTACAGGCTTTACAAAATCCCTTTACCGGAGATGCCACCGCAAATACATGAATTGGATATACGAAGATCACCTTCTTATACTTTCCAATATTCTTCCCTACTGCATTCACAGGCATAGCCCACCCATGCATTCCGAACCTGCCAAGCCATGCAAATCCAAGAAATCCTTTCGTACGTTCTGGTGTGGTAATCTCATAGATATCTGCTCCAAGTTCATTCGCCTTCTCATATGCAATCTTCCGCCCATATCCCATCCGTGAGAAATAAGTCACTAGCACATCCGGCTTCCTTCCAATATTCTTATATGCTTTCTCATCAAAAACAAACTCACTCTGCTTTAAGAAAATAATATACGCTATCCCACAGGCAAACTGTAACAAGCCAAAGATAAAATAAATCGTGGACATAAAATTAGCCGGGAAAATCACGAACTGAATCATAATCCACAGCATCAGGGTAATTCCAAACAGACAGCCCAGATAAGCCCCTACCGTCTTTTTTCTAATAATCAGAACCGCTGCCGTCAAGTTCGTGATTCCATTTACAATAAGCAATGCAATTCCAGAAAAAATATAATTCTGAAACAGCACGTCCGCAAACGGAAGAACCTGAAAATATGGAAGCATCCCCTGCATCTGCATGATGCTTCCATCCGGCTTAATCAACATCGCCATCGATCCTACCAGCGCTCCGATTCCAATAAACAATGTCCAGAAGATCATAATACGCCTTGCAATACGTACTCGTTCCATAAGATTCCCCCTCTCTCAAAGCATCATAGTCATGACTCTTCAACTGTATAGCCGGATTCTTTCAGTACCTGAATGGCTCGGCTGAAATTCTCTTCCTTGGTTAAAATATAATCGGTGTTAAATGTGGATACTGCAAAAATCCCGATTTTCTCATTTGTAAGAATCGCTGAAATCTTTGACAGAATACCAACCAGAGAAAAATCAAGAACTCCCTGAATACGAAATCCCCGCCAGCCATCTTCCCTTCCCACCGTATCTTCCGGCACGCATCTGGTGGTACATATAAGCGATAATTCCTCATCTGTCTTTGCAAGAAACCAGTAATCATCCGAAAAATCAACCTGGCTGATTTGATGAATCTTACAGATTGTAAACTTCTCGTTCAGCAGTTTTAAATACATCTGTCTTCTTCCTCCTTTCCTTCTATCCTAATTGTATTGTGATTCATGCGATAGCGTGACCTCATCTCCGTCGCAATCATAGTGAATCATTCTGCCGCACTTTTTTGGTATAATAATTGTAAATCCAAACAATCTCTGTAAAGCACATATCCTCGCTGCTCTTTTGTCCCTAGTGGATACT
>CALZIE010000264.1 GCA_945787565.1 uncultured Lachnospiraceae bacterium
ATTTTCGTAAATATGTTTCGTTAATAATCTATAAGTTTCTTCTAGCAGTAACTATTCTCTTTTGATAATCGGGCATATTTAGATTCCTTAAATGGAGTAAAATACGTAATCAATAAAAAGAAATATAGTACCCAGTATGGATTGGAACCAGTAGGAAGTGTGGATGTAGACGGGACCACATACTACATTTATAAAAATAGCTATGCGCTTCCGCTAGGGTATACCTATGATGCGTATATGACAAGAGAAGAATACGATGCATTAGGGGCGTTAGAGAAGCAGCAGGCGATGATGCAGGCGGTTGTTTTAGAAGAAAATACAGATTTTATTAAAGAAATAACACCAAAAACTTATGTCCTAAATATCCCGTATGAAGCAGAGTACGATGGAATTATATATGAGGAGGGGAAGTTTAAGGTCACAGACAGTGAGGCTCGATTGCGATTAGATTATAATACAAGGAAATACAGCGAAATCTATCTGGTGTTTCATGGATTGGATCTTAGTTCAGGCAGACAAGAAAAGTTGGGAATGTGGACAAAAACGAATACTTGGGGAAGTAATTACACCTTGTTCCGGTCGAAAGCAAGCTCTTATTATTTCGGGTATGAAGATATTGTATTGAATCTGGGTTATACGAAAAGGAAAGCAAATGAAACGGAAATTACCTTTTCGAATCGAGGAACCTTTGGGCTTGAGGGAATTTCCTTATATGCACTGCCACTGGGCAAACTGGATGATTATTATGCCAAGCGTACAAAAAGCACTTTAAAGGATGTGGTAATAAGCAATAATAAGATTGTAGGAAATATTGATACATGGAAAGACCGCATGCTTGTTTTCAATGTTCCATATAGTAAAGGCTGGACGGCTTATGTGGATGGCGAAAAGGTAGAAGTGCAGGAAGCAAATGTGATGTATATGGCAATTCCGATTACAAAGGGAAGCCATGAAATCGTGTTAAAATATAAGACACCTTATCTGCAAATTGGCCTGTTAATCAGTATTGTATCAGCTGTTATGCTTATAGGAATTGCTCTGCTAGAAAAGAAAAAATAAAAAAGCAAATCTGTTTTGCTGGAATCTACCGTATCGTTCGATGTATATCAAAAAACAGGTGCAAACAACTAAAAGAGCTATAAAAGGAAGAAATATTATATTTCATTTAAGTGAATCCTGATAGGGCAATAAAAAGAGGCTGTCGTATGAAGAAGGCCTCTTTTTTGATGACATAATGTGAATTTTAGGTTATAGTTTAAGGATAGAATAAAGATAAAAGATAACATAGCAAGGAGTAAAATCATGCAAATCAGATTAGCAAATGAGAATGATATAGAGGCAATGATACAGATTGAGCAGATTGGATTTCCCCCAGCAGAAGCGGCAAAGGAAGAGGATATCCGAGAGCGCTTTCGCGTATTTCCTGAGAACTTTATTGTAGCAGAAAAAGACGGAAAGGTAATCGGTTTTGTTAACGGATGCACGACCAATCAGCCGGAACTGCCGGATGAATTGTATCACGATGTTTCACTCCATAAGCCGGATGGAACCTACCAGACTGTGTTTGGACTGAATGTTCTTCCGGAATACAGAAGGGAAGGAATCGCTGCTTTGTTAGTAAATGAGCTGATTCGACTTTCAAAGGAGAGAGGAAGAAAAGGGATTGTCCTTACCTGTAAAGATCATCTGGTACATTATTACGAGAGGCTCGGATTTGAACACCAAGGTGTTTCTGCCTCTGTCCATGGCGGAAGTAAATGGAATGATATGCTTTTAATTTTTGAAAAGTAAAGGGCAGTGTGCAGAAGTCATAAAAATTCCCCAGTATGATTTTTTATATTTAGAGAAAAATGGTTTAACAGATTAAATAGTAATAGCAATAGTAATAGTAAGTGATCGTAAGGAGTAACAAGTGACAACAATCAATATTATCAGTAATTGTACAGAGAAGGCAGTGGTATTAAAGTACCTGGAAGATAGAAAAATTCATAAAGTATATACCAGTTCTGCCCCAAATGCCACTGGATTTGCAAGAAGCTGCGCGGTAAAAGCTAAATGCAGCGCTTTGATCGTGGAGGAATTTAGGGAGGCTGTAATCACAGGAGAGAATTTGGCAGGCTCCTTAAGAAAGTTCTGGGATCATCCTGAAGTAAGAGGTAGTGGTATGGAATCGAGATGCCAAGTACAGGAACGATTTTTAGATGGAATCCAGATGATTTTAGAAGAGGATGCCGGCAAAGAAGTGGTAGTATCGACACATCCTGTGGCAGCAGCATGTTTTCTTGCATATTTTGATCCGTCCTTTACCTTAGAAGAACTGATTGCCAGATTGCAGATGGGAACCTGGTTTATAAAGGTCGGTTTTGAAGGAATGGAATGCATAGACTTGGAGGAAATAAGATGTGTTTAAAGGCACATCTTGTACGTTTCATTCTGATATTGTGTGCGACGTGGGACAACCGACATGCCGGAAGGATTAGATGTGCAGGTGGCGGAAGCAGGGGCACGTCAGTTAGATCCAGGTGGCATCTATCAGCTTGTATATCCGTTAGAAGATATATTCAGCAATCCGGATGTGAGTGAAGTCAGAAGACAATTAGAAAATTACGTAAGAGCATCTTGTGTCCCTCTCGATCATTTTGGCGGACAATGCAGGATGGGAAATACGATTTCAGATGGTGTTGTAGACAGTTTCTTAAATGTTTTTGGCGTAAGTCATTTGAAAGTAGCAGACCTTTCCATCGCACCGATTTTACCGGATGGAAATACAAGCATACCGGCACAGATGATTGGTTTGAATGCGGTAAGATTTATAAAGTCAGGTTTTTAAGATAAAAACTACAAATTGTGGCTATAAAAAGGACTGTCGCAGAAATGGTCCTTTTTTAGTGAAAGATAGGTTTACTGGATTGGTGCAGACAGAGGTTTAGTGCTGATAGAGAAAACAGATATAATGTACAATATAGAATATGGAATCGTACATAAATAGTCCTTTCATCCCTTTTCATTAATATGACCACAAAAATATAAAATTTCTCGAAACAATCCCATATGTCTATTGACATGAAGCCTACTTCAGGCAGTAGAATATTTCATATATAAGATCGGGAAAATGAAAGCAAATGGGGAGGAGAGAAATATAAGATGCAGATAATTTATTTTATAGTGATGGCAGTTGTCATAATTGGAATAGGGACCTATCTCTATCATTTCTTAAAGAAGCGGACAGAGTTTTATCAAAAGAAGACAAGCTCGAAAAAAACGCGTGGACTATTGGGAGTCATAAGTGCAGCTATAGTAGGCGGCTGTCTGAATATTAGCAGTATGTTTACGCTTATCGTATTACATATCGTCGTCCTGTCTATGGTACTGGATGGAATCAATGCAATAATGAAATGTATCGGAAACAGAAAGAAGGAAACTGGCACAGCAGACAGACCTGGAAAGGCACAGAGAATCTGGAGGAATCTGTATGGTAGTGGACTTATCCCACTTTTCATCACAGCATTATTTATGGGATATGGTTA
>CALZIE010000265.1 GCA_945787565.1 uncultured Lachnospiraceae bacterium
TATGTCTTTACGCCGGAAGAAGCAATCAAGGTTCTTGGACCGGAAGACGGAGCCAGGTTTAATCAGTTTTATAAGGTTAAGGAGCCAGGCAATTTCGAAGGAGCTAGCATCCCGAACCGCATTGGTAAGGATTTAGCTGAGAATGAGGACGGAATGAAGCAGCTTCGAGAGAAGATGTATGAGTATCGGAAAGGCCGGATGGCACTTCATAAAGACGATAAGATCTTAACAAGCTGGAATGGCCTTATGATTACGGCTTGCGCAAAGGCTTATCAGGTCTTTCATGAGGAGCAATATCTGTTCGCGGCAAGAAATGCGTATGCATTTATTAATGAAAAATGTCGGGATGAGAATGGACGGCTAGCGGTAAGATACCGGGATGGTCACCGGTTTGGCCTTGGGAATCTGGATGATTACGCATTCTTTATTATGGCTCAGATATCGTTATATGAAGTGACGTTTGATCCTGTGTACTTGGGTGGAGCAGTGAAAGATACCGATGAGATGATTCGTTTGTTCTGGGATGAGAAAAAAGGTGGTTTTTATTTCTATGGTTCGGATGCAGAAAGTTTGATTTTACGTCCGAAAGAAGTGTATGACGGAGCGATACCATCCGGTAATTCGGTTGCGGCATATGTGCTTGTGAAGTTGGAAAAAATCACAAGGAAGGATTGCTATTGGAAGATTTGTGAGAAGCAGTTTGAATTCCTGACAAGAGAGATCAAGGACTACCCAATCGCTTATTCCTTTGCACTATGCGCGTTTCTAATCAAAATGGATTCGAAAGAAATTGTGTGCGTGCTGAAAGATGATTTGGATATGCAGGATCTGCATCAGTTAATGCAGATGTATTTCTTGCCAACAACAGTGGTGATACCAATTGAGCAGCATTATTTTGAAGAACTGGCAGCAGTAGCACCTTATACGAAAGAGTATAAGCAGGTAGTGGAAGAAAGTGAAATCTATATCTGCGAGAATCTGAGCTGTCATCCGCCAATCAAAGGGATGGAAATGTTAAAGCAATACTTTGAGAAAATGCTGGAGCAGAGTTAGCTTATAGTAGGGGCAGGATAGCAGTAAGCACATGGTAAAGTGAATTGAAACAAGGGAAGAAAGTGACTCGGGAGCAGTAGCTACCATTAAAAATAGCAGGTAAAAAGGAATATTTTGTTCTAAAAAGCAGGAATTGCAATGTCTGAAGTGCATTGCAATTCCTGTTTTTTTAATCCCACAATTTTCTTTCGGATTTTCGTTAGAAATTGTTAAGAATTTGTTTTTGTTTTTGACAGGGTAATTTAGGAAGCGTTAGGCTATAATGGGTACATCGATGAGAGAGAGAGACTCAATCATAAAAAAAGGCGAGGAGAAAATGAAATGAGAAAAAGCAAATTTTTAACCGTATGTTTTGGTGCCTGTCTCGGTGCAGGACAGATGTACTTAGGAATGCATAAGAAGGGAGCTACCATTATGGGAGGGACTGCAGCGTTAGGATTTTTAGCAGCACTTATAAACTTACCTGAATTGCTGATCTTTGTTCCAGTCATTTGGTGTTATGCATTTTTTGATGCGCTGAATGCGTATCCTTTGTCAATGGAGGAAAGAAAGCAGAAGGATGATGCATTTATTAGAAGCGTAGTTCGATTCTTTGATAAGAACGAGTTAAGAGGAATTGTTGAGAAACGTCATTTAGTAATTGGGTGGGGATGTATCGTAATCGGTGCTTATATCCTGTTTGGACGTCTGCTAAGCAGCGTTGTAAGTTTCTTTGACAGCTGGGTTTTAGATTCCTTACTCTGGAGATTCCATTATGACGTTCCAAGATTCATATTTGCGGCAGCAGCGATTATTGTTGGTGCAAAGCTTGTAAAAGGAACATTAGGAAAAAAGGAGGCACATACAGATGGAACCTGCTAATAATGAAAAAGAGAAAATAATCGATATGATCGAAGTGGACAATATGGAGAACACATATCGTACAGAAGAAGGGTTTCGTGCAGAAGAGAGCAATCGAAGCAGAGAATACTATGATACACAAGCGAAAAACTCCACAAGAGGATTGGAAAGAGATGCATCAAAAACGACAGAAAAGATAAAGTATCGTCGTGTCGGAACAATCACGATGGGTGTTTCGTTAATCCTGACCGGTATTATTGTAATCTGTGCTTTGTTTAAGAAAGATTTTGATATTATGCTTGCAGTGAAATGTGTGCCGGTTGTTTTAATCGCCCTTGGCGTAGAAATCCTGGTTCAGTATTTTTGTGCGAAGAGCGGCAAGATTAAATATGATTTTCTAAGTGTTCTCGTATGTGGCGTGCTGATTTTTGGAAGTCTGGGATTTGCAGCGGTTTCCCCATTTTTAACCTATCTGTCGCCAGAAAGACAGGCAAAGGAAATGCAGATTCAAAAGGAATTTGAAGAGGAAGTACATGCAAGATTAAGCGGAATTTCTAGTGTGGAGGATGTGTATACATCAATGGGATTAAATTTCACATTTCCAGATGGGGTGACATTAGAAACAGCCGATACTTATTGCGATTATGCCAACATCACAGTGAAAGTGAATATCCCTGAATCAAAGGAAGAGTTTGCTTCTTATGTAAGTGAGATTCGTGATGCGCTTGCCAACTTGTCCATTAAAGATACAAACATCCATGTATATTCCATGGAAGAGATGAATGAAAATGGAGAGGAAGTTTCTTATAGCATCGAATTAAATTCCAGATACAGCATGAATCAGACAATGGAACAGATTACAGGAGCTGTTATGGTGGAAAGAAATTATTACGATTACGAATAGAAAATAAGGTTGAGATTATTAAAAGCTTTGCCGTTGCTTTGGGGAAAAGCAGCGACAGAGCTTTTTATTTGTACTAAAAGGTATTTATTTAAGACGTATGTTTATAAGAAAGGGGAGTGGAGAGTGTGATATAATAGTTAAACAGGATTTGATGATAGGTAGAGTGATAGAAAAATAGGAATAGATAGGAATGGAAAAATTGTCGGAGATTTGTCAATTTGCCGATCATATCATGCTGTTAGCGGATTATAAAGATCCCAAACTTCATAAGCATCTGGCTACTCATGTGATGCTTTCGCTAGGTGAGAAGATGGATTGGTATGTAAATGGAGAGCATATTAAGTGTCGGGGCATTTGCATTGGTCCGGATGTCTGGCATGCAGGGAACAGTTTTCATGGTGAGACGCTTGTCTTTCTGTTTAGTCAGATCAGTAACTACGCGTGGTCGTTAAGGGAACAGTACCTATGTAAAAAGCCATATCTTGTACTGGACGATCAGCTGGTAGAACAGGCAGTAAAAGAGTATCAGATTTATAAGAAGGAATCGGAGAAGAACGAGAAGAATGACCAGAATCCGAAAGTGCAGAATCTGAAAGACCAGAATCCGAACGGACAGGAAATCGATCATAGAATTCTTGCGATGTTAGGAATCAGTGATAAACAGCCATTCCCATATGAAGAAAGGGTGAAAGAGGTATTTGCCTTTGTCAGCCAGCTTGAGACAATTGA
>CALZIE010000266.1 GCA_945787565.1 uncultured Lachnospiraceae bacterium
ATTGCTTTCTTTTCACCTTCTATAATCCAAAAAGTGGTTGGATCGTCTCCTGCTCCGAAGGAAAATAGCAATTGATTCTTTGCCTCGCATCCTTTGTTGAAAATATTTTCTATGAATCCATTTTTATAAGCTTCCTCATTTAGAGCGTAACTGGAAAAATTTCTATATTTTCCTTCATGCGATGCAAAACGGATTCTGACTATCCCATTTTGAGTTTCTTTTAAAGGTCCGCTCATTGTGATATCTACTCTCTCACCGTTATCTTCATAAAAGTAGCCTTTACTATCTTCTTTGAGTTTTACCGGAAGATCTAAATAGTCCAGACGCACTCTAATCCTCGAAATTAGGCCGTTTTCGTCGTATACTGGGAAAACTATACCACTCTTGCTTAAAAACGTCCATTTGCCCGATTCTGAGAGGTACGCACCGGGTACACCGGCTAATGATCTTAAAGACAACTCTTCCATCACTCTTTTTGCCAGATTCTCTCTTGAAGGGATCTGCTGTAATGATGATGGCAGCTTCTTTATGTTTTCTGCCGGAAATGAGCAGATATGGTGTTTTCTAATTAGATCCATGTTCCAACCTTCATTTAGAAGATAATCTGCATGATGTTTATACAGCGGTAAATTGGTCATTATACAGCGATATACTTCATCCAGTTTTTCATTTGGCAAAGGATTTATTGAATCAATCACACAGTGCTGCTTAATATTTTTACGTTCTGTCTTGGTACCTTCTACCCTGCTTTTGCTCCTCTCTTCTCTTTGGGCGACTGATTCGAAAACTGTACCTCTTGTGTTTTGATAGATGGAAATGTATTCTTTTCCATCAACACCTGTAAGAATATTACCAATCGCCTCCGAGGTTCTATTGCAATACAGGTTGAACAAATTAGGATCCTTCTCGCGTTCTTTCCAAAAACAGTAGTCGGGCTTGCCGCAGATTGGACATGGTTGCGTACGAGATACTTTAATGATTCTTCCCAAAATGCTCTCCTCCTTTCTAGGCATACATGCCAGTTCCTGAGAAAAGGACAAAAAAAAGTCATAGTCCTCCTGAGAGCTATGACGACGTGAGACTCTTCATCTCTGATTTTTAATACTAAACTAAAATATATGATTATAGTATACCATGTATTATTTGATGTCAATAATGATATGTAAAAACAATTATGAATGTCTTTTTCATTTCTTTTTTACTTTGATTTTATATATATTCACATTTTTTCAAAGTCCAAAAAACCTTGAATTTATGGGAAAAAATGCCATTTTTTAGGAGACTTTAGTAAAGTCTCCTAAAAAACAAATTCTGTGTTGTTTTCTATTTTTTTATTGCTTTTGTTTTAACATCCTCAATGATTTTTTTGATTTCTTCAATTTCATTTGAAAGATTCTGCAGCTTAGAAAATGACAGGGATAATTCTGTCATATTCATATTTGCAAAATGTGACTTCTTAGCTTTAGCTAAGTCTGCAGAAGCATTGTTAAATGCCTTTTCAAACTTCGCATATTGGATTGTGGTATCGTAAGAATGATTTGAATTCTTCTTTTTGCCCTCTTTAAGCATTCTTTTGAGGCTGCTGGCTGTTTCCTCATCTACCTTATCAATATTTTCATATCTTATTTTATCACATATTGTATGCTGATCTTCTGGAGATAAATCTCCTAATATCTGAAGAGCAGATCTTACGATTATTTTTTTTGAATACAGTTCATAAAGTTCATCAGTTGCATTTGATTCTGCGACTATCTTGTATATGGTCTGCTTGTTATTCTTAAGGTAAAAGTTAAGAAATTCGACTAATTCTTTCTTTTCGTACCCTTTCTTTTGGTATAAACGGATAAGATCACGCATCTGCTTAGGTTCCGGAGTTCCGGAAGAGAAAACAAGTACATTACATGTAAGAAGCATGATTAGTTCATCATCTTCGGTTAAATTTGGGTTATATGGAAGAACTTTCGCTTCTATTCCTTTGTTAAGAGCTTTATTATACTCTTCTTCGGTCATTTTATTGATTGCCTGCCATCTTTTTTCGCCAGAAAGCAATCTATATCTGCCATTTCCGTCTTCTATCACTACAAGATTATGCATAAGGCCTATATCCAGAATTGAGGCTTTTAAGGCCATAAAATCATCCTCTGTGATGCCTTCCATGTATGGAACATTTAACTTGTTAGGATAGATGAGGTCACGATGAAGATATTTTGTAGGAGCACTGTCATCCAGCTTTAACATATTCGATACATCCTTTGCAACTGCATTATCTGAGAATACACTTGCTGGATTGCTTGAGACTTTATCTTGTGCTGCCATCATAAGATTTGCACTAATGTTACTCATTCCTGGTCGTTTTTTATTTAAATCTACTCTTGACATGCTTTTAACCCTTTCTAGTCAAAATATATTTCTTTAATTCCTTTTTCTAAAAGAACCGCTTTCTTTTCTTTGAATAAACCTAACTCTTTGTCTATAAGTCTTAATAAATCCTTGCATGGATTTGGGAATGAAATGCAATAGTCCATTGCATATTCTAACCAAAGGAAATTATTTAATGAGGATTTATTGATTGCCTTCGAAAATCTGATTGGATTATCTATGAAGTATTCCTTTGCACTTTCCTTATAAAAATCGCGTACTGATAAATAAGCTGAATCTTTTAAATCTGGAATGTTGTTTAAGAAGAATCCAAGATATTCGGTGTCTCGTCCGTAGTCTCTATTACACAAGTCAATTACATTACATGTATCATCGACTGTATGTAAATTATATAGATCCGGTGCTGCAGGTGATACTACGTAGTCACTGGCGATGATGCTTACCTTCATCATTTCATTCATACCGGGCTGCCCGTCAATGATTATATAGTCATATTGATTTCTAATTTGATTTATATTTTGGTAGAAAGCTAGGTATTTGTTTGGGTAGTTAAGCATTGCTATTCTTGTATCAAAGGTACCTAGGGTATAAGTGCTTTCAACTCCTCTTGCGTTAGGTATGATATGTAAATTTTCATATCTGGTCTCAAAAATATAGTCTTGAATAGATACAGGTTGAGAAAGTAATTTAAATGTATCTAAATTCATAATATCATCTTTTGATAGCTGATTTCCAGATTTTGATTGTGCTTTTAAAAGTTCACTACTAGATCCTTGAGGGTCTAAATCTATATGTAAGACTTTATATCCAGCAACACTTAGAATATGGCTAATATTTGAAGAAATAGTTGTCTTTCCTACTCCTCCTTTCACATTTATAAGTCCTAAAACCAATGCACATTTTTCCATTAAAATTAACTCCTTTATAACAAAAATTTATAATATAGAAAATGCAGAAATTTCAACTCAATTATCATAATATTACAGAAGTATTTGAATGTCAATACTGTTTTAAATATATAACAAAATATTAAAGAAATATCAAAAATATTTGATTAAAAATATATATATATTTTTTATGGCATAATAAGTAAAATTAATTGCAAAATTGAAAGCATAAATAATAAAAAAAGCAACAAAT
>CALZIE010000267.1 GCA_945787565.1 uncultured Lachnospiraceae bacterium
CATGCCAGTTATCTATGCGAAGGGGCTTGAGTTTGATACGGTGATTGTAGCAGGAGATTTTAAGAAGGATTTCTATGGAGTGATCGAAAAGAACCTTTTATATCTTATGTGTACAAGAGCATTGCATAGGCTTTATCTATTAAGTAGTGAGGAATTTCCAGGAAGCCTTAGTGAATGCAAGGATTTATTGCAATAAATGGTTGTAGTCCACAACCTTTCAAAAACGTAAGCTGAATGTTAGGCACATCGATGGCTTCCAATTCCTGGTGATGTTATAGTTATCTCATCAAATAAAACAAGAGTTTGAAGGGGGTAACGATTATGAATTTCATCATTTCAATATTTTTAGGAATTGGTAGCTTTCCATTTTTCGCAATCATGTGTACCTTACCAATTTTCCTATTAACCATACTTAAATATAGAGCCATTAATTTTGTACGAATCGGTTTAAATTATACAATGCTTCTTTACCTGTTATGTGTGGCAGCGTTAGTGCTTTTCCCACTGCCAACGGCGGAAGAAGCAGCAAATCTTCATACACACACCATACAGTTGATTCCTTTCCATTTCATTGCAGATATTATAAAGGAATCCCCATTTGTATTAAATAATCCAGTTACTTATCTGAAAGCTGCATTTGATCATACGGTGCTTCAGGTAGTATTCAATGTAATCATGACGATCCCATTTGGGATGTTCTTACGTTACTATTGTGGATGTCGTGGAAGAAAGGTAGTTCTATTTACCTTCTTACTAAGCTTATTAATCGAAGTGACACAGCTTACTGGTATTTATGGTATTTATCATGGTTCTTATCGTTTCTGTGATGTAGATGATCTGATGACAAATACATTAGGCGGTTACTTAGGATACAATCTAATTTATCATATTGAAAGCAGAATTCCTTCGATTCACACATTCGATATTAAGATTACAAAGGAAAGAAATGATAGAAAGGTTTTAAAGACACCTGCAACTAGATAAGCTACGAAATGGTAGGTATAAAATAAAGAGAGTCTGTAAATCGTGATAGTAGGATTTATAGACTCTCTTTATTTTAGTAGGAAAGTAATTTGCAACTAGCTATAAATTTAAAGATAAAAAACAGTTGACATATCAACTATTTTTCGGGTAGAATCGAATGGTTGAATTATCAACTAATAAAGGAGACGTTTATGATAGAGTATCCAGGACGGCTGATTTCGATTCTTTATCGAAAGGTCCAGGCTTATTGGGCACAGGTTTTAAGAGACCATGACATATCCTCAGCAGAATATCCGATTTTAATCACATTGAATAAGAAAGACGGAATTACACAGGAAGAGTTGGCCTTGCAGTTCGATATGGATAAATCAGCGATTGCAAGAGTCGTGAAATCCTTATTAGATAAAGGCTTTATCGAAAGAGAGAAGGATGAGGAAGACCGAAGATGTAACCGTATCTATTTGACAAAAAAAGGGCAGTTAAGTAAGGAACCGATTGTGAATGGAGCCAATGCTTTGAGCCATATTGCGTTAAAGAATATTGATCAAAGAGAGTTAGAAGTTGCTCTTCGTGTTTTAGCTCAGATGGCAGATAATGTGAGTGAATATTCGGCAAGGCAGGAACAACATAATAGCGAGAGAGGAGTTTGAGAAACAAGATGATGAATAAAGGCGGAAAAAATCCGTTAGCGGAAGAAAAAGTAAATAAACTTTTAAGACAGTTTGCAGTACCAAGCATTATCGCAATGTTAGTAAGTTCTCTTTATAACATCGTGGATCAGTTTTTTATTGGAAGAAGTGTAGGGGAGTTAGGAAATGCAGCAACGAATATTTCCTTTCCTCTGTCCATTTCCTGTGTAGCGATTGCGTTGCTATTCGGAATTGGTGGTTCGGCAGCGTTCAATATCTCTTCAGGAAGAGGGGAATTTGATGCAGAGGAGAAAGAAAAATCGGTATTTTATATTGGAAATGCAATCACTATGCTATTTGGCTGTGGTGTTGTGTTACTGATTATTACGCAGTTATTTTTAACTCCTTTATTACAGTTTTTCGGTTCACCGGATAATGTATTAGAATATGCCAAAGTGTACACAAGAATCGTTGCCTATGGTTTCCCATTTGTAATTCTTGCAACAGGTGGTGGAAATCTATTACGAGCGGCAGGAAAGCCAAGGCATACAATGATCTGTAACATTACAGGTGCGGTTGTCAATACCGTATTAGATGCAATCTTTGTATTCGTATGTGGATGGGGAATGGCAGGAGCTGCGTATGCAACTGTTATTGGACAGATTATCTCTGCTGCTCTTGCTATGTTATTCTTAAAACAGAGTAAGACAATCAAATTAGAAGCACGCCACTTTTTATTAAAGCCAGCATTTGTAGGAAGAATCAGTGCGTTAGGTGCGGCACCATGCAGCAATCAGCTTGCTATGATGATTGTTCAGATTGTAATGAACAAGTCCTTAAAACACTATGGCGCGTTATCTTCTTATGGAGAAGCGATTCCAATCGCATGTGCTGGTATTATTTCAAAGGTGAATATGCTTTATATGTCCTTTATCATTGGTTTATCCCAGGGATTACAGCCAATTGTAAGCTACAATTATGGATCTGGAAAGTATAAGAGAGTGAAGAAGGCATATCTGCTTGCCAGTGCCTATGGGTTAGGATTATCCATCCTTGCATTTGCCCTATTCCAGTTCGCACCAAGACAGATCATCTCCATCTTTGGAAATGGTTCCGATGCATATTATGAATTTGCAACGAAGTATTTTAAGATTTTCTTATTTTTTACCTTCTTAAATTTCCTTCAGCCAATTACTTCAAACTTCTACACAGCAATCGGAAAATCAGTAAGCGGTATCTTTTTATCCCTTACAAGACAGATCATCTTCTTACTGCCTTTACTTGTAATTTTCCCAAAGGCTGCTGGAATTGATGGAATTATGTATGCTGGTCCGGTTGCCGATTTTATGGCAGCTGCCGTATCCATCCTTATGGTAGGAATCGAATTAAGACGTAAGGAATATAGAGATAATGAGCCTATGCCACGATTACAGGAAGCAGAATAGATAATCTTTCCTGTATGCTTTTGTCACGGTTACAGATACTATGACCGGTATATCTTTTTGAATGAAATCTTCTGCAAATGATGGAAGTGTATTTTATTCAGAAGATTTCAATACAGCAGGTGCAGCAACAGGAGGTATTAGAATGGCAAAAGCAGGCATGAGAAGACCAGATCCATATGATGCAAAGAATCATGGAACCGAGAATCGGGAACGCATGCATCATCCACAGAATGAGCAGGCAAAAGTCCCTGAGATTCAGGGAGCTGCAAAGACGGGAAATGCAAAGGCTGGTCCAATTAATGCTCCAAACTGGGCAAGAGATGACTATAAAGCCAGTCATGTAGATAAATACTAGTGAATGGCTACTAACGAAACGGCTATTAACCGAAAGGTATAGGTGTCTTACGCCAAGTCGATAAATGATTTAAAAAAAAG
>CALZIE010000268.1 GCA_945787565.1 uncultured Lachnospiraceae bacterium
CTTCATCTTATATAAAGTACAATCTACACCAGCTTTATCAAGTTTCTTCTGAAGTTTTTGGCTATCAGAATAGTTTACTGTTGTATCTTCCGTTCCATGCAGAATAAGACATGGAGGATCTGTGCTTTCCGGCTTTCCAAATGATAAAGTGCCGCCTGCAATATCAATCACTGCAAAGATCGCCTCTTCATCGATATCAATATCCTTATTGTTAGAATAAGCTACTTCCAAGGCAATCAGAGCACCAGCTGAATATCCGCCAATTGCTATGTATTGTGGATCAACACCATACTCCTCACAATTGTTCTGAATATAGGTACATGCTGCTGCAATATCTTCACATGCATTTTTTAGTGCTGTACTATTCGCTTTGCTTGCTAATCTATAATTCACATCAAATGTTACATATCCCATTTTCGCAAGATCCGTAGCAATACTCTTGGTGAGGTTATCGGTTGCTTTATCTCCCTTAGTTAAACCACCGCCATGCATCAGGATGACAGCAGGTCGTTTGGTGCTATTGTCCGCTTCCTCAGCCATATATACATCCATTTTAAGCTCATTTTCATCATCATATTGGATATCCGTATATATGATTGGGTCTTCTGTCTGCATCTGGGTAAAATCGCTCTCATCATCCAAAACATAATAGTTTCTGACAGTCTCTACTGACTGAATAGTTGAATCGCAAGCAGATAAGAGACAACTGCAAACAATAGTTACTGCAAATAATGTTTTTCTAAAATGATTCATTTTATTAAGCCCCTTTCTTTAACTAGCATTGATAAACTAACTATATCACATAGAATATATATTTTCTTTTAAAAATCATAGCAAAATCATTGATTTTTAAGATTCTATGATATACTCTGATAGATATTACATATGAATTGTGAGGTAGCCGATATGAATCCCCTGTCAACTGATGAAAATATAAGAGCGGTACCCAGCTTAAGAAAAGGAACTTATTCTATGCCTGGCATGGAATTATATAATGATTATTATGGAATCGGGTTAAGACGCACTGGAGAATCTGTCATTATTACACTGGGAAAAACTGTCGTTGTCTCTCCAGGAGATTTTATACTGATTGATAAGAATTTATATCATCGGTCTGAATATATTTCAGAAGACATCGTCACTGGTTCACGCGTTCAGTTTAATGATCTTGCTGTAAAAAATCTTATCGAATATATTGGCCAAAAAACGTTTGAGAATCTTTTAGAACAGGTAGTGATTCATCTTAATGAAGAATCCATCCAGAAAGTCAGCTCAATTCTTAATGAAATGGAACGGGAATATGCACATTTCGATGAACACTCTAATTTTGTATTGGAAGGACTGTTAAATCACCTATTTATCGAAGTGATTCGTGGACAAAAAAAAGCTGCCACTGCATCCATACCAGATGCAATGTGCAGTGATATCTTACTTTCTGCTCTGCAATATATGGAACAGCATTTTTTTGAAGACCCTAGTCTTGAATCGCTTGCTTCTGCGGTTAATGTGTCACCAGGCCATCTGTCAAGACTGTTTACTTTAAGACTTGGTACTTCTTATTCCACTTTTTTATTGAATTATAAAATAAAGCATGCTCAAAGACTGTTAACCAAAACCACACTTTCTATTACCGATGTTGCGGAGCAGTCCGGTTTTGGAAGCTGCAACTATTTTTGCTATGCTTTCAAAAAGAATTTTGGAGTGTCTCCATTACAATATCGCAAACAATATTCTAGTCAATGAAATAGCGAATCCTGATCGTATTAGTGAGATATGGATTCGCCGTTATTTTAAATTCTATCTTGCCGTATAAACTTACTTAATTCATGGCCTTTTAATGCTGCCTCGAACAGCTGTGGCTGTTTCTGTGGGGTACAGGCAAAGCATGGAATACCAAGCTTTTAATGGGAGTTTCTATAAACTGTTCGCAGTAAGCGACCGATTTATTAATCTCTGTCCCTCCTCCAAGCTGAAAACCATATAATAAATCTACCGGATCTCTTGATTTTTCTGTCAAATCGACTACGTTCGTATCAAACGCGATAATCTGGATTAACCATTTCTTACTCATACTAACCAGCACTCCAAGTTGTCTGAATGCATTCCTTATGCTATACTAACATTAGAACATAAAGTAGTCATGCATACAAGAATTGTATGATGATCTTTATTAAAAAGCGTAAACCATAGAAAAGAGGAACAAGATATGGATCACCAGACTTATCACCAACAACAGAACATAAAAAATACCGTTAAGTTACGAGAGCTTATAAGTGAGCTTCCTTCCTGGACCGGTGCATTCTTCCGTGGAATTGAGCAGACAACCGAATCCCGTACAAGAATCGCTTATGCTGTCGACTTAAAAGTATTCTTTGAATATATCCAAATGAAAAATCCCCTATACTATAATACAGAAATCAAAGATATCCCATTTGAACTGCTGACACAAATGCAGTCAACGGATTTTGAAGAATACTTAGAATTTCTGAAATATTATAAGAACAAAGAAGGCAAGGAAATAACCAATAACGAAAGAGGAATCAAACGAAAGCTAGCTGCTCTTCGCTCTCTATACCGTTATTATCATAAGAATAAGATGATTTCTGAGAATCCAACCCTTCAGGTGGATATGCCAAAACTACATAGCAAGACTATTGTTAGAATGGATGCAAATGAAGTAGCAGATTTCTTAGATGTGGTAGAATCCGGAAACAGATTAACAGATAACCAGATGATCTACCATGAAAAAGCAAAGAAACGTGACCTTGCCTTAATGACACTATTACTTGGAACCGGAATCCGTGTATCTGAATGTGTCGGCCTTGACCTTACTGACGTGGATTTTGATAATGACCGTATCAAGATCATCCGCAAAGGTGGGGACGAAGCCTTTGTATATTTCGGAGATGAAGTAAGGGAAGCTCTTATGGACTATATCGAAGAACGTAAAGGCATTGTAACCTTAGATGAACACGAGAATGCCCTTTTCCTTTCTTCTAGAAGAAAACGAATCAGCGTGAGAAATGTGGAAGTCTTAGTAAAAAAGTATGCTAGAACCGTTACTACTATTAAGAAGATTACACCACATAAGCTGCGAAGCACATATGGAACATCGCTTTATCAGGAAACAGGGGATATCTATCTGGTAGCTGATGTACTTGGACATAAAGACGTTAATACAACTAAGAAACATTATGCAGCAGTGGATGAAGAAAGAAAAAGATTTGCTAGAGATAAGGTACAGTTAAGAGAGAAGATTAATCTAGATAACTGAAAAAAAATTTTAGTAGAAAGCTGTTCGAAAATGAACTTTATTTTCAGGAAAACTAAAAATCTTTTTTCAACAAAAACGGCCTAAAAATGAATTTTATTTAAAAGCACTCACAATAAAATGTGAGTGCTTTCTGTTAAAAGAAGTTCTTGTCTTTTATTCTCCTTTCTTTCGTGTTTCCACCCTTACTCCATTAAGTCTCTAATACCATACT
>CALZIE010000269.1 GCA_945787565.1 uncultured Lachnospiraceae bacterium
TGTATCTGAGATTTTCAGACATGTTGGCATGGATACTGCTATATTTACCCCATTTTTATGTGGCTCGATGACAGAGATTTTCTCTAAGGATAGAGCTGTTGAATGCTTAAAGCAGAAAAAGGTTATATTCTTAGCTGGAGGAACAGGACATCCGTATTTCTCAACGGATACTGCAACTGCACTTCGTTCGATTGAACTGGAAACAGATGTGATCTTAATGGCGCGTGCAATTGATGGCGTGTATGACAGTGATCCAAAGATGAATCCTGAAGCGAGAAAGTACGATACCGTTTCCTTCCAGGAGTTACTTGATAAAAAACTGGCAATCATGGATTTAACAGCAACTGTTATGTGCATGGAAAACAAGATGCCATTACTTGTATTCTCTTTAAATGAAGAGAATAGTATCGTAAATAATGTAAAAAGTGCTTGTACAGGAACTGTAGTAACTGTATAATCAACAAAAATAGTTCCATTTTTAGAAACAGGAGGTCGTTATATGAACGAAAACATCAAACCTTACGAAATTAAAATGCAGAAATCTTTAGATTCTTTAAATGAAGAATACTCTAATATCCGTGCCGGAAGAGCAAATCCACACTTATTAGATAAAATCAAAGTAGATTACTACGGCACACCATCTGCACTTCAGGCTGTGGCAAACGTTTCCGTTCCAGAAGCAAGAATCATTCAGATTCAGCCTTGGGAATCCAAATTAATCAAGGATATTGAAAAAGCAATCATTGCTTCTGATCTTGGATTAACTCCAAGCAACGATGGCAAGGTAATTCGTTTAGTATTCCCAGAATTAACAGAAGAAAGACGTAAAGAACTTGTAAAAGACGTTAAGAAAAAAGGCGAAAATGCTAAGGTTGCAATGCGTAACATCAGAAGAGATGCAAACGATGCAATCAAGAAATTAAGCAAAGCGAATGAAATCTCTGAAGACGAACAGAAACAGATTGAAGATCAGATTCAGAAGATGACAGATAAATTCGTAGCTGAAGTTGAAAAAGTAATTGAAGCTAAGAGTAAAGAAATTCTTACTGTTTAATTTTAAAATTCATACATTTTTGCTTGTTGCCTGTTAGAATGTGTGGAGATGCCTAAACGTTAGGAAACAGGCAGATACATGAAAAAGCAGGCGAAAGCAGGAATATATATTAGGACGTATTTGGTCGGATGGTCTGATACGTCCTATTGTACATTATGGCAGTCTTTTAAAACAGGAATGTTTTTGTGAAAAACGTGCAAGTTAAGATAAGAACATGTATGGGTTAGGGACTGTAAAAGAGAGGTTAACGATGGCAGATAATTTAGAAGGATTAAAAATACCAGAACATGTTGCTATCATTATGGATGGTAACGGAAGATGGGCAAAGAAAAGACTGATGCCTAGAAACTTTGGCCATAAGCAGGGTGGCAAGGTTGTAGAGCAGATCTGTAGAGATGCTTATGACTTAGGAATTAAATATTTAACCGTTTATGCATTCTCTACTGAGAACTGGAGCAGACCACAGTCAGAGGTTGATACATTAATGGATCTATTAAGAGAATATATGAGCACCTGCATGGAGAACAGCCAAAAGAATAATATGCGAGTTCGCGTTATCGGGGATAAGTCAAAATTAGATGAAGACCTTCAGCAGAAAATTGCTGCTTTAGAAGAAGCAAGCAAGGATTATACCGGACTTAATTTCCAGGTTGCTTTAAATTATGGCGGACGTGATGAAATCGCAGTGAAGAAGGTAGCAGAGAATTATAAGAACGGTGAATTTACACTAGACCAGCTGAATCCAGAGTTATTTGAAGAATATCTGGATACGAAAGGAATTCCGGATCCGGAACTTGTCATTCGTACAAGTGGCGAGAAACGTTTAAGCAATTTCTTATTATGGCAGGTTGCGTATTCCGAATTCTATTATCCGGAAGTATTATGGCCAGATTTCAATAAAAAAGAATTAATTAAGGCGATCGAGCAGTTTAACAAAAGAGAACGCAGATTTGGAGGAGTCTAATGTTTGACAAGAGTTTCTGGGTGCGTTTTAGAAGTTCCTGCATCTTAATGATTGTAGCCATCCTTTCTTTAGTAATGGGTGGAAATGTATTGTTTTGTGTGTTGCTAGGCATTTCATTAATCGGTATGATGGAATTATATCGTGTAATAGGAAGTGAGAAAACACTGATTGCAGGAGCGGGATATCTCGCCTGTATCCTGTATTATCTGATTATATATATGGGAAAAGAAGCGTATTTGGTGCCATTTTTCATCGGGTATCTGCTCGTAGTGATGGCAATCTATGTGCTTACGTTTCCAAAGTACAAATCAGAACAGATCATGCTTGGATTTTTTAATCTGTTTTATGTAGCTGTGATGCTTTCCTTTATCTATCGTGTACGAATGATGGATGGAGGCGAATACTTAGTATGGCTTGCATTTATAGGGTCCTGGGGATCAGATACATGTGCATATCTAGTAGGAAGAGCGATTGGAAAGCATAAGATGGCACCAATCTTAAGCCCGAAAAAGTCAGTAGAAGGCTTATTTGGTGGTATTATTGGTGCGGCAGGAATTGGTGTGATTTTTGCGGCAGTATTTAAAAATCATATCACAGAGGTAAGCAATCCGCTTGTGGCATTTGCTATTATTGGTGCTTGCTGTGCGGTGATCTCAACAATTGGTGATCTCGCAGCGTCTGCAATTAAACGTAATCATGATGTAAAGGATTACGGTACATTAATTCCGGGGCATGGCGGAATCTTAGACCGTTTTGACAGTCTGATTTTCACTGCTCCAATCGTATTTTATTTAGCACAGATTTGGGCAAGATAAGAAAGGAAGCTAGTTTATGAAGTACGTTTCGATATTAGGGTCCACCGGATCCATTGGAACACAGACTTTAGAAGTTGTAAGAAATAATGATGATTTAAAGGTAACTGCTTTGGCGGCGGCCAATAATATCACATTATTAGAAGAACAGATCAGAGAGTTTCACCCATCGATTGTCTGCGTATACAATGAAGAGAAGGCAGAACAGTTAAAAGAGAAGATTAAGGATTTAGATGTACAGGTTACAGCCGGAATGGATGGCTTGATTGCCTGTGCGACAGAAGAAACATCCGAGATCGTAGTAAGTGCGGTTGTAGGCATGATCGGAATCCGTCCGGTCATAGAAGCAATCAAAGCAAAGAAAGATATTGCATTTGCAAATAAAGAGACATTAGTAACAGCGGGGCATATTATTATGCCGCTTGTGAAAGAACACGGTGTAAAGATGCTTCCGGTTGATTCCGAGCATTCCGCAATCTTTCAGGCACTTCAGTGTGGAGACCGCGACAACTGTGGAGAGTCTACTGTAAGCAAGATTATCTTAACTGCTTCTGGTGGTCCATTCCGTGGAAGAAAGAGAGAAGATCTTAAGAATATTCAGGTGGAAGATGCTTTAAAACATCCGAATTGGTCAATGGGCAGAAAGA
>CALZIE010000270.1 GCA_945787565.1 uncultured Lachnospiraceae bacterium
ACGGAATCCAGATTGGTATGACTGGAATATAAGCTGATATCATGTTTGATTAACTCCATGATTTTCTTACCCTGAAGGGAATCTGTTGTGATACTGGATGGCTTACGGAAGATAAGAGGATGGTGTGTGATGATAAGATCCACATTGTTTTCCTTTGCTTCTTCCACAACTTTTAGTGTACAATCTAATGCAAATAAGACTTTCTTTACGTCTTTTTCACGGTCTCCAACCATAAGTCCTACATTATCGAAATCTTCCTTTAAAGAAACAGGTGCGATACGTTCCATTGCACCCATAATGTCTTTTACTTTTTTCATGTTATTACCTCTGCTTGTATAAGATATTGAATAGTCTGCCTTATTTACAATAACGAGACAGTTACCTATTCCATGTCTTTTTATCATAGCATAAATTCACAAACACGACAACTATGGCAATGCTGCAATGCGAATACAAGCATAATGGGAGATGGGCTGTTATGCGGAGGGGGATGGATTATATTTACATATCCATATCTGTTCTGTATAATATAAATAATTTGAAAGCGATTTTGTGTAGAGAGGGAAGCAGATGAGCTCTATATAAGGGATAGTTTAGATAAGCATATAGCTAAGAAACAGCTAAAAAACTACAATGTAGAAAGGAGAATGTAGTGGATAGTATGAAGCACAAAATGAGTAAGAGATTTTTATTTTCAAAGCTTAGAAACCTATTATACAGTCCGCTATTAAACATAAGTTATGGATAACCCATGGAGCCATATCCGATTAGACGATTATGAAAATCATATAAATTATAAGGGTGTTGGCAAGTAAGAAAGAATTAAGATGCATTTACCGGTTATAAATTATATTAATTGGATGTGAGAAAATTATGAGCGATATCAAAGAGAAGCTAGAATACGGAATAAAACAGTGGAGCTTAATAGAAGCAAATGAGATTTATGCATTACATACGAGAGCCGTATACAGCGCAAAATCAGAGCAATACGGTAATGTGATTTTGAAAATCAATCAGCATATGGATACTCTGTCTAGTGAATATCATATGCTTAAAACCATAAATGGAATCGGAGCCTGTCAAGTATTTGCGTATGATAAGGAAAATGGCATGCTACTGGAAGAACGGATTATTCCCGGAACTGTTTTAAGAGAAGAACGGGATGTAACAACTAGAATGAGGGAATTTGTTAAGGTATTCAAACAAATTCATCACATTCCAGACAAAGGCGATACTTATTCAACGTATCTTGACTGGCTGGATCATGCATGTGCCAATATGCAGATTCTACCGAATGCAGGTTCGCTAAAGCAGAAGATGATTCTTGCAAGAAAGATTGGATATGATCTGTTTGAACAGTATCCAGAGCGGGTAGTGCTGCATGGTGATCTTCATCATGATAATATACTGCGAACACAGAAGGGGGATTATGCCATCATTGATCCCAAAGGAGTGATTGGGCCTGCTATCTTTGACATACCGCGGTTTATTATGAATGAACTGGAATATGACAATAAGAAAGTGTCAATGGAGCATATCGTATATGTGATAGATAAAATCGCAGAGTATCTAGAATATCCTGCTGCCGATATCCGAAAATTATTCTTTATGGAAGTCATTCTCGGGTATTCCTGGTGTGTGGAGGATGGAGAAGATGCCGATTGCTATGATATACAAATGGCAACAGAAATCCTATCAATAGAGTAAAATCCGGGTAATACACGTAATCGGTGTGATAATTCTTAAGCAGATTATTGCAAATTAAATACTTTTGGAATATAATGTTAATTCATGAAATTTAATCTGTTTTCTAAGGTGAAAAAATCTAAACACTAGAAGGAGAATGTTATGATTCCAATTACCGATTATGCGATGGATACTTTATGTGAAAAGCTTGGCATTTTAAGAGATGAATTAACCTATCTTGGGGGAGGCCGGGAAGATTCAGATGGTACGGTTTTTACATATGATGACGGGGATAAGAAAAAGGTATTAAAAATACTTGCCATTCCGGCAGCAGAAGCGGAAAAGATACATAACCTGGATGTACGGATTCAATATGCTCATTATCTCGGTGAAAATGGCATTCGTCTTGCGCATCCTCTTGTAAATCGAAATGGTACGTTATATGAAACGGTACTGGATCATAAGCATTGGTTTACTGCTTATACTATGGACTTTTATAATGGAGAATCTCCTGCAAGTAGTGAACTTACGGATCGGCTTATTTATAATTGGGGAAAACTAACCGGTAAATCCCATGCAGTCACGAAATCTTTCCCGCTTCATGCCGATACCGGATCCTTTCACTATAAAAGTGAGATTGACTTCTTTATGGATTGGTGTAAAGAACCAGAGATTAAGAAAGCATGGGCAGATATGAAGCAGTATCTGCATAATCAAAGTACGGATTTGGATAGCTTCGGCTTTATTCATAATGACAATCATCAACGTAATATTCTGGCAGTCGGTGATGGCCTGACACTAATTGATTTTGACTGTGCAGGGTTACAGTTCTTTATGCAGGATATTACAACACCCGCACAGGGGCTTATGTTTGATGTTACCGGCGGTATGTGGTCGGAATGCAAAGATCCAGATAACCTAAAGCATTTTTTTGATACCTTTATCTCTGGATATGAATCGGAGAATCATTTGAAGGATTCATGGTATCAGGAAATTGGAACATTCCTTAATTATCGAAGAATGTTATTGTTTACCTGTATGCAGGACTGGCTTCAGAGAAAACCGGACCTAAAGAAGGAGGCTATGAAAAACATTCTAAATCCAAAGCCATTTTGCTTATAAAAGAACCGAATTTATAGTCATTAGTTGTACATCGCTACTTATGGTTGATACAATCGGAAGAAAGTAATAACGAGAGGCTGCAAAACATAAAGGAGGAGAAAGTTATGAAACTAGTATTTATTGTTGGAAATGCCGCTGTGGGAAAGATGACAGTGGGACAGGAATTATCAAAAATAACAGGGCTTAAGCTTTTTCATAATCATATGACGATTGAACCCGTGATCGAACTATTTGATCAGTACCAGTCGGGAACAGTAAAGAAACTAAGGGAAGTCATCTTCGAGGATTTTGCAGCATCTAATCAGTATGGTCTTATTTTCACCTTTATGTGGGCCTTTGACCTGAAGTCTGATTGGGATTATGTAGAACATGTCACGAACATGTTTAAGGAAAAGGGAGCAGATGTCTATTACGTGGAACTTGTTGCATCCCAGGAGGTTCGTCTTAAGAGAAACGTCACAGAAAATCGTTTGAAAAACAAAGCATCCAAGCGTGATATTGAAGCATCCAATATGCGCCTGATCAATGATGACAAGCAATTCCGTTGCGTAAGTTTTGATGGAGAGGTACCTTTTGAGAATTACATGAAGATTGATAATTCTGAACTTTCTGCAGAGGATGTAGCAAAACAGATTAAGGAGCGCTTTGG
>CALZIE010000271.1 GCA_945787565.1 uncultured Lachnospiraceae bacterium
AATGTCATCTTGTTCCGTTACTGATTTAGGGTTGTGATTGATGCGATCTCACACAGTTCTATTTGTGTTTGAACGTTAGTTCAAACTATATTCTCAACGAATTTCAAGGTTGTTTCACTGTTCAGTTATCAATGTGTTTTGCTTTTATCAAGCGTTGCTGTTCTGCGTCGCAGTCAGCTTCATTAGTATATCACCTTCATTTTTATCTGTCAAGAACATTTTTAAAAGTTTTTTATTTATTTTAAATTGTATATTCAATTCAGACATTTCTTGAAGCTCATTTATCTTATCACGATCCATCTCCTTTGTCAACATCCAAATAAAACTTTTATTGTTCCGTTTCCCTTACGCCCGTGACTGGGAATGTTCCGTACGTTGTGATCGCTTTTGCTACTAGTTTATCCCCATCTATTTTCCCTTGTATTTTTACATTCACATGAAAGATCCCTGATTTTATTTTCTCTTGGAACTCGAATTCATTTTCATGTACCGTCCCTTCAAACACATTTTCTGTCCCCATCAGCCGAAGCTTTGCATGGATCTTTTCTTGCTGCACCTCAAACTTAACCTCTCCCTGCTGCTTTCCAAACGGACCCGTCACACTAATCTTATATGTACCATTCACTTCACTCATTGATATATTCTCCTTTTAGCTCTTATTTCCTCCATACAAATTGTATGAACCGTGTCCAAAATTATGCTATTGTTTCTTCTTATCGTTCTCTTTGTACCTAATCTTTCTTTTCTACATTTTTTCCTTCTATTTGACATTTATTTACTTTTATGTTATAGTGTCTCTTATACCGTTTTATCCTTTATGTTTTATTATGATTTTATATTCAAACTTCGCAGTTGGTTTTAGGCTTTCCTAATAATGGATCCAGGAATTGTGGGCAATACCAGATTCACCAGACTTGCGGCCTAAAAGTAACTGTTAAGTTTGAGTTCTATATAGGAATATGAATACATCCGCCTGGTGTTCTAGGCCCTGCCAATAGACAAATGCTCGAAAGGTGGTTCTCTCATGCTTGAATATATTATACTTGGATATTTGTTTACCACTCCTATGACCGAAAAAACACTGCGTTCTAATATTTCAGTGCAGATCAAACCGTTTTACCATGTAACTGAGGGAAGCCTGTATCCTACTCTTAAGCGAATGGTAACCAAACAATATATTCTTTTACGCCCAATCAATGATGGTTCTAAAAAGAAACAATACTATATTACGGATAAAGGTAGAGAGTATTTTAAAAAATGGATAGAAGAACCGGTTAATCTCCCTTATAGCTATCTCTCTGAGATATTGAAGATATTTTTTGCCGGTAATTTAGATTCTGCATCACGCACAAGACTGCTGACTGAATTTGAGACGAACACTCTGATTCAGCTGCAAAAGTTTGAGATGATGAAAGAAGAATATCATGATACGCGTGATCATGATGACATAGAATATTATCAGAAAGCCACCCTGTATTTGGAGATCTTGTCCCTGCGTGGCTCTCTGAAATGGTGCCAGTCCTTAAAGAATGGACATAGCCTAAGTGAATTATTATAATTTATACTGATTTATCTGGTGCTTGCGATCATCCCGTTGTCATTTGCATACTTTTCAGCATAGGATCCCTTCGGTGTAACCACGGATATCTGCCCCATATTACAGTCTTTAAATGCAGTAGGGTAGATATTCACAACACTTGCTGGTACGATTAACGTTTCTAAAGATGTACACCCATAGAACGTACCAATATTAATTGCTGTAACCTTTTCAGGAATCTCCACTTCCTCTAAGGATGCACAATGCTGGAATGCCTGCTGCCCAATCTCTGTAATGTTATCAGAAAGACGGATGGATTCTAAACTCGTACAATTGGCAAATGTAAACTCTTCGATCTTTTGTACTCCGGAAGGAATCTCTATATTCTTTAAGCTCTCACATCCAGAGAACGTACGGGTTCCAATTTGAAGAAGACCTTCTGGAAGCTTGATTTCTTCTAAGCTCGTGCAGTTAGAAAATGCATACGCACCAATGGAAGTGATCGTCGATGGAAGTTTGATTTCTTCTAGTTTGGCACTATGCTCAAATACTCGTTCTCCGATATAGGTTACTCCTTCTGGAAGCTCTACATATTCTACTGATAGCGCTTCAGCAAAGATAGACCCTTCTATTCCAATAACGGGATGCCCGTCTAACGTAGCAGGTATTTTAACTTCTTTCAGATAAGGAGCTGTCAATCCTGTAATCACCGCATTTTCCCCATCCATACGATATAAAAATAGTTCTTCATCTGCTTCCATCACAGTGCGGTTGCCATTCTCATCTCTTTTTGTCTCCTGAACAACCACTTCTTCTGGATTTAAATATCCATTCACTACTTCTTCATTAGCAACCTCTCCTGTTTTGACATCCAGCCCATAACGTTCTAAGATTGGAGTTTCAATTAGCTTTTGCTTGCCAGAACACGCAGTCAGACTGCATACTATTGCGGTCCCTAGACATACCGCTCCTAATTTCTTTTGTTTCATTCTCTTTTCTCCTCAGTAAATTTCAGATCTTATTATCGTTATTATAATACCATAATCATCTATTTTTTCAAACTAATTCCTTCCATTTTCCTGTATCCTTGATAAGATTTCTTCCCTAAAATAGGACTTTCCTTCTTTATATGGCAGGAGAACTTCTACTCTTCCCGCTACATAAGGAGCAATCGCATACGGCTCTAAAAAGAATACCATCCCCTCCTCATTTAGATAGAAATGATATGCAAACTGGAGCAAGAACAATTTCTGCACCTCTTCTTTAAAGAAAATGCCTGGCTGCTCTTTGGATTTTTGTTCAAATGCGTTCGCGATATAGTGTTTTACCTCTTCGTCACTGGCTGACAGAATGTCTTCCGCCTTAAGCTGCTTTCCGCTCTTAAGATCATAAACCGCACCTTCCCATCTTGTATCGGGATGTGCTCCGCCAAAATAATTGCTCTCTTCCCATAAAAACGAAACAATCTCCGGTGTATCAAGCATTGTCTCATATCGTAAATCCAGTGTAAATGGAAGCAAGGAGGAACGTGTTTTATCTTTTGACTCATTCAGCCTTTGAAGAAACTCTTCAGCCAACGGTCTGCCCTCTTTGTAATTCGCCTCATATCGCCCCATTGCATATGTCTCAATCAGCTTATTCACTGCTTCAATGGCAGCATCCTCTCCTGGGTTTTGTATCTGGGGATAGGAATAATTGATCTTCATTATGCTCTGTCCCTGTTTATCCTTAATCTCCTCTTCTTTCTTCTCTGTCCTAATATCCGGATGGTACTTTGCCGCCCCTATCATCGCTGCTGGCATTGCTGTCATAGCAATAAGGGAT
>CALZIE010000272.1 GCA_945787565.1 uncultured Lachnospiraceae bacterium
AGGGCCTGCGGGGTCAACCAGCTATCCCAGGCCACTCGGGCCCTTGTCCAAGGGACTGCGGGGTCGATCAGCGGTTTCCGGGGACTCGGGAACGTGACGGCAATTATGATCTATGATGGTTCCCTTGCGGCAAATGGTATTGTACATACCGGGGCATGGGTATGGGCTCTTGTAATTGGAGCTTTGATCATTGTATGGATTTTAATCGGACTGACCAATTTAGGCAAAGTGAATACGATCGCCATGGCAGCACTGTTTGTTCTTACCTTGATTTTATGTAAAGTTATTTTCTTCGATGATGGCACGGCAGGAAGTGTGATCAGTGAGGCAATGAGCTTTGGTGCAGCAGTGGAATTGGGGGTGGCGATGCCGCTGTCCTGGCTGCCATTAATCAGCGATTATACGAGAAATGCAAAGAAACCGGTACAGGCTACATTGGCAAGCGTTATCGTATATGGAGTGGTAAGTTCCTTTATGTATCTGATCGGTATGGGAGCAGCCATTTATACCGGGGAAAGTGATATCGCGCAGATTTTATTAAAGGCAGGACTGGGAATTGTGGGACTGTTAATCGTGGTTTTCTCGACGGTAACGACTACATTCTTAGATGCGTATTCGGCAGGTGTTTCCTGCGTCTCTATCCATAAAAAGATTTCAGAAAAATGGTCTGCTATTATAGTAACCGTGATTGGTACGATTGGAGCGATTGTATATCCGATGGATAATATCACAGACTTTTTGTATCTGATCGGTTCTGTATTTGCACCGATGATTGCGATTCAGTTAGCAGATTACTTCCTAATTAAAAAGAAATCTGAAAAAGTAAACATCAATATTCGCAACCTGTGTATCTGGCTGGTTGGATTTATTACATACCGTCTGTTCATGAGAGTGGACACGCCGGTAGGAAATACGCTTCCAGTCATGCTGATCACGATTGCCCTTTGCCTCCTTGTGGAATGCGTTGTAAGAGGAACAAAACAGCGAAAGTAGAGGTAATCATTTTATGAAGAAAACAAATATCAAAAAATTAGCTATGGCAGGAATCTTTGCAGCAATTGCAGTGATTGGTTCCTTATTCTCCGTCCCGGTGTTCGGTTCGAAATGTGCGCCGATTCAGCATTTGATCAATATATTATGTGCCGTATCATTAGGACCATGGTGGGGTGTGGGAGTAGCATTCACCGCAAGCTTTATCCGTAACTTGTTAGGGCTTGGAACACTGCTTGCCTTCCCGGGAAGTATGTGCGGCGCATTGTTATCTGGCTTATTATATCGATATTTGAAGAAACTCCCATATGCATATATCGGTGAGTTAGCAGGAACCGCACTACTCGGCGGCATGCTTGCTTATCCGGTTGCAGCGTTTGTCATGGGAAATGCATCCGCGGCATTATTTACATTTGTAGTGCCATTTTTAATCAGTACAGCCGGTGGCACGCTTCTTGCGGCCGTTATTACAGTACCGTTAAAGCAGACCGGCATGTTAGAAACATTAAAGTTAAGTTTGGAGAATTAAGAAGGAGAGGAAACATGCAAGATACTTCAAAGATAGCGGATTTGTTTGAATCCATTCAAAAGGAGCGCCCTCTGGTGCATTGTATCACCAATATGGTTACAGTCAATGACTGTGCCAATATTCTTCTGGCGATAGGGGCGTCTCCCACAATGGCCAGCCATCCGCTTGAAGTGGAGGAAATCACAGCTGGGTGTAATAGTCTTGTGTGCAATTTTGGAGCCATAAAGGACTATGACGCCATGCTTTTGGCAGGGAAAAAAGCGACAGCGAAAAAGCATCCGATTATCGTGGATCCGGTTGGAATCGGAGGCTCTTCTTATAGAAGAAACATGCTATATGAGTTTTTGCAGGCTACGAAAGCATCCTGTATCCGTGGAAATGCGTCTGAAATCCAGGCTTTGATGATGAATCAGAAGACGGTGACAGGCGTGGATGCTGCAAAGAATGGCTTGTATGAAAGCGACAGAAAGCAGTTTATTCAGATGCTGATGGAATCTGCAAGAAAACTTGGAACTATCTTAATTGTTTCCGGTGAAAAGGATTTGATCACGGATGGGGGAAGCTGTTATGAAGTTAGTAACGGGCATCCGCTTATGGCAAGAATCACAGGTTCCGGATGTATGTCATCTGCATTGTTAGGCGCGTTTTTCGGAACATCCGAAAAGGAAGAGGAAGATTTAATCTTGCGTGCGGTGGCCTGCTGTGCGGTGATGGGGATCTGTGGTGAAGTTGCAGCAAAAGAATGTGAAAAAGTCCATGGAGGCACCATGACATTTCGCATGCATCTGATTGATGCAGTATCCCTTCTTACAAGCGAGACAATTCTTGATTATGCCAGAGTACGCAGACTAGTTTAAAAGCAGAAGTGGCATATAGGGAGACACTTAGAAGAAAAAAGATTATAATGATAGCAGAGGCATGTCATTATAATCTTTTTTTAATTTATAGGAAATTGCTCCGCAATTCCCTATGAATCAAAAACTTTCGCTACGGTGCGACAAAGTGACATCGTCCTGAGAAAAGAAGATGTGCGGAGCCTAGAGTGGCGAAGCTGCTTTGTTTTGGAGGTGGAACATGGAAAGAATCATGATTATTGGTTGCTGTGGCAGCGGGAAGACAACTCTGGCAAGAAAGCTAGGAGCAATACTTGATTTGCCGGTGGTACATTTAGACCGGCTTTACTGGACAGGAAACTGGCAGACGGTATCCGATGAGGAGTTCGATTCTGTCCTAAAAAAAGAACTGGAAAAGCCAAGATGGATTATAGACGGAAATTATAATCGAACGATGATGCTGCGTCTTAGTTACTGCGATACGATTATTTATTTGGATTATGGGCGATTTACTTGCATGATGGGTGTAATCAAACGAGTGATAAAAGGTTATGGGAAAACCAGGCCGGATATGGGAGGCAATTGTCCGGAACGGTTCGATCTGGATTTTTTAAAGTTTGTCTGGAATTTTAATAAGAGTCACAGGGAACGGTATTATAAGCTGCTTCATGAGGAAAAAGAGCGGAAAATTATTATTTTAAAAAATAGAAGAGAGTGTGCAAAATTTATAGAACAGATAGAGCAGGATAAAAAAACATCATATTTTGTGGAGAGACGAAAAGGAAAATACATAAAAAATAAAAAAAGTTAATGAAAAATACCAATTATGTCGAAATACACTTGTCAGTAAGTAAGGTAATATATAGGAGGAACAAAAGATGGACGACATAAATAAATCAGAAAAGTCAGGAAAAAAGAAATCTAAGCTTAGATTTTCAATGAAATATTGGATTATGGTTCTTTGTCTGGCAAGTGTA
>CALZIE010000273.1 GCA_945787565.1 uncultured Lachnospiraceae bacterium
GAAGCTTCCCTCCTCTTCGTGTAGTCCATTAGAATTTCGCTTTGCGAAACTCTAGCACCCAGCGGATGCCTTACCTAGCCTACGGATTTGACAACACCTGGTCTAGCACCATAGCAAGAGGCTCCATAGCGTTATAGGCTTCTTGGACGGTGTTCTCTTCGGTACCGCATTCGATTAAGAGGTACTTTTCAGCCAGGTGCATGTTATAGCGGTACTTCTTTAAATAGATTTTCTTCATAAAGCCTGGGAAGTATGTATTACCTACTAAGTTCATCTGAAGACTGAATGCCAAGTTTTGCTGCAAATTCGGGTTATCCAGGCTTTCAATTGGACCGGTCGTATTTCTGCAAAGACCATTAAACAGCATAATCTGTGCGGTGTCCTTCCCATTCACTTCCACCATACGCTTCGATCCGCTATCTCTATGTAAATCAATAATCACTTCAATGGATGGATTCTCTCTTAAGTACTCTTCCAAATACGGAAGAGCCGTACTATACGAATAATCCCTTCCTCTAATCTGGTCATATGCCCTTGTATCGTGATACACCTGATAGCCATACTTTTGAAGAAGCTCAGTTAAATATTCGCCTGCTCCGACGACCGTATCTGCCACTTCCCCTTCCCTGCTGTCACAAAACCCCTCCGATGCATGCGTATGATAGATTAAAATCTGCGGTGCCTCTTTATTCTGCTTGATAGACATATCCATTTCCAATAATTGATCCACATCAAATAGCTCTAATGTCGCTTTTGTGGAGCTGTCCTCAATATAATAGTTGTTGATCAGATAATCTAAGTCATGCATGCCAGCCACATCGTACGCACTCCGAATGAGGTTCTTCACAGATATTCCTGCAACACTCTCATTTGTGGTATTCATTGCATCCTCAATCATCTCACTAGATGCATTCCAGGTCGGAAGAGCTGTCACATTTCCTTCGGTATACTCAATTTCTAGCATTGCCTGACTGGTGTTCTCCTCTTCAATCAATACTTCCTCATTCTCCTTTGCTGCAAGCTTGGCAAGCTCATTCTCTTCCTCCACTATATTGATAGCTTCCTCCTCTTTTACTTCTTCTACGTTCTGATAAAAAATGCTTTCTTTTTCTATATCCTCCTGTTCCTGATTATTTTGCTGTAAAGCCTCCACAACAACTGTATCCGCTCCGATATGTAACGCATAATAATTCATCGATAAGCCATTTGCCATCCGGGAAATAACTGTATCTGAAACTTCCGCCTCCGTCATACAATAACGGAGGCAGGTATTTTCCATAATCGAAGCTTTTACATACAGTGTCTGCATGATTTTATTCCCAATCTTCTTCATCGTCTGGTTTCTATCATCTGAGGCCATCAGCAGCATTCCTTTTGCCAACACCGCTACAATCAGGATGCTGACCATACCAAGAACAATCCGGTAAAACATTACTTTCTTTCTTCGAAAATGCCGCCTCATGTGCGTTTATTCCTTTCCACAAAAACAAGAATTCAATGCTTCTGAAATCGTATAGCTAATACATTTCATGGACTCATCCACATTCTTTGGCGTCACAAACATGTTATGGATTGCTTTACTATCACTTACTTCATGTAAGAAACTCTGGATTTCCCCCTCAGAAAATCCCTGTGTCTGAAGCGCCCTTTCCATTGTATCGTTTACAATTGTTGCTGCATCTACAACTGTCGGTACTCCAAGTGCTACTACGTCCACTCCCAGACTTTCTTTATTTAAAGCCTGTCTGTTATTACCCACTCCTGCTCCGGGACTGATGCCGGTATCTGTAATCTGTACCGTTGTGTTAAGCCGATCCACGCTTCGTGCAGCGAGTGCATCAATTGCAATCACAACTCCCGGATGTGTCTGTTCAATCAAGCCTTTTAATATCTCCATTGTCTCCATTCCGGTCTGTGCCATAACGCCTGGTGCAAGAGCGCTTACGGATTTTAAATGATTCTTCTTTCCGAATTCATCTCCAAACTCTCTTATTAAATGTCTTGTTACAAACAGATTATCGACAACCCATGGTCCAAGTGCATCTGGTGTCGCTTCTCGGTTTCCAAGGCCTACGATTAACACTCCTTTTTCGCCTGCATCACCGACTAATTTAGAGATATACTTTGCCACTTCTTCGCTGACAGATTCATGATAGCTATCATCTTTCTCCTGTAGTTTCTTTGCCTCGATTGTAATATAGGTGCCGACTGGTTTTCGCATAGCCTTAGCCCCCTGCTCATCTTTGATGACGACAGTGGTTATCTTAATATCCTTTTCTTCCAAGTATTCTTCCTCTAATACGACACCCTTTATTTCTACATCATCTTCTTCAAATGACTCTCTCACTTCAAGTGCAAGGTCTGTACGGATTTTCATTTCGCCTTTCATGTCTATACTCCTTCTCTTCATTTTATGCGAGGTTCTTTCTTTTTATTAGCAAGTTCCTTTTTATCCCCCACTCACCCCATTTTCTCTTTTTACACAAAGGTTTTCGCAAAGTAATTTCCCTTTTTCTTAACAGATGTACACAGTTCTACCAAGTATTTTTTACGCTTTTCTTTAAATTATGTATTGACATTCCTGTCCACGTAGGATAAGATATTAACGTACGTTTTCGCTAGAACGTCCGTGTCCGGATCTTCCGAAAACATCATGCGCAAATTTATATTTAAGAGAATATTTTGGAGGTGTCCAGATTTGGCTAATATTAAATCTGCAAAGAAAAGAATCAAAGTTATCGAAACTAAAACTTTAAGAAATAAGGTAATCAAATCTAAAGTTAAGACTTTAGTTAAAAAAGTAGAAGTTGCTGTTGCAAACAAAGACAAAGAACTTGCTACTGCTTGCCTTAAAGATGCTGTTGTTGCATTAAACAAAGCTTGTTCTAAGGGTGTATACCACAAGAACACTGTAGCTAGAAAAGTTTCCCGCTTAACAAAAGCTGTAAACGCTGTAGCTTAATTTAAAAAAACTTGATTTTTTCTTAGACTGCTGTTTCAGCAGTCTTTTTTTATGCTTTTTTATTCTATCTCTTCTTCCTATTATCTAATTCCTGCTACACTCCCCCTGATCGAACAATAAAAACAGGACAGCTTGGAAATACTAATGTCATTCTATTTATTAGGAGCATGTCCAATGAAAGATACTACATCCAAACAATTAAAAAAGACAGCCATAGAGCTTGGCATTCTTCTTGCCTTCTTTCTTCTTTTTATGTTTTTTCGTACTCCCCTGACTCTCACTCTGTTCTTAGGCTATATTCTGATTTTCTCTATT
>CALZIE010000274.1 GCA_945787565.1 uncultured Lachnospiraceae bacterium
GATTCCGGCAATGGCTGCCAAATAAATAATGGTATTCCAACCTACACTCTGCCAAACACCTAATGCTATGTACGTTCCAACCCAGTGCTTGGATTCATTCAAAAACGGTATACTCTCAATTCCTATCTTATTGAGCAAAAGATTGATCAAACCTGTGCTTGGTGCTAACAGCTGTAAAGCCAGCCCTGAGATAATGATCCAGGAAAGGAAATGCGGCATATACGCAATTGTCTGCACGACCTTCTTAAAGCGCTTAAATACCAGCTCGTTCAGCAATAATGCTAAAATAATCGGCGCTGGAAATCCGACAAGCAAATCCAGCAGATTTAATACTAACGTGTTACGAAGCGCATACAAAAAATCCTTATTGGCAAATGCCTTAATGAAATATTCAAACCCGTGATTCTTTGCCCATTCCATATCCCATACGCTTTGCGTAATATTGTACTTCTTAAATGCAATTTGAATGTATGCCATTGGGATATACTTAAAAACAATGAAATACGTCATTGGTAAAAGTAACAGCAGATACAGCGTCCAGTATCGTTTCAAATAAACGAGCACCTTCGTTTTTCTTTTGGAGACATTTCTTTCCTTTGGAACTTCCATTCTTGCCTCTGCAACCTTCATTCTTTCCACCCCACTACCTAAATTCGTTTTTTTCCATTACTCCTTTAAAAACTTCATTCGGTCTCTCTACTTGCATCCCAGTTTGCCCTAACGGGAACAAAGTGGCTTCGCCACTCTAGGCTCCGTATATCTTTCTCAGGGCGATGCCACTTTGTCGCGCCGTAGCGTAAGCGGAGTGCGCATCCCTCGGAGAGTTTTTGATTCATAGGGAATTGCAAAGCAATTCCTATGAATGTACAAAGTATCACGAGGGAACTCCCTCGTGATACTTATTTTCATTTTATTGCCCGATCATTGCTAAGAATTCTTCTTCTGTAATGATTGGGATTTCTAATTCTTTCGCCTTCTTATTCTTGGAAGAGTTGGAAAGGTTATCATTGTTGATCAGATAATTTGTCTTAGCTGTAACCGATCCGGTTACTTTTCCGCCGTTTGCTTCAATGACTTCCTTTAACTCATTTCGGTTTGCAAAATGTTCTACCGATCCGGTAATAACAAAGGTACGGCCTTCTAATGCATTGGATGCAGCCTCTTCAGAAACCTCTTCGATGTCTAATTCCTTTAATACATCCTCTGCAATCTTTAAGTTTTCAGGCTTTTTAAAGTAAGCGGTGAATGTTTCTGCAATTACTCCACCGACACCAGAGATGGATACCAATTCTTCTACCGATGCATTTCGAATCTTTTCAAAGTCATGATCAAAATGTTTGCTGATCAGTTTCGCATTGGAAAGACCGATATTCGGAATACCAAGGCTGTATATGAACTTCGCCATGGTTGTCTTTCTTGCTTTTTCAATGGAGTTGATTAGATTTGTGTAAGACTTCTCACCGAAGCCTTCCATCTGTACAATCTCCTCTTTATATTCACTAGCATGGAATAAATCCGCTAATTCTTTTACAAAACCTTTCGCAATCAGCTTTTCAATTGTTGCTTCAGATAAACCTTCGATGTTCATCGCATCTCTTGACACGAACAGAGAAAATGCCTTAGTTTTCTTTGCAAGACATTCCTCATTCGTACAGTATAATGATTTTACGCCATTATCCTGCTTAATTGTGGTCTTTCCGCCACAAACAGGACAGGTTTCTGGCACTTCCATCATGCCACTTCTTGTTAAATTCTGTGCAATCTGCGGAATAAATAGCGATAGGTAACTCTTTGATCTTATCTCTAAGTTTTCCCCCGCTCCACACCGTACATGAGACTTTCACCTCATACGGCGTTCCATCATTTATTAGTTTTAGTTTATAATTAATCTGATATTTTCATTACCGACCAAGTTCCGAAGATAATTAATCTTTACTAGCATCTCTTTTGTCAACTCTACAATTGACAAATACTTATTTATTGTTTCAATTTCTTTTGCATGTATCAGTTTATGCACATCCGAAGTAATAAAAATAAGATTTTTATACTCATCTGTGCCATCTTTGCTTTTAGGCTGTTTATGGTGACATTCCATATTACCAATCACTAATGGCTGCTTCGTTATACTGCACTGTCCATTTTGTGCTATATAAAGTGATATCCTGTTGTCATTATATTCCGTACTTTGTCCGACTACCGGATTCTCTAATAAATACCTTAACACCTCTATATGCACTTTCTGCAAATAGCAGTAAACTTTTGCTCTTCCTTCCTTAGTGAAATTACATACATCCTGGGAAAAATTTATTGGTGTTTTACACGTTACGCCAAATACAGGATATAAAGGAATTCCCTTTATACATCTTGGCTTCAAGTTATATTTCCCATAATATTTTTCATAAGCCTTTGGCATCTTTGTGATTTTTCTTGAAACAATATTTTTTAATCAATTTTTTATGGTTCGAATTATTTTATAAGAGGTTTCTCTTAGTCTTACCCGAACCTAATGTTAATACCAATTAATTCTAATTCTAATTAATGACTTGTGCCTATCCCTCCATCACTTATTATCATGATTTCATTGGTACTGTGGCACTACTCTCACTAGGATTAATTTAAGTTATAGCTGCAAATTTGGCTGCCTTTCCTTAAAAACATTTCACAGGCGGTAATACCTCCATGTTCCTAGCTTTCCGCGTTCCATTATCTTCTATCTATACATAAGCCTTTAGGTGCTTTCTTTGAGCCTGCTCACGTTCTCATTTTTAAGAACTTATTGCCTGTAACAATATAAGGTCTTTCATAACATGAATTTTTACTTAACCTCGTGAGCCCCACAACTTCGGTGGTGACAATATTTCTATTGCTTAGCCTCTAGACCCTTACATTCGAAAGTTCGTCAGTCTTATTTTATTAAGACATTCTCACCATGGGCTTTTTTTAGAACCCCGGCATATCACAAACCATATCTTTTACTCTATATGTTCCAAACGGGCGTACTCTAGTACATTTATTAACCAATTCTTACTTATATATTTCATTGACTTAGGTCGCTTCTGCCGACTTCAACGAGCTTCATACATTCTGAATTCTACCTTTCATCCTGCATGTCGTAGTATTAGGTATGTGTTTCCGGACGTTACCCCATCATTCCACAAATAAAGATAATAGTTCATTAATCTACATTAATGCTTAGTCTTTTCAACTAAGAACACGTCACACTCATGTTTGCTTTAAAAACTTGAACCGTATCTCCGATTCCAAGCTCC
>CALZIE010000275.1 GCA_945787565.1 uncultured Lachnospiraceae bacterium
TCTTCCAATCGGAAGAGAGGAAGGAGCGGTTATTAAAAGAAAAGTGGATGAAATAGAAGGCAAGCATGCGGTTACCCACTATAAGAGGCAGCAGGTGATTAAGGCAGACGGACAGGATGTATCCCTGATTTCGTTACAGCTTGAAACCGGCCGTACTCATCAGATCCGGGTGCATATGTCTTATATTGGCCATCCGCTTTTAGGCGATTTTTTATACAATGAAGGAAATAAGATGCTGACAAGGCAGGCGCTTCATTCTTATAAAATCTGTTTTGATCATCCGGTCACCGGAGAGCATATGGAGATTACGGCACCGCTGCCAAAGGACATGCAGGGGCTATTACAGGCAAAATAGAGGATAGTTACTGATAGAAGAAACGTATAGATTATTAACGAAATAGAAAATAAGCAGTGCGTGTAGAAGAAATATCAGATATTCGAAAAAGAAATTTATGACTTGCTGAGAATTTAGAAGGCAGGGACCTGGAGAGATAAGGGATTAATGGCAGCGTACTTAGGACATGCCAGGAGAGTTTTGCTTTGCTAGGTCATTAGGAATAGTGAATCATTTATTAGGAACACTAATGGAAAAAGAAGAGCGGGGGAAAAGTATGTATCAGTTAGAAGTCCATAATTTCGATATTGAGAAGATCTGCTATTCCGGACAGTGTTTCCGAATGAAGAAGAATAGCCGGGGATGCTTTGAGGTAGTGGCATTTGGCGACTATCTGGAAATGAAACAGGAGGGAGAGCTTCTTACCTTATCCTGCAGTGAGGAAGAGTTTGAGAGAGTATGGAAAGCTTATCTTGCTTTGGACGAGGATTACGACCAGGTGGCAGAGCTGGTTTTGGATGACGAGTATATGAAGAAGGCAATGGAATATGGCTGGGGAATCCGAATCTTAAAGCAGGATTTCTGGGAGATGATTATTTCTTTCTTAATCAGTCAGCAGAATAATATTCCGAGAATCCGGACTTGTATTCAGACAATCTGTGAACGGTATGGAGAGGCAAAAGAGAATCTGTACGGAGAAACCTATTATGTGTTTCCCACACCGGAAGCACTTGCAAAGGTAGAGGTTACAGACTTAAGAGACTGCAATCTTGGCTATCGAAGCCGCTATATCAGCCGTACGGCACAGGCAGTCGCAGATGGGGAATTTGATCTTTCTGCGGTTGCAAAGATGGACTATGAACAGGCAAGACAAGAGTTGTTAAAGCTATACGGAGTCGGGATTAAAGTGTCGGAGTGCATTTGCCTTTATGGGCTGCATCATTTAAGCGGATTTCCGGTAGATACCCATATCCGGCATGTGCTGGATCAGTATTATCAGAATGGATTTCCATTTGAGAAATACAAAGGCGTGGAAGGTATTGTACAGCAGTACAGTTTTTATTACGACCTGTTTCATAAAGAATAAAAAATAAGAAATAACCAGGAGAAGAATAGGGTAGAAGAACTTAATTAGAAGAGTGTAATAAGAAAAACGGGCCTATGGCAGAAAGAGTGTTTGAACATTCTTTTGCTGTAGGTCCATTTTTAATAGAAATAGAAATTTTCGACTATAAATATTGTTTTGTTGTAGGTTCGTTATCGTATAAAATAGCTATATCATTTAGCTGATTGGATAGCGTCCCACATCTGTATTATCTTCTTTCCGGTTCTGTAATTCTGGAATTGGGTTCGGACTTTCTTCGAAACGGTAGTCAGAGCCTTTCTTCGCAATATAATCCTTAATTACAATATGAGTTGGAACTTCATTTACTGGCTCGTTTAAGGTATTCTGGAACTGATAGAAGGCATCGTCTTTGGACAGATCCTTTACATCCACGTAATCTTCCTTCTTTGTGGTAATCTGAACGGTATTCTTTAGAATATCTCTTACATAAGCCTTGTTCTCATGAAGTTTTAGAAGTTCTGGGAAACAGCCGTCCGGAATGCATTGCTGCCATTCTTTTTTCTCATATTTATAGAGCAGTTCAGTCGCTTTATGAAGGTGAGAAATCTCCTGATTAAAATGTTCTTCCCAGATCTTTTTGATGCAAGGGTCGGTTTCGTCTTCGAAACAGGAATAGTACAGATAGCATTCGGTATATTCATGCATCAGCAGTTTTTCTAAAGGCGTTGCCTTCGTATCAATTAGGCTTCCGTAGTGCGTTACATGCTGTTCTTCAATCAGGCCGATTTCCTGATAGAGCTGCCTTCCAAGTGTATTGGGATATAGGGCAGAAGTATTCATGTAATAATTCATAGTCTGCTGCTCGGCAGCGGTGATAATACATACGTTTAATTTAGTAATCGGAGCAGCCGTCTTATCATTGATGAAATTACGGATATTATCATACGGAAAACGATGCTCGGAAATGGTTGGACGACCAGGCATGATTTCAGCATAATGTCCGACCAGTTGTTCCGATTTGATACCAACTTCCATTTCCAGCAAATCAGAGTAGCGATATAAGTGGTCGAAGTCTTCCAATAGGGCAAAGTCCAGTGCTGCTTTTACCATAGGATCCGGTTCGCGTTTTGCTAATTCGGCGGTCAGGTCGACTGCAAGCTGTTCGTAGCTGATGGTATGTTCAAGAATGGATTCATCCCCTGGCTTTAATGCTGCGATCACTTTCTGCTGCTGCTGTTCTACTCGGCGGATAAGTGCTAACTCTCTTCTTAAATCGTTATCCGGACAGTTCCTGGAAAACTGATGGGTAAACCATACTGACTCAAATTCTGTTCCGTTCATTAAGATGACTCTTGTCTTGGTATAAGGGTCTACTTCATGTTTGTTATAAGGTTTTGGACAGATTGAGGACCAGTTTTTAAAGGCAGCGTCTACCTTGCTAGGTTTTTGTTCAAATGGGTTCATAAAATCTCCTTTCTTAAAATGCTACTTACAGTTTTTTTAATCTTTCTTGTATTTATGCAGCGAGGAAGCGGTATTGCAGATTTTTGTATGGATAAGAAATGTTAGAATGATTGATACAAGCAGGAGGAGAATATCAGGGCAACGGCTTAAAATGATATAAAAGGTAGAAAGTAGTTAAAAATCCTAAAAATATAATCAAAAAAATAATTTAATCGGATTTATTCTTCGATGAACAGTTTGATGAATTCGTAAAGGGTTATAGCTATCATGATATTTTAATTTCATAAATAAAAAATCATAAATGAGAAGAAAGAATTATGAGTAAAAAGAGAAGAAGAGATCAGTATAACTGATTTTTTCTTTTTTTTTTTTTTTTTTCGAATG
>CALZIE010000276.1 GCA_945787565.1 uncultured Lachnospiraceae bacterium
TCATGATCTCTGATCAGCTTCATCCTATCTAATCCGGAAAGAACGGAATGAGATAGTTTTTTTGCAATCCCTGGTTGAAAAATCCCTAAGCATAAAAGAATAATGAATCCGACATTCGCAACTATCCCAAATAAAACAAAAAACCATATATATGTCACATTCTCTTTTAGCAAAGGCAGTTCTGTAATTCCCATAGCCACGCTTAAGATAATTAGTACCGCTTTGTAAACAATGGTAATCACCATTAGAACTAGCGTCGATACTGCCACGTCAATTCCATCTTTACTCATAAAATAGACCTGCATCGGCTGTCCACCGGATGCAGAAGGGGTCACAGAGCTGAAAAAGAAACCAACAAATGAGTATCGGATGCACTGTGTCAGCGCTATCCTGTGCTTAATCGCATGCATCAGATAATGAATAATCAATGACTCTGAGCATACAAACAGAATCACTAATCCGATCCCAGCATATAGATAGCTATCTTGGGCCCGTTTTACCGATTCCATAATATCAGGAAGTTCCTGATCCCGGAATAACAGATAATAGGTAGCCCCAAACATAGCTGCCAGAAAAACCGTATTAGCAATGTACTTTACATACTTTTTTGACAATGTTCTATTCTCCCACCATATACGAAAAAAATCTTGTCTACGCATACGCCCGCTAAGATAAGTTGTATAGTGACAAGAGCTTTCGACGAATATTTTATTCATTAGAAGTATACTCCCCTTGTGGAATATTGTCAATCTTTTGCTCTTTTCTTAAGTAATTCTTAAACTTTCTATCGACCTTTTTTCGTTTTGTTTTGTACTATTTTCCCAAATGGTTTTTTCTAAAACAATTTCTTTTTCTTGAACCAGAATATGCAAAATAGTACAACCACTATACTTATTAGGATCACCATAACATATCCATACTTCCATGTCAGTTCCGGCATATGGGTAAAGTTCATACCGTACCACCCCACAATCAGTGTTAAAGGCATAAAGATTGTTGTTACAACCGTAAAGATTTTCATGATATTATTCAGGTTATAGTCTAACTGTGCCTGATAAGCCTCTCTCACCTGAGAAATATAATCTCTTAACATCTGAGTATTATCCGCCAAACGCTCCACTCGGTCCGTCAGCATTTTAAAATAGCGTAGATTTTCTTCATCAAACAGATCGTTCTCATTTTCCATCAGATCCTCGCCGATATTTAAAATCTGCTCATAGTAATTGCGCATGATTAAAAGGTCCTTGCGAATGCGTAACATCTCATCGTTAAAGTTATGAATCCGTTTTGTTAACACTTTCTTTTCTAGATGGCTGATCGTTCTTTCCATCTCTTCCACTGCAATATTATCCTCACAAATCAAACGGGAGAAAAATCCATAAATCAGACGTTCCAATGTCATAGAATTCTGCTTTGTCCGATTAATCATGCTTGTAAGCGCGGAAAGTGTACTTCTATCCGCATCATAGATATCCACGACTAAAAACAGATTCTTTTTAATATAGAATGCCACCTTATCCGGCCTCGATGTAACATCATGGCTATCGATTACATGAATGATACCAAAACTATATTCATCGTAAACAGATATCGTATTCTGTATATTGCGACTCGTACTCTCACAGGCGGCTATCGTTGCTTCTGAAACTTCTATCTCACGGTACATTGCCTTTAAGTCAGCCAATGTGATAATTCCTACATTGACTGCCTCTTTCTTCATATCCTGATACTCAATTTCCTTTACTTCTGGTGCAATCTGAAAAAACATATCATTTACCTCTGTTACGTACAGACAGTCAGTCTGCCTATTTTTCCTCACTTATTGGTAGTATACCACACTTCCTGAAAAAAGCACAGGATACCGTTTTTTCTACGGCTTCCAGGAGGTGATTTTCATCTGTTTTCCATCTGTTTCTACCATAATCCTTCCACCAATGCTTGTCTGGTAAATCTCACTTCCTACATTTTGAAGACGCTCTAGCACTTCCTTGTGTGGATGTCCATAGGAATTGTCCTTTCCACAGCTAATTAATGAGACCGCCGGTTTTAAAAGATCAATCATCCCTTTCCCACTTGCATTCTTTGATCCATGATGTCCCACCTTCAATACATCGATTTCTTTCGAACGCATGCTAAAATAATCGGTTATATACGATTCATTCTCCTGCTCCAAATCCCCAGTAAATAAAGCATCAAACTCATGGAATGCTAAGTACAGTACAATAGAATTCTGATTGGTATTTCCTTCTTCCATCGTCTCCCCTTCTTCCGGATGAAGACAGGTAAGTGTCATATCTTCTAATGCTAACTGGCTCCCCTTTGAAAAGAAATGAACCTTCACTCCTTTTACCTTAGCCAGATTCCAAAGCTCCTCATATATCTCATCGTACTTCTTAAGTTTTGGCAATACCAGGTTCTCAATAACAATTCTTCCATGATACCCGCCCTTCTCCCCGCCATCCTTCATCTGCTGCAATATTTCTAAGATTGCATTGTAATGATCGCTGTCTGCATGTGTGATAAAGGCATACTGAATCCGATATAAGCCCTGTGATCTAAGATAGGGCATCAGACGATATTCTCCCGCTTTACTGACAGACGAACTTCCTCCGTCAATGGTAATAACCGTACTTTGTGGGCTTCTAATTACAATGCTATCTCCTTGACCAATGTCAAGACAGGTAATGGCAAGCGTACTGTGAGATGGATGCAGAAAGGAAAGCATCATCAGAAAACATAGGCTAACCATCATGCGATATCCCTTTTTGCTTTCTATTGATTGTATAATAGGAGAAAACTTTGTGCTCTCTCGTTTCCGCTTTTGACTTTTATTCTGCTCCTTCCATTTATATATTTTCCATAAAATAAGAATTCCTGCCAGATAATAAAGAAACATTCCCCCCTGATTAGGTCTTCCATTTAAAATAAGATAATGCGGAAGTAAGAAACTCATCTGACAGAGTTTTTCATAAAACTGCAAAACATAATACACTATTCCAATTAAAAATATACCAGCCGGAAGAAAGAAAAAGCTGACTAGTACAGCGATTAGTCCGAATGCTGCCACAATAGACACAAGGGGAAGAACAACGATATTTAGAATTACCGAATATAATGGAATTTCATAAAAGAAAAATAAGATAATTGGAATGCTTAATACCTGTATGGAGAGGCTTATCATAAAAGATTCCAAAATTCCATGAAGAAACCGTAAGATAGTGCTCTCCTTCTTTA
>CALZIE010000277.1 GCA_945787565.1 uncultured Lachnospiraceae bacterium
CAGAATCAAGATTTATAAATGAAAAGTTTTCTTACAGTATAAGAAAACAGATTTATGATAAAATACTTACTTCTTACTGGAGTGATGTCACCCGTTTTCATACGGGTGATCTGATGACTCGAATGACAAGTGATGCCAATACCGTGGCAACTGGCATCGCAAGTGTTTTTCCCTCTATCATTACCTTCATTCTGGAACTGGTATCCACATTTTTCGTATTAAATTATTTTGATTCTTCTCTTGCTATTTTTGCACTTATACTTGGTCCATTCACATCTTTTGTAAGCGTTTGGCTTGGAAAAAAATTAAAATCACTCTCTCTGAAGGTACAGGAATCGGAATCAAAATATCGTTCTTATCTGCAGGAAAGCCTTAGCAATCTTATGATTATCAAAACATTTCTAAACGAGCAACATGCCACAGAGCATCTCGACACATTACAGAATGAACGAATGCACTGGATTTTAAAGAAGAATAAGATAACCGCACTTTCTTATTCCCTTATGGGATTAGGTTTTGAAGCCGGATATGTAGTAGCTTTTGCTTGGGGGTCCTTAAAGATATCCCAAAATGCAATTGGATTTGGCACAATGACCGTTTTCCTAAACTTGGTGAATCGAATTCAATCCCCTCTTCTCGGACTATCAAATACAATTCCTAAGATTGTGTCCATTCTTGCCAGCACAGGACGTATTATTGAACTCCAGAACATTCCATTAGAAGCTTATAACGAAAGCACTCTTACAAAAAAGGGAATTGGTGTTAATATTTCTGATCTTACTTTCGGTTATACAAAAGAGCCAATTATCACGTCCTCAAACCTAGAGATCCGTCCAAATGAATTCGTTGCCATTGTAGGAGAGTCGGGAATCGGCAAAACGACTTTAATACGTCTGATTATGTCCTTTTTACATAGCGACAGCGGGAATATCACTTTCTATGATGAAACCGGTTCTAGGGAACAAACCGGCCGTGGCTCCCGGGAATTCATCTCTTATGTTCCACAGGGAAATACTTTATTCAGCGGAACAATCCGTGATAACGTACTGATGGGAAATATGAATGCTACAGAAACCGAAATACTAGATGCGCTGACTGCTGCATCTGCTATGGAATTCATCCATTCGCTTCCGGATGATTTGGATACAGTAATCGGAGAAAAAGGATACGGGCTTTCTGAAGGACAGGCTCAGCGAATTGCCATTGCCAGGGCCCTGATCCGAAAAGCACCATTTTTGATACTTGATGAGGCGACATCCTCATTAGATGAAGGGACGGAGCTATCCGTATTAGAGGGGATCCGTGCGATCACCCCAAGACCGACCTGTCTTATCATTACCCATCGAAAGTCCGTCTTAGCTTACTGTGATCGTGAAATTGTAATTGAAAATAAACAGATTGGTGAGGTAAGCCTGCAATCTGCTGTATAAATCTATTCTGCTATATAAGTTTATTTTCTGTAGAAGCCTATAGGGATGGATAAGTTTATTCACGATAACTTCTTCTTCCCTATAGGCTTCTTTTGTGTTGCAAGTCTCTGCCTGCATGTACACGTCTTTATCTTTTCATCTTTATCTTTCTGTTTTTCTCTTATTGAAACGTTTTGCTGCAACTCTCTACAAACTGCTTTGCAAATGCTGTATTGCTGTAAAAATGTAAATGTGGAAATCCAGCCAGCACATTTCCTTCTGCATGCATCGCTTCCCAGGACTTTCTTCCTTTCTTTTCAGAAAGAAAAGCATCTCCATTCTGGGTGGTATCCCAGTGATGAAACTCATGGCAGTGGATTGTATCTCTTTTTTTGCATAGGATCGTATCCTTGTTAGCCGTCAGTGTGGAATATCCGAATCGACATAGTCTTCCAGTATCAAAAGAAACAGTATCAAAATGACCGACCATTTGATATTTTCCAATCGCCTTTGTCAGATACATATAGCCTCCGCATTCTGCATAACAGGAAAGTCCATTATCAAGAGCAGCTCTGATGCTTTCTCGCATTGATTCGTTTTCTTCTAACTGCTTTGCGTATAGTTCCGGATAACCTCCCCCAAGGTACAGACCATTAATTCCTGCTGGCAGGCACGGATCGGTTAACGGACTAAACATAATCAGTTCCGCTCCCATTTCACGTAAAAGATCTAAATTATCTTCATAATAAAAGCAGAATGCTTTATCTTTTGCCACCGCAATTCGAACAGGATTTATAACTTTTTCAATGCTTCGCTTCTGATAAGAAATTGCTTCTGCACCTTCTGCAAGCTCTATTAGCCCATCCAAATCGATCGTCTCTTCTACTCTTTCCGCCAGCTTATTCAGGTTTTCTTTTAGATCCGTAATCTCTGCTGCCGTCACAAGACCAAGGTGACGACTCTTTAATACAAAATCATCCTGCCTTTCTAAGTATCCAAGAGGCTGTATCCTACCCTCGAATTCTCTTTCCACTGCTGCCTTTAATGGCGCATACAGGGAACCATGCAGGCGATTAAAGATAACTCCTTTTATCATCGAGTCCGGCCTGAACTCCAGATATAGCCATCGCCTTGCAGTCAATTACAAGAATTGTCGGTGTATTCGTTGTAACCGATAAATCATAGGAACTTGCCTCCACAGAATCCATGGCACTGCCATCATAGTACCCCATCGCGCCTTCCATTACTCCGATTTCACAGTCACTATGCTTTCCAAGCAGATACTTTACCGTCTCTTTATCCTGTAAAAATAAATCCAGATTGCTGCTCTTTGTTCCGATAATGCTCCTATGAAACATCGGATCGATATAATCCGGTCCGCTTTTAAAAGACATTACCTTCTTTCCACGGTTTACAAGAGCCATTAAAATTCCGCAGGTAATTGTGGTCTTTCCTGCACCGCTTGATACTCCGGCAATCATAACCCTTGGCATCTTTGCTGTTATTCTTTCCATTCCTTTATTCCTTTTCCATATGTGATCTATCATTCTTTTGATAAATAGTGTTTCGCTAACATTCTATAAATTACTTCTAGCCATATTCCATCTCTTTTTTAAGGTGATGCCATTTTGCCCTTCTGAAACGTATGCTTCGTGCACATCCACCGGAGAGATCTTGATTCATAGAGAATTTCAACGAACGTTCCTATCAATTTAAAAAAGGGTATCACACCAAACGTGTGTCACCCTTTCCTTTTATGCATGCTCTAATGTGTGAACATATACGTTCCAACACCAACTGCGATCGT
>CALZIE010000278.1 GCA_945787565.1 uncultured Lachnospiraceae bacterium
CTTTACTCTTGAAATAAGCTCCATAACCGAAAACGGCTTCTTAATATAATCATCCCCGCCAATATTTAAGGCGATTAAGATATCATCATCGGTCTGTCTGGCACTAATAAAAAGAATCGGCAGGCTGTACTGTTCCCGTATCTTTTTGCAAAGTGTAAAGCCGCTTTCCTCTTTCAGGTTGATATCTAAAAGGAGCAGTTCCACTTCATCCTTTTTTAGTACCTCCATACAGTCTGTCCCATTTGTCACATGCTTTGCGGTCACACCAAACATTTCAAAATACTCACAGGTTGCCTGTCCTAATTCCTCTTCATCATCTACAATCAAACACTGATAACGCACACGAATCCTCCTGTTTTCTATTCTTCCTTTAATAAATCAAGCGAAAATTCCAGCTGACAGTCACAAGGCTCCATCTCCACATGTTCTTTCTGGTATTCTTCTGCTTCCACACATCCCATTGCCTCATAGAACATCTGAGACTCAATTGCGGAATGCGCGGATATATAAAATTTCTTTCCTCCATGTTCCTTTGCCCAGGATGCTGCCAGATGAAACAGCTTCTTCCCGATTCCATTTCCTCTTGCATCTTCGGAAACATGGATGCTTGTCAGATCTAGATACTGCTTTTCCGATCCGATTGGTGCTCCTTCTACGGAACAGAATCCCTTTAAAATGCCATCTTCAAATGCCCCATATACTACTCCGTCATTTTCAATGGTATTCCTTAAGCACTCGGTCAAAAATACATACTCTTCCTTTGTCCATTCATCAATAAAAGGATCCTCCACCAGCTTCCATTCTCCGTCAATCTTCCTTCGGCATGTGGTCACCTTCTGACGTCGCTTAAAACAATCAAAGATTTTTACTGTCATCTCATCTAAATTAATTTTTCTATAATTCATCTTGTCTTATTTTCCTTTCTTCTTTGCACATTCCGCGATCTCACACGCTCCATGAAACGTCTTTCCTCCTGTCGCGATACAGCCTCCGCAATTCATACTTTTCCTAAACTCACAAGTCCCACAGCAAAGCCCGCAATAACTATCCATTCCTTCTATCACATCAGACATCTCCTTACCATGTGAAAAACGAACTACCATTTCCATCTTCCATCATATCATATATTCTCCAAATAAAAACCCTAAATTATCCTTTTTCATTCTCTTGGATTCTTCCTTTGCTACTTCTATTCTATCAGCATCTTTCATATGTTTATGATTTCAACTGTATTTGATATTTTATTCTTCCCTTTTTGCTTATTTTACCATATCCATTAAGATCAATCTGCACTATAATGTCGGATTTGGCCTAGAAGCAAACGGCTTTTTTCTAGTGTTATATTTCGGTAATCTGTTACACTATAGTTAGAAATAATTACACCAAAGGAGAGATAAAGCTATGTTATATCCAATCTTAACAAACTCAAGATGTCTGATCAGCCTTGATGGCATATGGAATTTTAAATTAGATGATGGAACTGGTTTTGAAAATAAATGGTATGAAAAAACATTAGAATCCCCAATGACCATGCCGGTACCAGCTTCTTATAATGATTTAAAAGATGGTATTGATTTCCGTGATCACTATGGATGGGTATTCTACCAGAGAACTCTCTCTGTCCCAGCAGTTATGAAAAAGGAACGTCTTGTATTACGTTTTGCAGCAGTAACACATACTGCAAAAGTATATTTAAACGGAGAACTGATCTGCGAACATAAAGGTGGATTCCTTCCTTTTGAAGTAGAAATTCAGAACTTATTAAAAGATGGAGAAAATCTGCTTACTGTTGCAGTAGATAATAAAATTGATCACTCTACACTTCCAGTCGGAAGCGAAGGTGCCGGTGGTATGGGAGCCGCACTTGGCGGTTTAATGCCATCCAAAGAATCTAAAAAGCGTAACAATCCAAACTTCGACTTCTTCAACTACTGTGGTATCACCAGACCAGTTAAACTCTATACCACACCAGTTGACTATATTGCAGATGTTGCATTAATCAGCGATGTAAATGGAACAGACGGCATCATCGACTACGATGTAACAACAGTCGGAACAGGTAACGTAAAAGTTGAAGTATTTACAAAGGAAGGAAATAAAGTCGGTGAAGCCGATGGCAGCAAAGGCCGCATTGTAATCCCTAATGCAACACTCTGGTGGCCATTAAACGCTTATCTTTACGAAGTAAAGGTAACATTTGCAAACGACACCTACACCCTTCCATTCGGTATCCGTACCGTTAAAGTGGATGGCGGACGTTTCTTAATCAATGGCGAACCATTCTACTTCAAAGGATATGGCAAGCATGAAGACACCTTCCCAGCAGGACGTGGCTTAAATATGCCGATGAACGTAAAAGATATCACTCTTATGAAATGGCAGGGTGCAAACAGCTTCCGTACAAGCCATTACCCATACAGTGAAGAAATGATGCGTCTTTGTGATGAAGAAGGTATCGTAGTAATCGATGAAACACCAGCAGTTGGTGTTCACTTAAACTTTGGTGGTGGTGCGAACTTCAAAGGAAAAGACCGTGTTGAAACATTTGATCCAATCGAAAAAGGCGGTATCCGTACTCTTGAACATCACAAAGATGTAGTACGTGATATGATTCAGAGAGATAAGAATCATGCCTGCGTTGTTATGTGGAGTATTGCAAATGAGGCTGATTCCGGCGGACCAGGTGCATACGACTACTTCAAGCCACTATATGATATTGCAAGAGCTGAAGATCCACAGCATCGTCCATGTACCATCGTAAGCGTACAGATGCCAAACTATAAAGAAGACTGCACAATCCAGTTAAGCGACGTATTCTGCTTAAACCGTTACTATGGCTGGTATGCATGCGGCGGCGATTTAGATGCAGCTGAAGAATTATTACGCTCCGAAATGGAATTCTGGAATTCTCTTGGCAAGCCATTTATGTTCACCGAATACGGTGCTGACACAGTAAGCGGCTTCCATGACACAGTTCCAGTTATGTATACAGAAGAATACCAGGTTGACTACTATAAGATGAACCACAAAGTAGTAGATGAAATGAATAATTTCGTTGGCGAACAGGTTTGGAACTTTGCAGACTTTGCAACCAGCCAGAGCTTATTACGTGTTCAGGGTAACAAGAAAGGTATCTTCACCCGTGATCGTAAACCAAAACTCGTTGCTCACTACCTCAAAGACCGCTGGCATT
>CALZIE010000279.1 GCA_945787565.1 uncultured Lachnospiraceae bacterium
CAGCCTCTCCCTGCACTTCCTCCCTCTTCCCGTCCGTCTGCCTGCCTCCTTCCCCACTATCTCTTGTGATTTTTGACTAGGTCGGAGATTAGTTGGGCGGGGTTTATGATGTCGTTGACGGAGGTGTCGTGGTTGAGGGTGTTGATAATTAGGCCGATGTAGCGGGAAAGATCAACATTTATATAGTATGGGCGGCTTAAAAGCTCGTCCGTACTGTAAATCAAGTTCGTAGTAAGAATACGGGTGATGTAGCCTTTTTCATAATACTCATCAAACTTATCAAGGCCGTTGCAGAAGAGTCCGAATGTAGCTGCAACAAATACCCTTCTTGCACCACGTTCCTTTAAGTCTTTTGCTACATCTAACATGCTTTCACCAGAGGAAATCATATCGTCTACGATGAAAACATCTTTGTCCTTGACAGGAGAACCAAGGAATTCATGAGCAACAATTGGGTTGCGTCCATTTACAACGGTGGAATAATCTCTTCTCTTATAGAACATACCCATCTCAACACCAAGTACATTTGCATAATAAACGGCTCTTGTCATGCCGCCTTCATCTGGGCTGATTACCATTAGATTGTTTTTATCAATGACTAAATCTGGCTCAGCGGAGAACAGTTCATGGATAAACTGATAGCTGGTAAAGAAGTTGTCAAAACCGCGGATTGGGATCGCATTCTGGACACGTGGATCATGAGCATCAAATGTAATGATGTTTTCAACACCCATATCGGATAACTCCTGAAGTGCATTTGCTGCATCTAAGGATTCCAAAGTAGTGCGGCCGTGCTGTCTGCTTTCATATAAGAATGGCATAATAACTGTGATTCGTTTGGCTCTTGCAATTTTACAAGTAGCGATAATGCGTTTTAAATCCTGAAAGTGATCGTCGGATGATTTCATTGTTTCGTTTCCAAACATCTTATAGGTGTTGCTATAATTCATAAAATCAGAGATCAGGAATACATCACATCCACGGATGGTCTCATTGATTACCCCTTTTGCTTCACCAGTGCCAAAACGAGGCACGCTGTAATCAACAAGATAGGATTCTTTATCATATCCTGCATAAGGAGGAACTTGTTTGGATTCTTCCATTGCAGCTTTTCTTGTTTCCACGATACACTGATTGATTTTCTCACCAATTGATTTGGAACCTTCCATTGCGATGATTTTTAATGGCGCAATTGGAACGGTTTCCGCTAACTTACGATTGCTCATGTAATTCTCCTTAAAGATCAGTGTACTGGTTTCCTGATAATAGTACACTGGTTAATGTTTTCGATTTTTCCAATTTATTTTAGTACCAGGACCTTGAGAAGTCAAGGAAAAGCTAACCAGAAAAGGTAGAGTGGTGACGAGCTTTTTGGCTATTTGGCAATTATTTCATGGTTAAAATGCTTCCGGATACAGTAGTTTGGCAAGATAGCGGTATGCTTCTGCCCATTTCGCATTTGGTTTATACATAAATAGATCTTTTGGAAGAATATAATAGTGGTTTTCATGTATTGCCGTTAATGATTGAAAGGCAGAGGTCGCTACATATTGATCATTCATATAATCAATGGAGGAATCGCTGTCTTCTCCTAGTGTTGTGACAAAGATATGATCTGGATTTTCATTGAGGATGGATTTTACGCTTAAATCCTCGAGAATGGTGTTGGCATGGGTGGCAATATTATCTGTGGAAAGGTCCCTTAGCATCTTTCCGACAAAATGGTCTGTTGTTTTAGCCTGTGCACCGGAAGAGAAGGCGTGGATTAAAAGAACAGTAGGGCACGTATTCTGTTGCTTTGCCTTTCGAATGATGGCTTGTGTTTCACGCAAAACGGAGGCGCCGTATCGCTCATAGCGATCTCTCGTATCTAGGATATTGGTGCAGATTTCTAACATATGAGCATAATCATATACGTCATCAACCCGGAAAAGGGCAGTTGGAATATTTCTAGTCTTAAGATAGTCTGCTAATTCAATCTGAGCAGAATAATCCGTAGTCATAATAACAAAGTCTGGTTTTGCAGCAATCAGAGATTCTTTATCGATTTCTTTACCGTTCGAAGGACCAACAATCGTAACATTACTAGCATCCACTAACTGTCTTGTGAGTGTTTCTTCCACTGTGATTGCTACATTCCCGCCTGCCAGTTTCCAGATGTCGGCATAGGAAGAATACAGGACGGCAACATTTTCTGGCATTCGCTCCATTGTTACGGTATTTCCAATATCATCGGTAAAAGAATAAGGGAAAATCGAAGGCTCTTCCTGCTGGATTACTTCTTTTGCGACGTTTAAATTGGTATCGGTATTGGAATGTTCCGTTGTAGTTTGCTGTTTTTTCTCTTCGGTGGCAGATATGTTTTTTACGAAGAATATGGTAAGAGAAACAGAGATAATACTTAATATTGTAATAAGAGTAATATAACGTTTCATTGAATATCCTTTCTTGTTGATTTACCAAATTTTTAACTTTTATTCCTTAATGTATATTTTGTTTCAGATAATGGAATTTTAAACAGAAGTTCTTTTTATTTCAAAAAATATAATTAGGAGGAATTATATGAAGGACTATGCTAAAATCTATAAAGACGAGATTGAATCATTTCGTGAAACGGGCCACAAATTTTTAAATGGAGAATTGACAGTTCCGGAGTTTAAAGGTAAATCAGGTGGATTTGGGGTGTATGCACAAAGAGGTGGAAAGAAGTTCATGATACGTCTTCGTACACCATCAGGAATCGTAAGTCTGCCACACTATAAACTAACAATGGGATATGTGAAGAAATACGGACTTGATAAAGTACATTTGACTACAAGACAGACATTCCAGCTGCATGATCTGGAATTTGATGATGTATGTGATATTATGGCAGATGCGATTGATCATGATCTTTTCACAAGAGGCGGCGGTGGAAACTATCCGCGTAATGTGGCGTTATCTGTGTTATCAGGTGTGGAACAAGGAGAAGCGTTCGATGTGACTCCATTTGCCTTAATGGTTTCTGAGTATTTTGTAAGTCGTGCCAGCACCTATCATCTTCCAAGGAAACTGAAAGTTGCTTTTTCTAATAGTGAACATGACACCGGATGTGCAACCATTAATGATGTAGGTTTTATGGCTGTTATTGAAAATGGGGAACCATTCTTTAAATTGTTTTTGGCTGGCGGAATGGGAAGCAATCCAGAGATA
>CALZIE010000280.1 GCA_945787565.1 uncultured Lachnospiraceae bacterium
TCCAACACCGGAATTATCATTTGCAGTAAGAAAGCTTCAGTGCATTGCAGGTATTGTTGTAACAGCCAGCCATAACCCAGCAGAATACAATGGTTACAAGGTATACTGGGAAGACGGTGCACAGATAACCTATCCAAAAGATGTGGAGATTATTGCAGAAGTGAATCAAGTGACCGATTACAGTACGGTTCAGACAATGGAAAAGGAAGCAGCCATAAAGGCAGGGCTGTATCATACAATTGGCAGTGAGATTGATGATGCTTATATTGAAGAATTAAAGAAGCTTGTACTTCACCCAGAAATCATTCAAAAGCAGGGAAAAGAGCTTAAGATTGTATATACTCCATTACATGGTACTGGAAATGTGAATGTAAGACGCGTATTAAAAGAGCTTGGATTTGAGAATGTATGGGTAGTACCGGAACAGGAAAAACCGGATGGAAGATTCCCTACTGTCAAGTCTCCAAACCCAGAAGATCCGAATGCTTTCGCACTTGCCCTAAAGTTAGCAAAGGAAAAGGATGCGGATCTTGTATTGGCAACAGACCCGGATGCAGATCGTCTCGGGGTATACGCAAAAGACAGTAAAACAGGGGAGTATATGTCTTTTACCGGGAATATGTCTGGTATATTAATCTGCGAGTACCGCCTGAGTCAGAAACAGATGTCTGGAACCATTGCAAAAGATGGAGCTTTAATTAAGACAATCGTTACTACCAATATGGCGGATAAAGTAGCAAGCGAGTATCAGGTAAAACTGATTGAAGTGCTGACTGGATTTAAATATATCGGAGAACAGATTAAGTTCTTTGAAAAAAATCATAATGCAACCTATGAGTTCGGTTTTGAAGAAAGCTACGGATGTTTAGTGGGGACTCACGCAAGAGATAAGGATGCGGTTGTAGCAGTTATGGCGCTGTGTGAAGCAGCAGCTTATTATCGCTCCCTTAACATGACGCTTTGGGATCAAATGTTAGCAATTTATGAGAAATATGGATATTTTAAAGAGGGGCTTGAGACGATTACATTAAAAGGCATGGATGGTGCAACAAAGATTGGACAGATGATGGATGAATTCCGTGCAAACCCTCCAAAAGAATTAGGTGGATACCATGTTGAAAGAATGCGGGATTATAAAAAAGATGAGATATTAGACCTTGCAACTGGCAGCAAGACAACGACTGGCCTGCCAAACTCCAATGTCCTATATTTTGAATTAAATGATGATGCCTGGGTATGTGTTCGACCATCCGGAACAGAACCTAAAATTAAGTTCTACATCGGGGTGAAGGGAAACAGCTTTTCTGATGCAGAAGAAAAACGAAATACCCTTACAAAAGCGCTGATGGAGTTAGCCAAATAGTAAAAAAGGCTGCACCGGAAACTGCCTGGTTTCCGGTGCAGCCTTTTTTTACACGATAAGTAATTTGAATTTTTTAAAGTATTTTAGAATTCAGAGAGATGGAGAAGGTAAGATTTTTATAGAAAAGGAGCATAGTATGGGGAGATGGAAACGGATGCTTAAACGAGCAGCAATGTTAGCCGTAGCGACAGCTATATGGGGTGGGACTGTAGGTGTGCTTACGGGCTGTTCTGCCAGAGATGATATGGTCACAACAGATAACGCAGAATCCGGAAATGAAGAGTTTAAAAATTCAGAATCCAAAAATCTAGAGTCCGCTAATGAAGAAAAAACGCTAGATTACAGAGAAAGTTCTCTTATTCAGACAGGAAATATTTTTCGAATCAGTTCGGTGATTAAAAAGTTAAAGGAAAAAGAAGAAGTCAAAATTGCCTTTTTAGGCGGATCCATAACAGAAGGTTATCTTGTGAATTCCAAACAAAACTATCCTGCAAAGCTAACCGCATATTTAAAGCAACTTTATAAAAATGAGAATATTACCTGTATCAATGCAGGCCTAAGTGGAACTTCTTCATCCATTGGGCTCTTGCGGGCAGACACGGATGTGCTTTCTAGCAATCCAGATTTAATTGTTATAGAATTTGCAGTAAATGATGCACAGGATGATATCAGTAAGATGATGTATGAAAGCCTTGTGAAGAAATGTCTGCAAAGCGAGAGTGCACCTGCTGTTATCTTATTATTTAATCGCTTAGAGAATGGTTATACCTGTGAGGAACAGATGAAAAAAGTAGGAGAGGCGTATGAACTGCCTATGATCAGTATGAAAAATGCCATTGAGTACGAGATGGAAAATGGAGATTTGACCTGGAATGATTATGCCGAAGATGAGGCTCATCCGACCGCAAAAGGGCATGAGATGATTAAAGAATGTCTGGCTTATTATATTAGTGTTGCCGAGACACAGATGGAAGAAGGGGCTGCGTTAAAGGATACGGATTATGAGAATATCCATGCTTACGGTGCAGCCTATACCAATATGACCTTTTATAACAGCAAAAATCTATATCCGGAATTGTTAGGAGGCTTTGTAGAAGCTAACTCCGATATCGTTCATTTTCCAAATGACTGGATTTGGAATAAACAAGATGCAGGTAGTCTTTGTTTTACGTTAAAAGGAAGAAACTTATTTATGCTCTACAAAGAAGCAAATAGTGACAATATGGGGGCAGTAGAAGTCTATATTGATGGAAAATTAGCAACAGAAGTAAATGGGAATGATAAAGATGGATGGAACAATCCCGAAATTGCCGTTTTGCTAAATGAAGTGAAAGAGGAAACTCATACAGTAGAAATCCGGATGAAAGAAGATTCGATTGACAAGAATTTTCATATTCTGGGATTTGGAACATGTGGGGAACTGACTGGAACAGAAAGAGTAGAAAGAGAAGATATTCCTTATGAAGAGAGAGCCATTATAAGTAAAGGTAATACAAGTAGACTAAGCGCAGTTATGGAACGGGCAAAAGCCGGAGAAGAAATTACCATAGGTTATATTGGAGGTTCCATCACGATGGGAACAGGAGCAAGCAACCAAAATCGTTGTTATGCTTCGCTTGTAACAGAATGGTGGGAAGACACATTTCCGGAAGCTGAGATTAACTTTATAAATGCCGGAATCGGTGCGACCACCTCCGAATTTGCCTGTGCCAGAGCAGAGGATGATCTGCTCTGTTATAATCCAGATGTTGTTTTTGTAGAATTCAGTGATCCCGCCCTGGCTTTTCTGCTCTTGGTGTTCCAGCAAAGTTCTT
>CALZIE010000281.1 GCA_945787565.1 uncultured Lachnospiraceae bacterium
CCTTTTTTTATACACAATAGGATAATACTGGAAATAATTATATTTTTTTATTATAATGTACAGTAAGGAAAGGAATTGGGTAGACGAAAGTTGTTTGATACTGACTAGGTCTGTTTTTTTTAGGGTGAGGGAGTAAAATGACAAAAAGAGATAGATTCGCAATTCTTTTAACAATAGCGGCAGTATTTTTATTTATGTTAGGGCTTTATCCGTTCCAGATGAAAAAAGAAAGCTTGATAAGTGCCAAGACAAATGAAATCAGCAAAATAGTGATTACAGAGTACCAGGGAAAAACGGTGATGGTTGAAAATCGGGATCTGATTCAAAAAATTATTGATTATATGAATACAGCAGGTGCAGATTTTGATTCCTGGTTTCTTTTAAAGGATAATGATTGGGATTTACGGGTCGCGGTCTATGAAACGTTTAGTGATGGATTATCAAAGCTAAGGGATAGCTTTTACATAACGTATGATGGGTTTGTATATAAGGATGGATTTATATATGATCTGAGTGATTTTGATTATGACTATTTTCTTGCATTGGTAAGAAGCGGAGAAAACGAAATGATAAAGTAAGTTTGAAATGATGATAAAAAACGGTTTTGTTTTCTTCCTTTTTCGTATATAATAAAGGATACGAATGAAAAATGATTGCCTGAGCCAAAAGACACAGGTTATAAGCGAAGTATGTATAAAATGAGATTAAGATGGAATCCTCTAATCTTCTTTACCGGGGTTAGAGGATTTTTGTGCGTTTGAAAATTAAGCATATTGGCTGATAGAAAACGGATATTTGGCAAAAGATAAGTCTGTCGTACATTTTATGCAGTCTGTTGGCAGAGAAAAGGAAGAAATGTAGGAGAGTAATATGTGTGCTAGAATAAAGGAACCATTTGAATATAGCAGAAGAGAAGATTTTAAGACAAAGCTCGTGGAATGGATTGGAGATGTGTTATATGATTTCCTTCCGGAACATGGATATGAAGTAAGGGATGAGCAGATTTTTACTGCATTTCAGATTGCGGAAGCAGTGTGTGATAAGAAAATACATTTGGCAGAAGCAGGACTGGGAACCGGAAAGACATTTGCTTATCTGTTAACTGCAATACCGTATGCCAGATTTACAAGAAAACCGGTGGTGATTGCCTGTGCGACAACCGCTCTTCAGGAACAGCTTGCTGGAGCGGATGGGGATATCGCCGCCTTATCGAAGCTCCTTGATCTGGATATTGATGCCCGTATGGCAAAGGATCCGAAAGAGTATATCTGTGATGCCAAAGTGGATGAAAATATGGATGAACTGACGATGATGTCCGATGAAATCCGTGAATGGTTAGGAAAGACGAAGAGAGGCGAGCGTTCGGAGATTCCGACGGTATCGGATCGCATGTGGAGGATGATTGGCTGGGATGAGTCAAGAGCATGTGAGATGTGTTTGAACCGAGGCTACTGCAAGCTTGTAAAATCAAGAGAACATAACCGTGAGACAAGAGACTTAATCATTGTGGATCATGAGACATTCTTTCATGACCTATGGACAAGAGAGGAACGAATCGCAGATGGGAAGCTGCCAATTCTTCCAAGCTATTCAGCCGTAATCTTTGACGAGGGACATAAGATTTTACTTCCGGCAGCGATGCAGGCAGGACAGCAGATCAATGAGGAAGAAGTGAATTCTATGATTGACTCCTTACAGGAAATCCAGGGAGCAAGAGAGTCCTTAATCAATCAGACTTGTGCGATTGAGGAGGCTTCGGGACGGTTTTTTGATGTGCTTCATCGTTCTGTTATTCAGGCAGAAAGCACAGAACGTTTATCTCTTCGAATGAGCGATGGCTTATTAAAGGCAGCCAATGACTTCCGTGGAACACTTGACCGTCTTCTATTGGAAATGCAGATTGAACAGGAACTGTACTTTGATTCCTTGCCGGAAAATCTGATTCAGGCATATGAGGTGCAGATGGAACGAGCAATTCTTGCTTTAGATCGTTTTGTAAGACACAATGATACCAATATTGCATGGGTAGACAGAAGGGACGACAGTTTCTGGGTTGTTCCACGTAATGTAAATGGCATGTTAAAGAAGCATCTGTATGATAAGAAACTGCCGGTTGTGTTTACTTCCGCTACCTTAAGCAACAAAGGGAACTTTGACTATTTTGCAAGAACAATCGGATTAGAGAAGCCTTCGAAGTCTACAATCGGAAGTCCGTTTGATGTAGAAGAGCAGGTGATGGTTTATCTGGCAGGAGAAGATAACAAAGGCGAGAATGCATTTGAAAGAAAATTAAAGCAGTTAGTAGCCTTATTAGAGCAGAATGGCGGACGTGCGCTGGTGCTTACGAATACGATGAGTGAAGTGAGAAGAATCCGAGAGGGATTAGAAGGAAAGCATTTCCCATTTGAACTGTTATGGGAAGACGAGGCAGACAGAGGGTATCTGGTACGAAGATTTAGAGAAGAAGAGACTTCTGTCTTAATCGGAATGAATTTCTGGGAAGGAATCGATGTTCCAGGGGATCCGTTAACGATGGTAGTTGTATGGCAGCTGCCATTCCCGGTATTAGATCCACTTATCGAGGTACAGAGAAAAGAAGCTAAGGAACAGGGACTCGATCCGGTTGTGACTGTGGATTATCCGGAAATGGGACTGAAACTAAAGCAGGGCTGCGGCCGATTGATTCGAAAAGAGGACGATAAGGGTGCTATCGTAATCTTAGATCCAATTAAGAATACAAAGTGGGAGCAGGTTGCGCTTGGTGCCCTGCCAGACGGTGCGAATATGCGAGAAGGTTCTGTGCTTGAGGTATAAGAAAGCGAGAGACAGTTAGAAGCAGTTAGAGGCAGCGCTTAGCAAATCAAAAAGGACAGGAAAATGATACGAAAGTTAGAATATAGAATGGAAGAATGCCATAATGGTAAAACCATTCAGGAGTTTTTGAAGGAACGGGAATACTCAAGAGCGATTCTTGTGGAACTAAAGAAGACGAAGACCGGCATTACAAAGAATGGAACGTGGGCATGTGTGAATGAGATGTTATCAAATGGTGATATTCTTGGTATTGAGGTTGCCGAGGAGGAAAGTTCGGAGAATGTTGTTCCTAGAAAAGTAAATCTTGATATTTTATATGAAGATGAGGATATCCTGGTGGTGAAC
>CALZIE010000282.1 GCA_945787565.1 uncultured Lachnospiraceae bacterium
AGATAAAAAATAAGGTTTTCATTAAAAGAAATGTTTTTTCTTTATTAAGGAATGCGGTATTGTTACTTCTTTAAGAGAGCTTGGTGCAACACAGGAAATGTTGCCTCTTATCGCTAATTCAACGGTATTAGGCGGCGGATATAAGAAACTTACAGCAGAAGAAATTTTAGATATCTTAAAAAGCTGCTTCTAAAAATAGAGGAATCGCTGGAAGCAGTCATTTCAATCTGGATGACAGCAAAATGATGTTATAAAAGCGGTTTCTTAAAAATGGCAAGATGGTTTGATTGTTTGTAATCAGATTATCTTGTCCTTTTTTGATGGAATGAAAAGATTGAAATGAAATAAAACGAACGAATAAGAAAAGGCGACTTCGTTTAATAAATATTGACGAATGTCCATGTGCCATTATAATGAATCTTATAGGTATCCGAATAATAAATAGGGAGAAAATATACCAAAACAATATAGCAAAAAAATAAAAGTTGGAGAATTAAGATGAGTAAAGTAAAAGTAGCATTTGTATGTGTTCACAATTCCTGTCGTTCCCAGATGGCAGAAGCATTAGGAAAACTTCTGGCGGCAGATGTTTTTGAAAGTTATTCTGCTGGCACCGAATTAAGACCGCAGATCAATCAGGATGCAGTAAGAACGATTAAAAAATTATATGGTGTGGATATGAATGAGACACAGAAGAGCAAACTGTTATCCGATATTCCAAAAGTAGATATTGTAGTTACTATGGGATGCAATGTGAATTGTCCGAATCTGCCATGCAGACATCGGGAAGACTGGGGGTTAGAAGATCCGTCTGGAAAAGAAGAGGAAGCATTTGAATGGACTGCAAAAAAGATTGAGGAAAAGGTATTAAATCTGAAAAAGAGAATTGAAGAGGAAACGGTATGGAGCGAGACTTCAAAAAACTCTCTTATCTAAGAGAGGGAAGTGAGATTGAACGGAAAAGCTTTCAGGTGTTGGAAAAGATATCTAGAGAATAGGCTTTTTTTATTTTATTTTCTATTTCTTTTTAAATCATGTGAATATGATAAAAGTCAGTATTTATGCGGTGTTTAGCGATTTAAAAAAAGCAAAAAACAAAATTAGTAGAACTTGTAAGGAAAGATTAATGACACAATTCGAGTTTTTGTGTTATAATAGAACGTATTTATTTGATTTATGTGGAGGATTTAAACAAATGCCTGTAAGAATTGCAATTTTAGGCGGCCCAAGATGTGGTAAAACTACTTTAATCCAGCAAGTATATGTAGATTTAAAAGTTAAGGGGTTAAACGTAGGAGCTTTAACAGAATATAGTACAGAATATTTAAAAGAAAAAGGTATGATTGAAACTATATCAGAGCAGTATGGAATTTATCTTGGCCAGAAGATGCTAGAAGATTCTTTAGAAGAATTTGATTATGCGATTACTGATTATGCGACATTTATTCCTTATGTATACGGAAGATTTATGCTTGGTGATAAGAAGAGAACAATCAAGGAAATTGAAATCTTGAAGGATCTTTACGGATTGGCTTTACGAGATGTTGATAAGTATGATCATATTTTCTTTGTACCAAGAGAGTTTGGCTACAAGAAAGATGGAGTTAGATGGCAGGATGAAACTCTTGCAAAGTCCATCGATGAAGCAATCAAATTGTTCTTAGATTCTGAAAATATTCCTTATACGATTATTAGCGGTTCTACAAAAGAACGTGCCGAACAGATTTATGAAATCATTGATTTAAAAGAAATCGAAGAATAGCAGAGAGATAAAAAAGCCTTCTCATTCTTAGGCTATCAGACAGGGAGACCGTGTGATAGTCTAAGAATGGGAGGGCTTTTGCTTATTTTTTGGTATCGGGATTGCTTAATACGATTCGCTAGCCTCTGCTATTTCCTTTGTTTCATGCACCGTGCCAGGATTATGGGCAGGAGGGGTATAGATGGAAAATAGTTTAAGCGGCGTATCTTCTGTGTTAATCAGGTTGTGATACGTACCAGCCGGAATAACGATTGCATTTCCTTCGCTAGTTTCTGCCTGGTAGCAGAGATTACTTGGAGAAGTGCCCATCATAACAAGACCGGCTCCATTTACAAGGTAAAGGAACTGATCCAGATTATCATGTTTCTCAAGGCCAATCTCCTCTCCGGGATTTAAATTCATTAGTGTGATCTGAAGATGGGAACCAGTCCATAAAGTGGTGCGGAAGTTTGTATTTACATTTGTCAGATAATCTATATTAAAGCATCCTTCCTCAGGACCATAATCAGGAATTGCTGGTGATTCAAAAGGACAGTCGAAGGAACAAGATGTATCATAACAGGTATATTTCATAAAGAAGCCTCAATTTTTTATTTTTCTATCTATAGTATGATTCTTCTTATAATATTGTGAATGTTTGGAAGGGGAGTAAAGCAATATGTAAAAAAAGAAACGCAAATTTTGGTAAGATTAAATGGAAGAATCAGTGTATAGTGGAGGTAGAAATAGAATGATGTAGAAAATGGGAGGATAAAGTATGAATGGACATAAGGCACCAAAGGATCCGACTGTAAAAAGACAGGGTTTCTACGTGATGTTTGAAAAAGAGATTGAGGCAACAAAGAGAGAGAATGGAATCGTAAGTCAGGAAATCTATCTAAATGACGGAAGACTAATCAGCATGGCGAAGATTGCCGGTAATGTAACAGATGAAGAGATACTTGCTTTACTAAAGAGTGCCAAAGGCTTTCGAAAGCTCGTGCACAGTATCGGAATCAGTGTTAGGGCAAAGAATCATGAAGAGACAATCGAGGCAGTCTTTCAGATGTATGGGAAGAAGGACCAGTATGGAGGCGGTACGTTAATTCATATGCCAGTTATTGCAAATGGAGCCGAAACCATTTTAAATCTGGATGATATTACATGGTCTGAGGATGATGATATTCCGGGAAAATTAAGTTTTGATCTCGTTACGGAGGGAGAACTTGCTAAGGCCAGTGTGAAATTATATCTGCATGATGGATATAAGGCACCAGAAGTGCCACAAGAGAAGCCAGCAGTATTAGAAGGTGCTGCTTATGAAGAGATGATTGCGAAGTCTTTTTTATATAAAGGAGATGCAAGTCGGATAAAGAACGTCATTAGGAAAGCAAGGGAAGGAAAAGAGGTAA
>CALZIE010000283.1 GCA_945787565.1 uncultured Lachnospiraceae bacterium
GGAGACGTACAGCCTCCATTCAACCTTCTTACAAATGCTCGTTCTGCTAATGCCGCTACTTTCGTATCCTCATCACATACGTCTTTTAAGAAAGAAATATCCAGATCTTTTCTCGCCTGAATTGCAAGGATTCCCTGCCCCGCTGCCGGAAGGACCTCTTCAACAGAAAACACTCTGCTTATTCGATGGCCTAACTTTGCTCGCTCTAACCCGGCTACTGCCAGTACAATGCCATCAAATTCCCCTTCATCTAACTTGCGCAGTCTAGTCTGAATATTTCCGCGAATGCTTTTCAGCGTCACCCCTTTATAAAGCGCTTCCATCTGAAGTCTTCTTCTAAGACTGGAAGAACCGATCACCATGCCGCTCAAGTCATCGGCGTGTTCCTTTGCCTTTTTATCTGTATTTTCTTTCTCTTTGTTTTCGTTTCGCTCTGGCAATACAAAAGCATCCCTTGCATCCCCTCTCTTAGGAAATGCCACAATTGGAAGTTCCTCAGGCACCTCCATTGGAACATCTTTCAGGCTATGCACTGCCAAATCAATTTCTCCCTTTAGCAGTGCCTGATCTAGTTCCTTGACAAACAGCCCTTTTCCTCCAACCTGATAAAGTGGTTTATCTAGAATTTTATCTCCTGTTGTTTTATATGTTCTTAACTCCAGCTCAATTCCTGGATTATATCGTCTAATTTCTTCCATTACAAGTTCCGTCTGCATCACAGCAAGAGTGCTCTCCCTGCTGCCTACTACGATCTTTTTCATTTCAAAATTCCTCCATACACATTTACTTAGTATAACATAAGCAAATGCAAAAACCTAGGCATGGGGCGATAATAAAAACTTCTACTAGTATAAGAAATTTTTATCTACGCCTAAAATAAAAAAGCTATTCGTAACTTTCCTTTCGTTACAAATAGCTTTTTTATATTCATATCTGCCTCTATATTATCGCTACATCCATACTTCTTCTATTCCTGTCATGAATCTACCTGCTAGTATCTGGCATTCATTCTCCTAATGCTTATCACAGTATACTTTAATCGCATCGCTCATAAATTTGGTAGTTCCTACTCCATACTTATCCATGTTTTTTGTAAAACGCTCATCTGCCATATACATTTCACCAAGCCCTTTTAGAATTTCATTTGTGCAATTATAATGATATTTTGTAATATAAGCCTGCACCGTTATGCCAATACAGATGAGGGAACATGCCGCATTTCTTATAGCTTCTGCCATCAGTATCAATTCCCGTTTTTCTTTCATTCTTCCACTGATTCCAATCCAGTAAACAAGATACAAAATAAGTCCCAATCCCGTAAATAGCAAAATGGATTTTCCCCTAGCTATTATAAATCCGTCACAATCCGTCCACATCCGTATAACTGCCTTACCTAGCTAAAAGCCTCTCTTATGACAAGACACGGACTTATTGAATCTAGCTGGAAACAGGAAGATAATATGTGGCGATATGAGGTCTTGACTCCAGTGCATGCAGTTATTATAATTAATAATCAAATATATAACGTAAAAAAGGGCTCGTATCTTTTCTTTAGCCCCTTAGAACAATAAACATCATTCATTTTCATATTTTTTTATTTGTTTTCATAACTTTTATTCTTTTTCATAGCTTTTATTTCCACAAATTTTATTCTTTTCTATCTACATAACTACCGTTATTTTTCTTTTTTAAGTCAAGACTAATGCATACTTTAGTACCACTGATTGAAAGGAGTTCTATGAAACACCATAGCACTAAATTTGATTTTCTTTTTAGTAAAACACTTGCTTCTTTAAACACAACTTCCCGTTTTCCTCTCACTAAACATTACATCCAGCATGGAAGCGTCACCGTATACGATCACAGCATTCGTGTTGCCCGCACAAGCTACAAACTTGCTTTACTTCTGCATCTTCCTGTAGACTTACACTCTTTAATGCGTGGCGGACTGCTACATGATTATTTTCTTTATGACTGGCATGAGCCGGATAAAAGCCACCGCCTTCATGGATTCCGCCATCCGAAAACTGCCTTAAGAAATGCAAACGAAGACTTTAATCTAACTGCGATTGAACAGAACATCATCTTAACCCATATGTTCCCGCTTACCCTGTTTTCCTATCCCTCATGTCTTGAGGCCTGGATTGTCTGTATTGCAGATAAGATTTGCGCTACAAAAGAAACCTTTCATCGGTGACAAACCATAATTCTTTTTCTAAATAAAAATCAACAGGGTGGTATCCCATCTTCTTTTGGAATACCACCCTGTTAACTTTATTATTTTACCAGACCATAAGTCCATGTATTCACTCCGCCAAATTCCATTACATCGGTATAGCCAAGACTTGCAAGAATCTGTGCTGCCACCTTGCTTCTTTGTCCGCTTCGGCAGTAAACTAAGATTTTCTGTTCTTTATTATCAAACTCACTCTCCGCTAAGTCCGCTATTTCATCATATGGCATCAGAACCGCATCTTTAATATGACCTTCCGCATACTCTGATTTTGTTCTTACATCTAAGATTAATATGGAATCATCCGTATCCATGATATTCTTCGCTTCTTCCTGACTGATCTGTTGATACTGCACTGTTTCTTCCTCCGTTTTTTTCTTCTGGCATCCTGCTGTCATTACAACAACGATGGCACAAATGCCTATCAGTAATATTGTTCGAAAATCCATCCCACTATACATCCTTTCCTGATTATGTCGTAATATGGCTTTTCATAAGGATATCATACCATAAACGATTGCTCTGTGACCAGGTCACCAATTCATTTTCATTTTTTGCGGGGAAGATATACTAACATCTTGTACTAAATAAAAAGAATAAGAAATACTTAGAATTTAACTTTTCTGTACCATCCTTAAGGGTTGCGATTGCATTTTCCTTCTGCTGCTCATTCCCCAGCCCCCCTAGGCTACTTTTTTGCACGCAACGAAGCTGATTGGGAAGTTGTGTCCAGTTATTGTGACCGATTTTATAATAGCAAGTCCCTGATTTTTTAAGAACTCCTTGTATGTTGCATGCGTCCATCTGCTATATGTACGAAATCCCACGGCCTCCATCAACTTCTCCACCAATTTAGATTTCATATTCTCTCTTGTAAATGTAGGAGCAATCAAAATTCCATCTTCCTTCAAT
>CALZIE010000284.1 GCA_945787565.1 uncultured Lachnospiraceae bacterium
TGAGTACCGATATTGCCCCCGGCTAAGATTGCTGCATTTTCTGGTTCCACTGCCCAAATTGTAATATCCGGATTTGCTTCTTTTAACACTTCCCCAATTCCGGTAATGGTGCCTCCTGTCCCAATTCCTGAACAAAAGCCATGAATCGGTCCATTCACTGCCTGAAGAATTTCCTTTGCCGTCTGCTGTCTATGCACCATTGGATTCGCAATATTGCTAAACTGCTGTGGTACATACACATGTGGATTTTCTCTCTCCATTCTAAGTGCTAAATCTAAACACCCTTTGATACATTTTCCGATATCTCCATCATCATGGATTAAAATCACTTTAGCTCCGTAATGCCGTACAAGCTTGCGACGTTCCTCACTCACGGAATCCGGCATAATGATGACGGTCTCATAACCTTTCACTGCCCCTACAAGTGCTAACCCGATTCCCTGATTGCCACTGGTTGGTTCCACAATAATGGTATCCTTTGTAATGATGCCCTCTCTCTCTGCTTCCGATATCATATTATAGGCAGTCCTAGTCTTAATCGAGCCGCCTACATTCAGTCCTTCAAACTTTACAAGCACTTCCGCCTGATCTTCCCTATTCATGGCATGCAGCCTGATAAGCGGCGTATTCCCTACTGCATCAAGTATCGTATCATATATCATCCATTTCCTCCTTATGACCATCTATCTTGCAGGCAATAGCTTCACTGATTATTAATACATACTCCAAAATCCTTCATTGTATGCATGCGGATTCCAATACTTTCCCTCATCCCAATTCTTTAGCACTTTCGACTTTCTTTGCACAATTGAATTTTTATATAATTTTAAGGTTTTATGAGTAATTTTTTATTAACTTTTACTCTTGTATTAAACTGTATAAGTATTGAACTGCATACTTGTAAATAATCTTTTTTTAATACATTTTATCCAAAGAAAGGATGGTCTGTATGAAAAACAAAAATGGTAAGAAAGCCCCTGCTAACCACGTTAGTACAGTCATGAAGAATGCCAATGCAGAGGAAAAAGGTTCTCCTGTCACACTAAATCAGAAACATCATAAAAAACCGAAAAAAGTATATGAATAAAAGACGACTCCAACTAATTCAAAAAAACAAGCAGGCACATGTTTATTTTTTCATGTGCCTGCTTGTTTTTATTTATAGTACCGCCCTTCTCTTTCGCACAAGAGAAGCCGCTAGATAGAATACAAAGCTTCCGCAAAACATAACAAGAAGATGGCTGACCGTTTCCATCTCCTGTCCTTTATAAAAAAGCGTGATTCCCATCTCTTTCTTAAACTGTGTCAGTGTCTCCTGTGGTACCCCTAAAAAGGACTGCTTCATTGCCTTTTCCATCATAAGTTTTCGTAACAGCACGCCTCCATGAGACATAGGAACTGCCGTCACAACCATCTGCATTCCTTTACTAAGTGATCCAAACGGAATATAGACACCGGTCAGAAAACCACTTAATGTTCCTACCACCACATTTAATCCGGAATATGCTCCGTGACTTTTTATAAGGCTTACCAGAAAAAAAGACAGACCTCCCGAACAGATTACTAAAACGCCTAATACATAAATCACTTTAATAAGAGAGGATAAACTTAGGGCCTGCCCACCTCTGATCACAATGTAAGCTTCTGCCCCTCCTAATGTAAGCAGGCTGATTAGAAAACTTACAAGAAGGGCACTGATCACATAGCCACATCCGATTTCCCATGTAGAAAGCGCGGAGACCTCTAAATCTTTTTTTCTGCCAGAAATGGTGTCATCTGTGTAGATTCCTAACACTCCTAATGTAGTAGTGATTGTGCTCACCTCTAAAACACCGGATAGGATATAAGTATCTAACAAATACTCACTTCCCGGAACATCACCTAATGCTTTTGCAATGGAATCTCCTAAAAACAAAACATAAAGGAGAAGAATAATGATTATTCCGAAAAAGGAGAAAAATACCGTTCCCTTATCCCGTATGTATACTTTCAGGTTTCGAAGAATGAAAGCTCCCATTACGCTCTTCCTCCTAATACCTGCAAAAATATATCCTCCATGGATGCCTTCTGTATCTCAAAAGCTTTTAATTCCTGCAAGACTGTGACTGCCTCCTTTGCATTTCGAACTGGTACATAAAGAGTCTCATCCCTGCTCATATAACGGATATTTTGCTTTCTTAGTTTTTTTTCTGTTCTGCTTAAACAATCCGTCTTAAGACTTAGGATATCAAGTCCACAGGCAAGCTGAAGTTCTCTTGGTGTCCCTTCTGCTTTTATCTTTCCCTCTTTCATAAATACGATATAATCGGACTGTGCCACTTCTTCCATATAATGCGTAGTACATACAATCGTAAGTCCGTATTCTTTCTGATAATTCTTTAATATGTCCCATATATCTAAGCGTACTTTCGGGTCTAATCCTGCCGTAGGCTCATCTAAAAGAAGTAGATCCGGCATATGAATCAGTGCCCTTGCAATATCTGCCCTTCGCTTCTCTCCTCCGGATAAAGTACCATATCTTCGATTCAGTATTTCCTCCATTCTGGCTGCCTTTATAAGAAGCGGCATATGCTTTTTTACAGCATCTTTTCCATTTGGATAGAACTTAGCTCTCAGATACAGATTCTCTCTTACGGTCAGGTTATAATCCATAAGACTTTCCTGAAACACAACTCCGATATGCTCTCTGATTCCCTGATTCTCTTTTCCTAGCGTATGGCCACTGATCGTAACCTTTCCGCCATCCGGCTTAAGAAGTGTGCCAATAATCGCAAGTGTCGTAGACTTTCCAGCCCCATTTTCACCAAGCAGGCTAAACATTGCTCCTTTTTCTACCGAAAAACTGATTTCATCGATTGCCTTCTTCGTCTTATACCATTTCTTAAGCCCGCAGACTTCTATGATTCGTTCCATTGAAAAACCGCTTTTTCGCTTTTTACTATTGTACCGGTATGTTACGTATTATATGCCATCATTCTTCTTTGTAAGAGAACACAGCTTCATAACAATATCAAAGATTCTTACCGGTGCGTCTTCGTCTTTTTGTCTGCATTCCCTTTCACAGGCATGATCTTTGCAGTTGAGACACGTTTTTTGCT
>CALZIE010000285.1 GCA_945787565.1 uncultured Lachnospiraceae bacterium
CAACAGCGGGAACTGGAGAGGAAGGTACCACTCAGATGACACCTCCGGATCGTAGAACGACAGAAAGTACAGAAGGAAATAAGCAGGTAGGACATGCAAACGCAGGTTTTGGAAATGCAAACATGCCTGGTGGAATGACAGGAGCAGGGGATACAGCCATAAATACAGCAGATACCGTTGAGGCATATAAGATGATTGGCATATCGGTGCTCTGTTTGATTGGAGGCTTCGTATTTGTAGCACTATTAAAGAAGAGACGATTCCGTGCATAAAAGAAAATAACCCACACAAATAAAAAGAGTTCAATTCATTATTAGCGACGTAATGGATTGAACTCTTTTTGAATTACGAAAGGGAACAACAAACAAAATAAAGAAAAATTTAACAAAAATACTTGACAGATAAAGGTAATGAGCATACTATGTATCTAGTGCACTAGGGAAGGAAGCTTCGAGAAAGGAAGGTGTACGAATTGGAATTTGATAATAATGTACCAATCTATATTCAGGTACTCAATAATATCAAGAGTGATATCGTCAAAGGTGCGCTTCTACCTGGAGAGAAAATGCTTTCTGCAAGAGATCTGGCAATAAAGTATCAGATCAATCCCAACACAGCAAGCCGTATCTATAAGGAATTGGAAGCGGAAGAGCTATGTTATACCAAGAGAGGACTTGGGACGTTTGTAACAGAAGATCAGGAAAAAGTAGAGAACATAAAAGAAGAGATGTCAAATGCCTTGATTGATACCTTTATCAAGGGCATGAAGGAATTAGGTTTTTCTAAAGAGCAGTTAATTGAAATGATTTCAGAACGGTATGAGAGAGGATAGGGAGAGTTGTATGTTAGTATGCAGGGATTTAGTGAAAAGTTATAGGAATAAGACTGCAGTATCAGGAATCAGCCTTGATGTAGAACCGGGAAAGATTTATGCATTATTAGGTCCGAATGGAAGTGGTAAGACAACATGGATGAAAATCGTAGCTGGACTTGTAAAACCAACATCAGGAACCATTACGTATAATGGGGAGCCGATCGGGGCGAATACAAAACGAAAGATAGCCTATATGCCAACGGAGCCATTTTTCTATGATTATATGACGATAGCAAATGTAGGAAAATACTATCAGGATTTCTTTGATGACTTTGATCCAAACCGCTTTGAAGAACTTATTAAACAAATGGATCTGAATATGACAGACAAGGCAAAGTCTCTTTCTTCCGGGCTTGCAGCCAAGTTAAAGATTGCAGCGACACTCGCCAGAAAGGCAGAACTTTATCTGTTAGATGAGCCATTGAACGGAGTTGATATTATTGCAAGGGATCATGTCATTACCGCAATACTAGAAGCAGCCAATGAGAACAGCTCCATCGTACTTTCAAGCCATCTGGTAGATGAGCTGGAGAAAATCATCGATAATGCTGTATTTATTAAGGATGGAAGTATGGTGCTATGTGGGGAAGCAGAAAAAATTCGTGCTGAGCGTGGCAAATCAATCGTGGATCTGTATAAAGAGATCTATGCATAGGGGGGAGATTCAAAATGTTTAAGTTAATGAAATATGAGTTTAGAAAACAGCTCCTGTCAAAGATTGTGATTCTGGCTATGGTGGGCATCTTAGAGCTGATGTTTATTTATGGGGTTATCGCAGAGAAGGCGAATACAGTAGCAAGTGCCGTAGGATTTTTTATGGTTTTAGCATTTATCTCCATTATGTTCGTTTCGTTTGAATGTGCGTTTACCTATTCAAAAGATTTAAAGACAAAGCAAAGTTATATGTTATTTCTGACTCCCAACTCTGCATATGGTATTGTAGGTGCAAAAGTACTGACGACGATCGCTCAGGTATTTTTAACGGGAGTTGTATTTGGAACCGTGATTATTGCCAATATCTTATTTATGGCAGCTAAATACCACAGTGTGAAGGAAGTAATAGAAGTCGTTCAGCAGTTTTTTAAAGAGGCAATGCAGTTAGATATTCAGATGGATTTAATCGTTTCGCTTCTTGTGTATATGTTAGTGTACTGGATTTTACTTATTGTCATTGCGATGTTTGCCATCACTCTTACGTATACATTCCTTGCAAATGCAAAATTCAAAGAGTTAGTAAGCATTGCTTTATTCTTCCTGATTTTATGGGGAGTACAAAAGATTGCAGAATTTATTCTTCCGGATCTTGCTCATATCACATCATACATTATGCTTGGAGCAACCGGCATATACTTGGTACTGACCGCACTGTTTTATCTTGGAACCGCTTGGATGTTAGATAAGAAAGTCAGTGTCTGATAAGAAACAGAAAAGATTAGAATATAAAAAAGACTGTTGCATGAGTAGCCATACTGGCTCTATGCGACAGTCTTTTTTATAAAAATAAATTATCGAATGATTGGTTCAAAGTCAGGAGTATCGGAACAGAAGAAGCCCCCACATTCTTTTGCGATGGAAGACATCAGATTTTGTACCTGTTTTAAGTTGGACGTAGCAACTGTTACGGTGTAGACAGAAACGATTTTATGTTCTGCTAAAAATCCATCACTGAATTCTTCTTGGAAACATGGTTCAATCCCTTCAAAGTCAGCAGTGGATTTATCGGCAAATTCTACTTCTAGAATATCAAGTTCGCTCCATACTTCTGGTGTGATTCCATCTACTGTTTCTAAATAGTCATAGATTTTCTTTGCGCTAATTTCCTGATCATTCATATAAAACCAGTTGCTGATTGTATTCTTCACCTCTTCTTTTTTAGGTGTGGCAGCAGCGGCTGGCTTGGTTGTTTTCTTAAAGAAACCAGATTTATTGGAAGATTTCTTGTTTGAAGATTTTTTCTTGTTTAACATGGTCTGTCCTTTCTCTGTCTGCATAAAGTAAGATATGCAGTTCTTTCGTGCATTTTCCTTAGTGTACCACATCTGGACTTCATTATCTAGGCATTATTTGTTGTAAATGCAGGCTTTTGGCTGAATTTTGACATTAAAATGGGTGGATAGAGAATAAAAAATATATTTTTTGTGGGACACAATTGCAATATGAATGCAGACTGCTAGAATA
>CALZIE010000286.1 GCA_945787565.1 uncultured Lachnospiraceae bacterium
CAAAACATGTATTTCTAAAAGTAACTACAAATATGAGAAAAGAAAATGGAGGAAATGAAAATGTTTGTTCCATAAGTTCCTCCTGATTAAGAATGTATATTTGGAGTCTTTATCAGAGAAAAAGCTGCCTAAAAACTACGAAGTGCAAAAAAAAAGAGCATAGAATTCGTCTGGAATTCTACGCTCTTTTTGCTGCCCAACTCGTTAAGCTTACCATAAAAAATTCCGGAAAGTCAAGAAATAAATCTCATAATTTTACAGAAATAATATTTATCTAATTTCCACGTATTATGTCTAATATTTTATCATTCGAGTACGAAAAATAAGGATGAGGTGAAAGTAATCTACCAAGTAAGGAGAAAATAGAATGATAACGGAGCAAAAGCAATTAGATGAGTTTATTGAACGGGCGAAAAATCTTAGTCCCTTTGAATTAAAAGACGCACTTATTAAAATGGCAAAAGCTACTGAGAAATTGGGAGTATATACGTTTCTAAATGCAGGCCGTGGCAATCCAAACTGGACGGCATCCACACCGAGAGAAGCTTTTTTTACTTTGGGACAATTTGCAGTAGAGGAAACCAAACGGGTGATGGAAGATGGAGCTTTGGCAGGTATCCCATATAGAGCTGGCATTGCAGGACGTTTTATGGCATATGCGAAAGAGCATGAAAATCTTCCTGGAATGGCATTGCTGAAAGCAATTGTAGAGTACGGAATCGAAAAACATCAGTTTGTACCGGATGATTGGGTTTATGAGATGGTGGATGGAATTATAGGCGATCATTATCCCATTCCGGATCGAATGCTATGGCATACAGAAAAAATAGTCTATACGTATCTCATAAAAGAAATGAGTGGGCATTTACCTGTCAAAAAGGATTATGATTTATTTGCCGTAGAAGGTGGCACCGCAGCGATGTGCTATATCTTTGATACGCTCATTGCAAACCATCTATTAAGAAGGCGGGATCATATTGCCTTGATGGTACCTATTTTTACTCCTTATCTGGAGATTCCAGAATTAAGTCGTTATAATTTTCAAGTTACGTTTATTCATGCCAGCTGTGTAAATGAAGTAGGCAGACATACATGGCAATATCCGAAAGAACAGTTGGATAAGGTTGCAGATACCGATATTAAGGCATTATTTGTAGTGAATCCAAGCAATCCACCGTCTGTTGCGATAGACGAATCTGCCATTGCGTATCTAAAAGAGCTGATTCAGACAAAAAATCCGGAATTGATGATCATTACGGATGATGTATATGGTACGTTTGCAGATGATTTTAAATCCTTAATGACAGAAATTCCATACAATACGATTGGCGTATATTCCTTTTCCAAATATTTTGGTGTGACAGGATGGCGTTTAGGTGTGATTGCCGTTCACCAGGAAAATGTTTTTGAGAGTTTATTAGGAAAACTTTCAACGGTAGATCGGGAAGAGGTGATTAGCCGCTATCAAACGATTACCGATGAACCGAAAAAATTGAAATTCATTGATCGAATTGTAGCAGACAGCAGGCAGGTAGCATTAAATCATACGGCAGGATTATCAACACCACAGCAAATCCAAATGATGATTTTCTCTGCATTTGCGTTATTGGATGAGGAGAATATCTATAAAGAACAAACAAAGGATATTTGTAAGAGACGATTAAAGTTGCTTTATGAAAATTTAGACTTGCCTCTGTATATTCAGAATCATAGCACAGCTTATTATCGACAGATTGATTTATTGGTCTGGGCAAGATTAGCGCATGGCGAGGATTTTGTAGGATATCTAACCTCTCATTATAAACCTTGGGATATGCTATATCATTTGGCAAAAGATTATGCCATTGTCTTATTGAATGGCAATGGCTTTAAGGGGCCGGACTGGTCGATTCGTATATCATTAGCGAACTTAACAGATGATGCCTATGTGAATATCGGAAAAGCCATTAATGAAATTTTCACAAGCTATGTAGAAAGCTGGAAGAAGGCAAAAGCAAAGACAATGTAATCGAGAAGGCAGGTGAAATTATGAATTGGTTTATTCAATGCCTGAGAGATTATCCGGAGCACTGACTCAGTCCTCGATCATTGGTGTTGGACAGGATGCTACAGCTGGTTTGCCTGTTACCGCCGAACAAATGAAAAGGATGTCTGACTTTATTCCAATCGGATATGCCGTCACTTATATTTTTGGCACGATTGGAAGTGTTACATTCTTATCCATTATTGCACCTAAAATATTAGAAATCGATTTACAGGAAGAATGCAGGAGTGCTGGTTACGCTGATTCCACTTATCGTTGGCGTCCTGATCGGAAAATATATTTTCAAATGGAATGGGGCATTGATTTTAGGCGCATGTGCCGGAGCGATGACCACAACGGCATCTCTTGGAGCTGTTTGTGAGAAGGCGAAAAGCAATATACCGGTTTTAAGTTATACGATGACCTATGCGGTAGGCAATATTTTATTGACGATTTGGGGATCTGTTATTGTATTATTTTTTGAGTAATACAAGGTGCAATCTAAGGAGTTATTCTATCCCTAAGTGAAGGGTGGAGAGTGTGCTGTAAGAATAATCTTCTTGCTTAACAATCAATCCCATGTTAGAATATAGACCATACTTTCTCTGCTTCAGAGTGAAATAAATTCTGGAAAAGAGATACTTTGTTTAAGGAATTACCGAAATGGAGGCATATCATATGTCAATGAAAGATATGGAAAGAATGAAACAGCTCTTAGAAGAAAAGAAAAAGAAAGAAAATTTCTTCCGCGGAGAAAAAAAGATTGGTGTTGGTAAAGTTCAGCAGCGCCATAGAAGCATGGGACAGGAATTTAAAAGAAGCGAACCAATTTCATATTAAGGATGAAAGAAACCTCCCTATTGTTTGTGCTAGAGTAGCATAAGCAATAGGGAGGTTTTATTCGTTAGGTGGACAATTATTTCGATCGAAACCGAGTATTATCCGTAAGGGGATTTTTTAATTCATAGGAAATTGCTCTGCAATTCCCTATGAATCAAAAACTCTCCG
>CALZIE010000287.1 GCA_945787565.1 uncultured Lachnospiraceae bacterium
TATGCTGACAAAGCTAATCAGCAAGAGGTTAGATGTAAATCGCAGATAGTAGAATAGTTTTGATTCTGCAAAAGAAAAAGAAGACAGTAATCAGAGAATGACAGCACCCAAACGGGGAAGCTTTTCTATAAAGATGCAGGAGGATTAAGCATTGAAGAATGAAAAAATAATTACCGAACATTTAAATCTTTATTATGGTGAGAACCATGCACTAAAAGATATTAATATGCCAATCAAGGAGAAAGCCATCACAGCATTTATTGGTCCGTCCGGATGCGGTAAATCTACCTTTTTAAAGACACTAAACCGTATGAACGACTTAGTGCCGAATGTTAAAATAAACGGAAATGTATTATTGGATGGGGAAGATATCTATAGCCCGATGGTAGATACCACATTGCTTCGTAAGAAAGTCGGAATGGTATTCCAGCAGCCAAATCCATTTCCAATGAGTATTTATGATAATATCGCATATGGCCCAAGAATCCACGGTATTAAAAGTAAGGCAGAGTTAGACCGAATTGTGGAAGAAAGCCTTCGTGGAGCAGCTTTATTCGATGAAGTGAAGGATCGTCTTAAAAAATCCGCATTAGGCTTATCTGGTGGACAGCAGCAGCGTCTTTGTATTGCAAGAGCACTTGCAGTAGAACCGGAAGTATTATTAATGGATGAGCCAACTAGTGCACTTGACCCAATTTCCACACTTAAGATTGAGGATCTGATGGCAGACTTAAAAGAGAAATATACCGTTGCGATTGTAACCCATAACATGCAGCAGGCGGCCAGAATCTCTGATTATACTGCGTTTTTCTTAACAGGAGAGGTCGTAGAATATCAGACAACAGAAGGATTATTCTCCAGACCAATCGATAAGCGTACCGAGGATTATATTACCGGAAGATTCGGCTGATTAGAAAGAAATACGTTCACATAATTATAAAAAGGGGAAATCATATGTCAGCAAGATTTAGTTTTGAACAGGAATTACAGTCATTAAACCATGACTTAACCCAGATGGGGAGCCTGATTGAAGAAGCAATTGATAAAGTCATCACAGCATTTCAGGAACAGGATGATGTCTTAGCAAATGAGATTATCAAAGGGGACCGTACGGTAAATGATATGGAGCGTGTCATTGAATCCAAATGCCTGTCTCTGATCTTAAGACAGCAGCCAGTGGCAAAGGATCTTCGTATTGTGACCACAGCCCTTAAGGTAGTGACGGATATGGAGCGAATCGGGGATCATGCAGCGGATATTTCGGAGTTGGTAATCCGAATTAAGAATACGAATGCATACGACTTTGTAAAACCAATTCCAAAGATGGCAATGGTAGCAAAGCAAATGGTTCATAATGCAGTGGAAGCATTTATTAAGTGTGACGTAAAAGCAGCAAGAGAAACGATGGCATTAGATGATAAGGTCGATGACCTGTTTAACCAGGTAAAGGCAGATGTGATTATGATGCTTCAGACTTCTGGCGCCCAGGCGGACAGCTGCATTGATGTACTTATGATTGCAAAGTACATGGAGCGAATCGGGGATCATGCAGTCAATATCTGTGAATGGACGGAGTTCCATGAGACTGGTGCAGTAAATAATATAAGAATTCTGTAAAGCAGAAAAGGGTGAGGTGTTAGCTCACCCTGTTTTGCATTGTAGGAGAGAAGAGGGGGATGGATTATGAAACGGATTTATGTTGTGGAAGATGAAGAGAATATTCGGGAATTGATTAAAGTGGCATTACAGGGATTTGGCTATCTAGTAGAGGCATTTGAAACAGCAGAAGAAGGGCTTTGCGCGATGAGAAAGATAAAACCGAGCCTTATGGTATTTGACTGGATGCTTCCTGGGATGAGTGGAGTGGATGCAATCAGGGAAATACGAAAGAGTACGGCATTTAAACGGATGCCCATTCTCCTTCTGACAGCAAAAGATAAAGAAATCGATAAGGTAATTGGTCTTGATAACGGTGCAGATGATTATATGACAAAACCGTTTGGCGTGTTAGAGCTGTGTGCAAGAATACGTTCTCTCTTAAGACGTATGGAAGAAGAACATATCGTGGAAGAAAAAACATTTGGAACAATACGTCTGTGTCCAAGTACAAGAGAAATTTTTAAGAAGGAAGAGAAAATGGAATTGACTTTCAAGGAATATGAACTTTTATTATATCTGATCGAGCATGAGACGAAAGTTGTGACAAGAGAGGAACTGTTAACTCAGATCTGGGGATATGGATATACCGGGGAATCTAGAACCTTAGATATTCATATTCGTACTCTGCGCCAGAAGATTGGAGAGGAGAATCAGATGTTCATTAAGACGGTACGGGGTGTCGGGTATCGTTTTGTAAATGAATAGAGGAGAAAATACGGATTATGGGAAAAGCAATATTAAAAAAATTTATTCTTGTGCTGATATTCACAGTATTCTTTAGTGGTATCTTTTTCTATATTACGGTAAGCCGGGTGATTTTGAACAATACAAAAGAAGATATGCTAGTAACCCTTCGGATGTTAGATGAATCGATTGATTACAAGATGGATCTGCAGAGCCAGATTACATCTTTACAGAAGCTAGTCAATAATAAAATCACAAGGTTTACGATTTTAGATGGAGATGGAGCAGTATGTGCGGATAGTGAGGTTGCAGAATACATGAGATTGGAAAATCATGCGAATAGGGAAGAAATCGTGCAAGCGAAACAAGAAGGAATCGGATATTCTACCCGTTATTCAAGTACCCTCAATACCAATATGATGTACATTGCAATGAAATCGAATAAGGCAGATTACTATCTAAGGGTAGCAATTCCATTTGCCGGATCGACCGAGTATCTGCTTTTGTTAATGCCTGCTATTTTAGTCAGTATGGCAATTGCACTGGTGATTTCGATTATGTTCACGGAAAACTTAACGAAATCCATAACACAGCCTTTGGCCGATGTGACTAAGAAGTTAGAGAACTTTAAAGAGAATAATGAGCTTACGTTGGAACAATATGAGTATGAAGAATTAAA
>CALZIE010000288.1 GCA_945787565.1 uncultured Lachnospiraceae bacterium
CAACTCTTGCCGAAAGCTTCAAGAAAGATCCTCAGCAGCTTGTCAACTGGTGCAAAGACAGTCTTACTATCCGTACCGACCTTAACACAGGATCTACAGTAACATCGCCGGCAGGTACATGGAAGAGTCGTGTAGTTGATGCCAATTCACGCGATATATTCTTTGTAGCAGCAGCAAGAAGTCTTAATATTCCTGCATGGAAAGACGAGGTAAACGGAAACATATATTACATGCAGAACAATGAAAGAGTACAGGTAAACTTCGATGCAGCTGTTTCATCCCAGCCTTCGGAAGGTACACTTAAGGCTACCTACAAACCTATTTCACGTTTGTCGAACCCTAAATATTACTCTCATTTCAGTATCTCAAAATACGAAAACGGAACATTCAAGTTGCTGAACTACCCATACGATGAAACCACATGGGAATCACTTCTTAAAAACGGCGCAGCACTCGAAACAGGATATTACATGCTTGTAACAGGAAGCCGTATGGCCAACGGAGGTGTAATGAGCAATATCACATTCTTCACTATAGAAGAAGGCAAGACAACCAATCTTGAGCTTGTGATGCGCGACAATGCAGAAGAAATAAGAGTAATAGGTAGCTTCAATTCTGAATCAAAATACCAGACCGTAGATACAAAAGAAGAGACTACAATTCTCAACACCACAGGCAGAGGATACTTTGTAGTCGGAATTTTAGGAGTTGGTCAGGAACCTACAAATCATGCCCTCAAGGACATAGAAATCAAGAAAGACGATTTTGAAAAATGGGGACGTAAGATGGTATTGCTCTTCCCTGACGAAGAATCATACAAGAAATTCAATCCAAAAGACTTCCCTAATCTGCCTTCAACTATCACCTATGGTATCGATACCGATGGTAAGATACGCAAGGAGATAGCCGAAAACATGAAACTGAATAACGGCGGTCATCTGCCTGTATTTATCATAGGCGATACATTCAACCGCGTAGTATTCGAAATAGATGGTTATACCATTGGATTAGGTGAACAAATGATTCACGTTATACATGGTCTGTAAGTGACTTGATAGTATTACGGACACGGTTGGCAGTCGTTACCGGATTAATATATTCATCGATAACAACCGGTCCACCCATAGACAAAGCCGGGTTGCGTAACTGCATCCGGCTTTCTCTGTTTTCTCTGGCAGAGAAATGGAATTCCGACGCACCTGTAATCTTTGCAAGTTCTGCAATATTTGATTCGTTTACGCCACATCCTGGCATAATTATAATTCTTCCGTCAGCCTGTTTCACCAGCTCGGCCAGAAGATTCGCACCCTTAATGGCAGAAGGCTGCTGTCCCGAAGTAAGAATTCTGTCTACCCCCATTTCTATAAGAGTCTCCATAACTTTCTTAGGGTCTTTAACATAATCAAAAGCGCGATGGAAAGTAACAGCCATTCCTTCAGAAGCCTTCATCAGTCTTGTCATGGCCGGCATATCAAGTTCTCCATCGGGAGTAAGACAGCCAAATACCACACCGTCTGCTCCTGCTTCTCTTGCAGCGCGGATATCTTCCTCCATAATATCAAGTTCCAATGGAGAATAAAGGAAATCACCTCCGCGAGGACGGATAATTACGTGCAAACGGATATCAATCAGTTTGCGAGCCAGTTTAATTTCACCAAACGAAGGAGTAGTACCGCCTTCAGGCATAGCCGCACAAAGTTCAACTCTGTGTGCTCCACCTTCCTGTGCTGCCAGACAGCTCTCAGCCGAATTGGCACAAATCTCAAAAGTATAAGTCATAATATAAAAAGTTTATTTGAGTTATATGTTAATTCGATATACCTGCAAAGATAGTAAAACTTCTCGTTTAACCCATTGGATGAACATGGATTGTGAGGTGACATACCATAACCCAAAGAACAAAGTAGAATCATTTTCAGCCGTCAAACCGGTAGATTATCTGAAACATAAAAGAGAACTACAATACAAATTCAAAAAGAGGTACACTTTAATCCAGGAACTCAGACAAAAATGTTCCAAGACACAATCTCTTTTGTAATGAATTAAGGTTTCTTTTTAGGTTCTTTTTTTGTAATATGTAATTACGAATAAGGTTTAAGTAATTGACAATGAGCTACAGTTACCAGCTCATAATAGTAATAGGTTACGAATTAGTTAGTTATCTACTGTCTTATTCTTCGGCGTGTTGCCTAACCTATCAATATAAAATGTTTGATATTCTAAATGTGGTAGCACTGACTAACATTCTTTTATTGCTTAAAAAGTTAATTATATCATCATTATTTTGTACCTTTAGGTCTGAAATACAAAATATTTAGATATTGAATTAATATTAAAAATCATTGAGGAAATTATATGAGCGCTAAGGAGGAATTTATAGAGTTACTTCGTTCTACAAATCGTGATGGAGTCGAAGATTTATTGGATGGTTTGGAGAAAATGGGATTCTTTACTGCACCAGCTTCTTCGTCACACCACCTTAATGTTGAAGGAGGATTAGTAAAGCATTCACTTAATACCTGCAAAGCTGCCCTTATGGTTTGGGAAGGAATGATTGCATTAGAACCAGGAATAAAGAAAGAGGTAGAAAGAGATAATGTAATCATTGCAAGTCTTCTTCATGATGTATGTAAAAGTGATATCTATTTTCGTACTGTCAAGAAAAAGAAAACAGCAATTGGAACTTGGGAAGATAGTGAAGGTTATAAAATATCCTATAAGAATTTTCCTATGGGTCATGGAGAAAAATCTGTTATTCTCTTACTCTGCAATGGTATATCATTAACAGATGATGAAATGTTGGCAATCCGCTGGCATATGGGAGCTTGGGGACTCAACCTAAATAGTTATGAAGACCAAAGATGTTTTGATACTTCACAGAAACTCTACCCTTTAGTTACAATAATTCAAGTTGCGGATAAACTGGCTGCTAACATTTTGGAACGAAGTGGTGAAGAACTGGATGAACTTTAACTATACTTTTTAAATTAACCATAAAGATATGATAACAAAAG
>CALZIE010000289.1 GCA_945787565.1 uncultured Lachnospiraceae bacterium
TTCTGTAAACTGGATTCCTAAGTGTGTTAAGATTTCACGCATCTTATCCTGTACACGATCCCAAGCTGCTGCATCACCAAGGTATTTTTCCTTGTTGTTTGGATCCCATTTAGATAAACGGTATGTTACGTCATCCTGAAGACCTAATGTTGTTAAGCAGTATTTCGCAAGGTCAACACAGCCCTTGAATTCTTCTTCAATCTGTTCTGGAGTTACGATTAAGTGACCTTCAGAGATTGTGAACTGACGTACACGTGTTAAACCATGCATTTCACCGGAATCTTCATTACGGAATAATGTAGATGTTTCACCATAACGGCAAGGAAGGTCACGGTAAGACTTCTGGCTCTGTTTGTATACATAGTACTGGAATGGACATGTCATTGGACGAAGAGCGAATACTTCTGAGTTTTCATCTTCTTCATTACCAAGTACGAACATACCTTCTTTGTAATGGCCCCAGTGATCGGAGATTACATAAAGATCTTTCTTCGCCATTAATGGAGTCTTTGTTCTCATGTAACCGCGTCTTTCTTCTTCATCTTCAATCCATCTCTGAAGTGTCTGGATCATCTTAGCACCCTTTGGCATAAGAAGTGGAAGACCCTGTCCGATAACATCAACAGTTGCGAATATTTCCATTTCACGGCCTAACTTGTTATGGTCACGCTTCTTGATGTCTTCTAAGTGCTGCATGAATTCATCTAAATCAGAGTTCTTTGTAAATGCAGTACCGTAAACACGTGTTAACATCTTATTCTTTTCAGAACCTCTCCAGTAAGCACCTGAAGAATTGATTAATTTGATTGCCTTAAGAGGCTTTGTGCTCATTAAGTGAGGACCAGCGCAAAGGTCAACGAAATCGCCCTGACGGTAGAAAGAGATAACCGCATCTTCTGGAAGATCATTGATTAATTCTACTTTGTAAGGTTCGCCTTTTTCTTCCATGAATTTGATTGCTTCTGCACGAGGAAGTTCGAAACGTTCGATTTCAGCACCTTCCTTGATGATCTTCTTCATTTCTTTTTCTAATGCATCGAGCGCTGCACGATCAAGTGGTGTGCAGTCGAAGTCATAGTAAAAACCTGTATCGATGGATGGTCCGATTGCAAGTTTTGTATCTGGATATAATCTCTTTACTGCCTCTGCTAATACGTGAGATGCTGTATGACGGTATGCTGCCTTACCTTCCTCATCGTTGAATGTTAAAATGCTAAGTTCGCAGTCAGAGTCTACTACTGTTCTTAAGTCTACTACCTTACCATTTACTTCGCCGGCACATGCCATTCTTGCAAGACCTTCGCTAATGTCTTTTGCAATATCAAATACGGACATTGCGGATGCATATTCTTTTACTGAACCATCTTTTAATGTGATTTTCATAAGTCTATCTTCCTTTCTGAATTAAAATCTGAGTACTCCTGATCCATTTATGAACAGGATCTAATCGTTATAGTATGTCGATTTTATAAAATAAAAAAAGCTCGTCTCTTTCGACTACTTGTAAAAGTATCGAAAGGGACGAGCGTATGCTCGCGGTTCCACCCTCTTTGGATCTAAATCCCGGCTTCATTGGATTATAACGTAATCAACGGACCGTATTAAGGCCACTCCGAGGTAGTTTTCAATTGGTTCTGCATTAGGGTACTCACAGCAACGACCCCTCTCTGAAATGCTCCGCAACCTACTCTTCTCATCAACGCGTTCATGCTTATCTAAAACAGATTCACTCTCTGTTATCCTGCTTTTTCCAGTTGTATTGTAAACAAGTAAATCAATCAAAACGAATTGTAAATTATTATATCATATTCCTTTCAGAAGTCAAGAGGTGGAAATCCGTTTTTCTTTTATGCCATCAATTCCATTACATAATCGTCCATCACGAAACCGTTTCCGATATCCGTCACCTGAGTGCGTACTGTCTTGAAACCAGTCTTTTTGTAAATGGCGATGGTGGAATCATTATAGCGGTTTACGGTCAGGTACATGCCTTTCAGCCCGCTCTTTTTACATTCTTCTTTTAGGAAATGAAATGTCTGACTGGCATATCCATTTCCCCGGTAACGCTTTAAGACATAGAGCTTGCTTAAGAACAGCATTTCCTTCTCTCTTTTGATTCCGGTATAGCCGACCGCTACTCCATCGGCCATAATAAAATAATACTCATATCCGTCTTCTTTCATCTGCTTTGTCATCGCATGCTCCGACTGAAACTTATCCAACATATAATCAATCTGTTCCGATGACAGAATCGAGGAAAAATGCTGATGCCATACTTCGTCTGCAATCGACGCTAACTGCCTGATTTCTTCTTCCGTCTGAACCCTTTTCCACATTATGTCCATTTTATTCCCCTTTCTTTGTCTATTATTCCACCCATTTTTATGTAGAATTTTCCATATTTAGATGGTATACTAAATACCAGATATTTTCAATTCTTTTTCCTATTTTATAAAAGAAAGGATCGTTTTATGAGTAACCCAAAAAAGAAGAACCCCCGAAATGAACTGTATGAATTTTTAATCGGATTTGCACTTGTCGTTACCGGCTTCTATACCTTTTCTCAGAATGTATCCGTACATACCGGCTTTGCCTCCTTCCGAATCGGAAACTTTCAGGTAGGTGCCGGACTAATTGTAGTTCCTTTTATTGTAGGCATTATCATGCTTTTTGTAATGGATAATTCCTTTGTGCCTAAACTTGTTACATTCGCAGGTGTTTTGATTATTATCACTTCTGTGATTATGGGAACCGAGTTTCATTTCAGAACCACGTCCCTTTATGTATACCTCCTTATGCTGATCGGCATCTTCGGCGGGGGAGCACTTGTATTGAAAGTGCTGTTTAAAACACCGGATAAAGAAGAAACGAAAGACGAAAAAAAGGAAGAGAAAAAAGGGGAGAAATAATCTCCTCCTTTTTCTTTTCCATAATCTCTCGGAATCTCTAAGCCAGTAATTTCAAGGCTTTCAGATTCCTTTTTT
>CALZIE010000290.1 GCA_945787565.1 uncultured Lachnospiraceae bacterium
GTATCTTCCTAAGTTTCATGAATATTTACGTGCAAAGGCAGAGCTATTAGGATATGAAAATGGCCTTCCTTGGTATGAACTATTTGCTCCAATTGGAGAAAGTGGAAAGACATATACGACAGAAGAGGCGAAGGAGTATTTAGTAAATCATTTCAGAGGATTTTCTGAGGAATTAGCGGATATGATCACACGTGCATTTGATGAATCTTGGATTGATTTCTATCCTCATGACGGAAAGGTAGGCGGAGCTTTTTGTTCTAACCTTCCATTTATCGGACAGAGTAGAATTTTAACAAACTTTGATGGTTCCTTTAGTGATGTGGTTACATTGGCACATGAGCTTGGTCATGCATTCCATGGACAGCAGATTCAGGATCATCGTCCGTTAAATACCGGCTATACAATGCCAGTTGCAGAGACAGCTTCCACATTTAATGAAACGGTAATTATGAATGCTGCTATTGCAGAAGCGGAAGGCATGGAGAAATTGGTGCTAATTGAAAGCCAGCTTCAGGATGTAACACAGATTATCTGTGATATCTATTCCAGATTCTTATTTGAAGATTCTGTATTTGAAAAGAGAAAAGATAGCTTTATGTTTGCAGATGAACTTTGTGATATGATGACAGCCGCACAGAAAGCAGCATATGGAAATGGACTTGATCAGTCTCAGATGAATCCATTTATGTGGGTATGCAAGAGCCATTATTATCGTACCGATTTGAATTACTATAACTATCCATATGCGTTTGGTGGATTATTTGCACGTGGTCTTTATGTAAGATATTTGGAAGAAGGGGAGAAGTTCCTTCCAAAATATAAAGAATTATTAAGAGCGACAACGGTTTCTAGTGTAGAAGATGTTGCAGCAATGGCAGATATTGATATTACAGATGCAGCATTCTGGAGAAGCTCTTTACAGTCCTATGCGGAATTGATTGATACTTTCATTCAGTTAGCAAAAGAGCAGAAATAGGTCAGATTATTAAAATAAAAGCACGATATAGATAAAAATGGGGAAGAGACATAGTTATTGTAAAGATAGAGATAACTGTGTCTCTTTTAGGCATATTATGGTTTAATATTTTGTATATTATGCTCAATAACTGGAAAATTATATTGACAAAATAATGCTTTTTAGATAATATAAAGGTACACAATTCTACAAACGTAGAGATAAATAGACTTATTGCTTAAAACCAATTTCAGACAGTTTCTAAGTGAAAAGGAGTGATACTATGGGTGAGATAAGATTGCATGAAGGTGAATTAAATGTTATGGAATTATTGTGGTCAAATAAAGTTTTGGCTGCGAAGGATATTGCAAAGATTATCAAAGAATACATAGGTTGGGAAAAGAATACTACTTACACAGTAATAAAGAGATTGATCGATAAGGGCGCGATTACGAGAGAGGATCCGGGCTTCTTATGCCGAGCAGCCATTTCCAAGAAAAGTGTACAGCGCATGGAAACGAAAGTTTTATTAGATAAGCTATTTAATGGTTCACTTAATACCTTCTTAGTTGAGTATATCAGCAATGAGCCTCTACAGCAGACAGAGGTAATGGAATTACAGCGAATTTTGAGCCAGCGTGCGTAAATGAATGAATAAACTTTATCTGATTTTTGCATGCTATCATAAGTATGAAAACTGTTAAAAACCGGAGGAATGATGAAAGATCGTTATAAAAGAACACTTAAGAATTGGATTTATCCATTGACTCATTTATTAGAACTAGCTGTATCTTTATTTTTGATTATTGCAATCGTGCTATCATTTATTACCCTGGGGAAACAGCTATTAACTGTTAGCACAGGACTTGAGACAACAGAAATGTTTAACTCGTATATGAGTACGGTTTTTGATGTAGTAATCGGCATTGAATTTTTGAAAATGATTTGTAAGCAAAACCTGAATACCGTAATTGAAGTATTGCTATTTGCGATTGCAAGACAGCTTATTGTAGAGCATATGTCTATGCTGAACTCCTTAATCGGAATTATTGCAATCAATTTGTTATTCTTGGTAAGAAAATATTTATTTATAGAGAAATTAGATCTTGAGAAGAAGTCTTCTAATTAAAGTCTTCTACTTAAGAGAGCTAAGAGAGTGGATCGGATGCTAATGTCTTGGTAGTGTATTCTGTGTGATACAAGTACCAGATATGGGGGAGATATATTTTCCGTATTTAGAAAAGCTCGAGCAAGAGGGCGGGATTCATGAATACCAGACACAAAAAGTGTGTTTCGTATTCATGGAATTCCGCCTATTTTTTTGCTTGCTATTGAATGTACTGAATATTAAAAGGCGGAGAGGCATTATGGGAGGATTGAACGGAGGAAACATACTTATTCTATTATTTTTTAAACAGTATATTGCAATGTAGAATACTATGTGGTAATATATAGAAAAAGGAGGGTGGCAAATGAATGCTCAATTTAAAAAAGGTGCGCTTGAGCTATGTGTTCTTTCACAGCTTATGAATGCGGATCAGTACGGATATCAGCTGACGGATGCTATCTCGAATGAAATGGAAATTGCAACGGGCACGCTTTACTTAATATTAAAACGTTTGAAGGATGATGCTTATGTAGAGACCTACTTAGTAGAGTCTGATGCCGGTCCGGCAAGAAAGTACTATCATCTGACAGCGAAAGGAAAGGAATATCAGAAAAATCTAAAAGAGGAATGGAACTCGTTCGTAGAAGCAGTAAGTCGTTTTATTAATTAAGGTGAATAACATGCAATAACTTAGGTAGTTTTGAATGGAGGATTCGGAATGAAAAAAGAAGAGTATATGGCAAGGTTAAAACAGGAATTGATCAATGAGGATGCAGAGTTAAGAGATGAGATTCTCAATGACTATGAAGAGCATTTTGACGCAGGAATTAAGAATGGGAAAACAGAAGAAGAAATCTGTGAGGAATTAGGCAGTATTTCAGAATTTATGGATGAATTAAAGCAGATGAAGCA
>CALZIE010000291.1 GCA_945787565.1 uncultured Lachnospiraceae bacterium
TACTGCACTGCCATCAATATTTCTTGTATCTGCATGCAGAATATTAACCGGTGTCTTACACTCCATAACTAAGTTCGAAATAATTGGTTCAAAGGAGGAACGTCCATCAAAGATAATACGATATGTATTTCCCTGTGTAATCTCTGCTTCCTTGCCCACGCCATTAAATACAAGTTTCTTTGCAATTTCTGACTGTGGTCTTGCAAACACATCAATCACATTTCCCATCTCTGCAATCTTGCTCTGATCGATGATTGCCACTCTCTGACAGATCTCTTCGATTACGGCCATCTCATGCGTAATAACGATGATAGTAATGCCAAATTTCTGATTGATTTCTTTTAATAAAGCGAGAATGGATCTTGTTGTTGTAGGATCCAATGCACTGGTTGCTTCATCACATAACAGTACTTTCGGATTGGTTGCAAGCGCTCTTGCAATCGCGACTCTCTGCTTTTGGCCACCGGATAACTGTGCCGGATATGCTTTGGCACGATCTTCAAGTCCTACTGTCTTTAATAATTCCATTGCCTTTACTCTGGCTTCTTTTTTCTTCATTCCTGCAATCTCAAGCGGAAAACATACATTGTCTAGTGCGGTTCTCTGCATTAGAAGGTTGAACTGCTGAAAGATCATGCTGATTTCCTGACGTGCTTTTGATAACTCAGAAGAAGATAGCTTTGTTAAATTCTGACCATTAAATACTACCTCACCGAATGTCGGACGCTCTAACAGGTTCATACATCGAACCAGTGTTGATTTTCCTGCACCGCTTAACCCGATAATACCAAAGATTTCACCTTCCATAATTTCCAAGTTTATATTGTCTAATGCATGCACTTTATTCTGCTTGCTCTCATAAACCTTATCTAAATTCACTAACTTTATGATTGGATTTGTCCCGCTCATGATTTCCTCCATTTATATCTAACTTTTCCTTCCGGATTTTTATACCCTGCCATGCTCTTGTACTGATGGTGAACGAGTCACTGTACTCCATATCAAGGCACAAAAAAAGCAGGAACATAACAAAAATATGCCTCCTGCGATCGTACCTTACTATTATGACAGCTTGTATGGATAATCCGATACGTTTGGCTGCATTCTATTTACAACAAAGGTGAGATTGCATTCGACGTTTTTTGCTCATATTCATCATTTCTTCCATTAAGCTGCACATGACTACACTAAACATTTTCATAACACATTCTCCTTTGATCTCATTATTTGAATTCATAGTAATAATATATGAATTACATATATTTGCTAAAGTATACTACTATGCAAGAATATTGTCAAATACTTTTTCCATATATGCATATGTCTTTCTTGCTTAACCATTTTAGCACATCATAGGGGAAAAGTGCACCCATAAAATTATTTTCCACATCATTGTCAAATTTTCTATAAAATTATCATTTTTTCTAGTAATATTGCACCATTTTCTATATTTATCTTGTCGATTCTGATTTTAATATGCACTTAAGAAGGATTTCTTCGGTCTCTTATTTATTTTTCTGACCAATCATATTGACATTCCTCCCCAAATTCATTACAATTAAGTTGTATAAAATCGAAAGGTCTGGTAACATTATGACACCTAATACAAATACAGATATCACACCTGTTCAAAATGAATATCTGAAACTGGATAATCAGCTCTGTTTTGCCCTTTATGTATGTTCCAAAGAGATCATTCGTAAATACAAACCATTGCTGGATCCACTGAATCTGACGTATACTTCTTATATCACTTTACTCGCTCTCTGGGAAAAAGATGATATAACAGTGAAAGAATTAGGGAAAAAATTATACTTAGATTCGGGTACCCTTACCCCTCTTTTAAAAAAGATGGAAAATGAGCATTACGTAACACGAGTACGAAGCGCGGAAGATGAACGTAATGTATATATTCGCCTGACAGAAGAAGGAAAAGCCTTGAAACAAAAAGCGGCTCATATTCCAGAAGCCATGATTTGTTCTGCTAAATTCTCACCAGAGGAAGGCGCTACAATCTTAAAAGCACTGCATGAGATGATGTTATCTTTTCATGAATAAAAAATACCTCCCAGCTGGCATAATGCCCGAGGCTGTGAGGTATTTTTATTTTCCAAAGCATTCATTTACGTTTTCTGATAAGGTTCTTACTCTTTCAGATCATTCTTTCACGTTTTTCTGATAAGCTTCTTACTCTTTCAGATCGTTCTTTCACATTTTCTGATAAGCTTCCTAATTTTTCAGATCATTCATTTACATTTCCTGATAAGATTCTTACTATTTCACAAGATCTCACTAACAATTTCATCTACCATCTATCCGCGCTAGTAAAAATCAGGCATCCACATCTGCTAGTCCACGAAGACGACGTGCAACTTCTCTTCCCTTTGGAGTAGCTGCAAGACCACCTTCTCCTGTTTCACGAAGCGATGCATCCATGCTTTCTCCGACCGCACGCATCGCATCAATAACCTGATCGGCAGGGATTGCGCTAGTGACTCCCGCTAATGCCATATCCGCAGCTGCAAGGGCATTCACAGCTCCGACTACATTACGTTTTACACATGGTACTTCCACAAGACCTGCAACCGGATCGCATACAAGTCCTAGCAGATTTTTTAAAGCCATTGCACAGGCAGATGCAATCTGCTCTGCTGTACCACCTTTTAGGGCTACTAAAGCACCTGCTGCCATCGCAGATGCACTTCCGATTTCCGCCTGACATCCGCCGGCTGCACCGGCGATAAATGCGCGATAAGCAATAACCTGTCCGATTCCGGCACCTACATATAATGCATGAATGATTTCTTCATTTTCTACTTTCTTTTCATCATAATAAGTAGTGAGGACCGCTGGCATAACGCCACATGCTCCTGCTGTCGGTGCCGCTACGATACGTTTCATACAAGCGTTCGATCCCCCCATCTGGAGCGCTCTTGCAATTACTTTGGTCACAAAGT
>CALZIE010000292.1 GCA_945787565.1 uncultured Lachnospiraceae bacterium
TGCCACTGACACAATATAACAGAGTCGACTTACCGGATCCGGATGGGCCCATTACCGTTACGAATTCTCCTTTTTTGATTTCTAAGGATAAATTATTTAAGATGATGTTCTTTTTTCCTTCTCCTTCATAGGATTTATTTATTTTTTCTGCTTTTAATATGGTCTCCATATGATATATGATCCCCCTACTCTTTTACGCTTTCTGCGATATTCACATTGCCAGCCTTCTTCATGCAGGCTATGGTTCCTAGAATGACACAGACTGCTAAGAGAAGCGGACATGCGGCGTACGATAACAACCAGTTTGTAATGAAATGGATTTTGGAAATTCCTAGTGTGGACAAGATAAGTCCGGCAAGGAATGCTCCTAATGTGTTGGCTAATACTGCTCCTAATACAAGGCCGATGATTAATACTGTGGTGGTACGTGTCATATACTGAATCCTAATATCGTGGTTAGAGAAACCGATTCCTTTCATGATGCCGATATTCATCCGATCTTTTGCAAGAAGCATCTTTAAGAACAGCATGGTAATCATATCAGAGGTGATACAGCCAATGATGATGCCAAGTATGGCCACTTTCTTCATGCTTGTGATGCTTCCACCAAGCGTCTGCGTGATATATTCAGCAACGCTTGATACTTTTGCATAGAAAAAGGTCTGCTGATATTCTTCGATAACGGCTTCTTTCTCTACGCCTTCTGTAAAGTCTGCACAGATGATGTACCACATAACCTCTTCTCCGGTCTCACTCCATATGGTTTTGGCTGTTTTTCCGCCATTGGTCAGATCCTGATAGATTCCACATACGGTTAGAGAGGTCTTTTCTCCATTGCGAATGACTTCTAATCTATCACCTACTTCTTTTTCGAAGTTATCTGCATTGCTCTTTGACAACGCAATTTCATTTTCTGCCTCCGGTGCTTTTCCTTTTAAATACGTAATCGGAAATGCCTTCAGGTCTCCGGATTCGATTTTGATGTTCTCATACGTTCCGTCTGCTGCTACTGCCGGATATACGGCTGTAACATATACTGCAGATCTGGTCACTCTAGAGTCATTCTCTAATGTCTCGATGATTTCTTCTGCCTTTTCTTTTAGATTCTGCTCCTGCTGCAAGTCAAAGCGCATATCACATTCTGCTGCTCCCATATAGCTTATGAAACGTTCGGAAGATACGGTTGTATACAGATTTACTGGCACAATTAGAATAAAGGATGCCAGTGTGAAAATAAGCAATAGCACACTATACAGTCTTTTTCGTACTTTTAAATCTCCAATTCCAAGCCGGATATTCAGTGGCAGGATGGATTTTTTTGCGATGGATGGGCGAATCAGGGAAGTCTTTTTGTCTCCTGCTTCCCCACCGAAACGGATGGCTAAGATAGCAGATACCTGCTCTAATTTCCTCAATGTCCGTCTTACATACCATACTACAATTCCATAGATGATAAGGGTTCCTGCAATTCCAAGAAGAACGGCAAGCACTGGATTTTTCCCTTCTCCCATATACAAGCGAACTTCCTTTAAGAGGATGCTGCTTACACCAATGGAGGCTACGTAGCCTACTACACATCCAATCCTTGCAATCCACTGGTATTTTCCAAGATACATTTTACGGATATCTTTGTTTTGAATTCCAAGTGCCTTCATCACGCCGATTTCCCGATAGTCTTCTTCAATGGTAGCTAACAGTGTAAAACGGATGCAGAGAAAAGAAATAAGCACGCATAAAATACTGATTAAAATAATGACAGCTGCAGTGATTCCATCTGCTAATGCATTCATCATCTTAAATAACGGATAGGTAATTGTCGGTCCATTTGCTTCAAGGCCGGCATTCATATAGGCTGTTTCAAATGCTCCGCTTTCGGATGGGTCGATAAGGCGGAATTCAATCAGATATTCCGTTTCACCGCTTATTTTAGAAAGTGTCTCATACTCAGATTTACTGATTAAAAATCGTTTGGAGGAAGCAAAGGTGGAGTTCATCTGAGAATCCCGCAAAAATCCGGCAATCTGATATGTGATGGTTGCAGAATCTGTCTGAATGGTAAGTGTTTCTCCGACCTTTAACCCGAATTCCTTTTGATAACAGATTGGCACATATACTTCACCATCTTCTGGTTCTATTACATTTCCTGAAAGATCAAGAAGATAATCAAACTTGGTACTCTGATATACAAATGCATTGTCCTGCACGCTTCCCTCTAGCGAGTTTTTGTTTAAGGATATGTTTCCGGCTTCGATATTTAAGACCGGCAATGTCTGATAATCGACTACAAGCTCATTTTCTTTTGCAAATGCCTCCATACGCTCATAATCAATCTCTCCAGCATGCATCTGTAAGAAATGTGGTGTCTTCGCATCTTCCATCATCTTGCTTACTGCCCCGGTCAGATTTCCAATCAGACTTACGGCTGCCGCTAACAGCATGGTGGACAGCAGAATAAATACAGTCAGTGCAATCGTGATTACTTTATTCCTTTTAAAATCCTTCTGAATCATTTTACGAAACATATCGATCCTCCAGTCTGCGTACCTCTTTGTTCTGATAGAAAATGGCTGCGATTACAATAATCAGCACACCTCCTATAATTAAAGAAAAACCAATTCCTCTTCCTGCTCCGGTTCCAATAAATTGGCCTACGCTGTCTGCCAAAATGCCATTTTCCTGAAACATTGGCTCAAATATGTTATCTGCTAAGAATCCGGATATTGCATATGCTACCACATATCCAAGCTGTGAGATAATTCCGATCAATCCCCATGCACGCCCCTGAACCTTTTCCTCAATAGACATACGGATTAGACAGTCTGCTGTTATATTCACGATTGGAAGAGAGGCAAAGAATAAGAATCCCCCGATTCCCATAATGAGAAGATTTACAATATTATACAAATTTCAGGTCTACAACACAGTGATTCACAATTTTT
>CALZIE010000293.1 GCA_945787565.1 uncultured Lachnospiraceae bacterium
TTGTTCCATTTTGGAAAGGGCTTAAGGACGAGGTATATGGAGGTTTTTATGGATATCTGTCTTATGATTTAGAGCTTGATAAAAAGGCAGTGAAGGGGTGTATTTTAAACAGCAGGATTTTGTGGTTTTTCTCCAATGCAGCAAAAGTATTGAAAGATGAATCTCTATTAAGCTATGCGGCACATGCTTTTAATTTTCTAAAGGATAGCTGTATCGATCATGAAAATGGAGGGGTTTTCTGGTCGGTTAACTATGATGGGACGGTATATGATAGTACCAAGCATACATATAATCAGGCATTCGCTATTTATGCGCTAAGTGCCTACTATGAGGTGATGGGGGATAAGGAGGCTCTATTCCTTGTCCTTTCTTTGATTGATTTGATTGAAGAAAGAATGAAGGATGAGTATGGATATCTAGAAGCGTTCGACTCTACCTTTCATCCGGTGTCCAATGACAAGCTTTCTGAAAATGGTGTAATGGCAGAAAAGACGATGAATACGCTTCTACATGTGCTAGAGGCCTATACAGAGGCATATAGGGTGACTAAGAATGCAAAGATTGCAGAAAAATTACGATATATTTTAACTCAGATCGCGGATAAGGTATATAATAAGGAATTGCATAGACAGGAAGTTTTTTTCGACCGTCAGATGAACAGTCTGATCGATCTGCATTCTTTTGGGCATGATATCGAAGCAGCATGGCTGATTGATCATACCCTCTCCATTTTAAAAGATGATTCCTATACTGCAAGGCTTTCTGAAATCACGAAGGATCTTACTGCTGAAATCTATCGAAGTGCTTACAAAGATCATTCCTTGTTAAATGAGTGTGAGCGTGGCATTTTGAATGAAAAGAGAATTTGGTGGGTACAGGCAGAAGCGGTTACCGGCTTTTTAAATGGCTATGAGCACGATAAAAGCCATGTTGAATATTTGGAAGCCTCAGTCGATATCTTTCATTACATAATGGAAAAGATGGTAGATAAAAGACCTGGTTCGGAATGGTTTGCAAAACTGGATAAAAATGGACTGCCTAGTATAAAAAATCCAATTGTGGAGCCATGGAAATGTCCGTATCATAATGGCAGGATGTGCTTCGAATTATTAAGGAGGGACTGGTAGATGATACATGAGAAATACTATGAGATGCTGTTTGATTATCATGCACGGATTACAAGAGAAAATTATAAAACGAATTTTTACAATGGAATTTTTGATCGGTATGAGTATCCAGTGCTCACAAGGGAACATATTCCATTAATCTGGAGATATGATCTGAATAAAGAGACGAATCCTTATTTTATGGAACGTCTTGGTGTGAATGCAGTCTTCAATGCAGGGGCTATTGAATTAGACGGACAGTTCTATCTGATAGCAAGGATTGAAGGCAATGACAGGAAGTCTTTCTTTGGTATTGCAAGAAGTAAATCCGGCATTGATGGATTCGAATTTTTAGACCATCCGGTCATAATTCCGGATTTGTATCCAGAGGAAACTAATGTATATGATATGCGGCTTACAAAGCATGAGGACGGCTATATCTACGGTGTATTTTGCTCGGAAAGCAAGGATACTGCTTCTGGTAATTTGTCAGCGGCGATTGCTAAGGCGGGCATTGTGCGGACAAAGGACCTTGTGACATGGGAGCGTCTTCCAAACCTTACGACAAAGGATGGCAGCCAGCAGCGAAATGTGGTATTGCATCCGGAGTTTGTCGACGGAAAGTATGCATTCTATACCAGACCAATGGATGATTTTATTCATACGGGAAATGGGGGAGGAATTGGATTTGCTCTTTGTGAGGATATTACGAAACCGGTATTAGGGGAAGAACGCATTATTGACAGACGAGTTTATCATACGATAACCGAAGAAAAGAATGGAGCCGGAGCTGTACCGATTAAGACGCCGGAAGGTTTTATCCATATTGCACATGGAGTCCGTAATACGGCAGCAGGACTAAGGTATGTAATTTATGCCTTTGCGACAGACTTAAAGGAGCCATGGAAGGTAATTGCCAAACCATCTGGACTGTTAATCGGCCCAAGAGGGGAAGAGCGGATTGGTGATGTATCCAATGTGGTATTTACCAATGGAGCCATTGCAAGGCAAAACGGAGATGTATATATTTATTATGCTTCTTCCGATACAAGACTTCATGTAGCTACCACTACAATTGACAGGCTTGTGGATTATGTGTTTCATACGCCGGCTGACCCATATCGTAGTGCAGACTGTGTAAAGCAAAGATGCAGTCTGATTGATCAGAATTTGAAGCTGCTTAGTCAGACTGAGCAGCTACTCCGTTCTCAAAAATAGAAAAGATGCTTGTCTTTTTTTAGTTCTTTTTTTATAATAAGATTGACAAATATAGTAAATATATGTAAAAGAGCGAGAAAAAATGGAGGATAATAATGGGATACTTAGAGAACTATCAGAACTGGTGTGAAAATCCGTATTTTGATGAAAACACTAGGGAAGAATTAAAACAGCTGGCAGGCAATGACGCAGAGATTAAGGAGCGTTTTTATAAAAATCTAGAGTTTGGTACAGGAGGTCTTCGAGGCATTATCGGAGCAGGAGATAACCGAATGAATGTATATACGGTTAGAAAAGCCACACAAGGGCTTGCCAATTATATAAAGAAGCAGCATGGAGAAGAAAAAGGGGTTGTAATCGCATATGATTCCAGAAATATGTCACAGGAATTCAGTGAGGAAGCAGCTCTTTGCTTATGCGCGAATGGAATCAAAGCATATCGATTTGATGCACTTCGTCCAACACCGGAATTATCATTTGCAGTAAGAAAGCTTCAGTGCATTGCAGGTATCGTTGTAACAGCCAGCCATAACCCAGCAGAATACAATGGTTACAAGGTATACTGG
>CALZIE010000294.1 GCA_945787565.1 uncultured Lachnospiraceae bacterium
CACCGGTATCAATTAATGTAAAAGCATGGTTGAGCCAGGTGCAGTCCGCATAAATACGGTCTCTTGTTACACCCGGAGTATCTTTTACGATAGAAATTCTCTCTCCCGCTAACGCGTTGAATAAAGTCGACTTACCAACATTTGGTCTACCGACAATCGCTACGATTGGTCTACTCATGTTTACCTCTTTCCTCAAAATAACTTTTGCTACTTTGAATGGTTTATTTTTACCAAGGATATCTTTCGCTTATCCTAACCATTTATTTTACTTTTGTATTATCCTGACTGCTAATCGTGCAGCATATTGCCCCTATAAAGGCAATGCAATAAGACGCCATAATTAGGAAATTATGGTATCGATTAAGGACACTCCATCTGATTTTACAATACGAATAGGTGTTTGTAAAGCATTTTCAATATCTTTTACCCTTAAATCATCCAATAATATATCTTCCCCGCTTCGAAGCAAAACATTCGGTAAGATCAGGGCATCCCCTAAGTCTTTGCCTGTAAGCTGCTTGATAATGTCTTGTCCGGTAAGCAGTCCTGCTACGGTAATATCCGGTCCGAAGAATTCATTGGTAATCGTATAAACCGTAATCTTAGTATTCGGGAATTTGTCCTTCATTTTATCAGTCAATCCCTTAATGATTGGTGCTGCAAGCACGCCAGTCGCAAGTGTGATATTTCTTGTTTTATCATCCCCTGAAACCTTTTCTAGATACTCATTGAACTCCTCTGTAAGTGAACGAACCATACCTACGCCATTTTCAATCTGTGGATATCCCTCATACTGTTCCTCTTCCGGAATTGGAAGTCCTGCTGTGATATACCACTCATCACTTGGCTGTACCATACGTGTTCCATGCTCTTTTAATAGTTTCTGCTGCCATGATTCAATTAATTTAACCACAGAAAGCGCATCTTCTTTTGTGAATTTTTCTAATTTTTCCAGACCATCACGATATTTTGATAAACCAACCGGAACAACAGAAAGACTCTTCATCAAAGGAAGATACTTGCTTAAATCACGGATGCTTCGATCCAACTCTTCTCCGTCATTATATCCTTTACATAATACAATCTGTCCATTCATCTCAATACCGGCATCATAAAACTTCTGAAGTTTCTCTAACGCATCCCCGGCAAATCGATTTTTTAACATCTTCTTACGCAGTTCTTTGTTCGTTGTATGGACGGAAATATTGATTGGTGATAATTTGTAAAAACAGATACGTTCTACATCCTCATCACTCATATTCGTTAATGTTATATAATTACCCTGTAAAAAAGACAATCTTGCATCATCATCTTTAAAATATAGGGTATCGCGCATTCCTGGAGGCATCTGATCAATAAAACAGAATACACATTTATTGCGACAAGAACGGTACTGATCCATCAGCCCTTCTTCAAATTCAATGCCAAGATCATCCTGGTTTTCTTTTTCAATCTCTAGTTCCCATTCTTCCCCGTTTTTCTTCTTCACAATCACTTCCAAAAACTCATCATTGGTCAAGTAATGATAATCAAATACGTCGATAATCTTTTTCCCATTGATGCGGATTAACTCATCGCCTGCCTCTAATTCCATCTCTTCTGCAATACTGCCAGGAAGGACACGTTTGATAATATGCTTTTTTTCCAGTTTTCTCTCCATATTAATTCCTCTATCTGTCTTTCTCTATGCGATATAGAATCTACTTTTTACACATTTCGATTCTTATATTTTTTTAGTCATAACTTTAGTATTATAGCATGTTTCCTCAAAAGAGCAAGCTCCTCTTCCTAAAAATTCACGTTTAAACTCCCCTCCCTTCTTCTATTATGGCCATAAATTATGTGATTTCTCCTTTCCTTCCAATCTATTTCGCCAACAAAAAAAGATAGCAGATTATAAGACTTTACCAAGTCCCATCTTTCTCTGCTATCCTTTTTTCTCTCTTACATTATACAAGATATGAAGCAATTATCTGATCAAATTCTCCTCTTGATTCACAGAAGAACTTATCAAAATATACTTCTTTTTCTTCCAATTTTCCAGCAAGCTGTACCAAGAATGCAGGTATCTCACTTACTTTCATGCTACCAATTAATTCACCCATCTTTGTCTTTCCAAGTCCAAGTGCTCCACCTACATAAACATCATATACTTCCGCAACACTATCTTCCACTCTCTTCTTCTTGCCTGCAAAACCAAGCTCTGCAACCTGATGTCTGGAGCAGCTGTTTGGACATCCGGAAATATGAATGGTTGGGAGCAGATTCCATTTAAGATTTGCCTTTTCTACCGCCTCTTTAATGCTTCTGCATAAGGACTGACTTTGTAAAATACCCATCTGACAGGTAGGTACACCCACACAGGTAACCGTCATATCCACTTTTGTCTCCTGTGCTTCTCCTTTTGCAAGAGAAAGCAGCTCTTCTGCTTCCGATGCAGTAAGATTTCTGATATACATATCCTCATACAGACTAAGCCTTACTTCCAGCCCCTTTTCCTTCTCACTTCCATCCTCTTTCTTACACTCTTTATGCTCTTCCAAAAACATACCAATTTTATCAAATAGAGAAGCGGACATCTGACCACAGACCGGATGAATTTTCACTGAATATAGACCTTTCTGTTTCTGTGGAATAAGAAGCGGATGCTTTTTGGCACTATCCTCCCATGCTTCTTCCTTTTCCACCACTGCATGGATTTCTTCAAACTTTTCTGTTTCTTTTACTTCTTTTAAATGTTTTTCCAGACACTGTATAAATTCTTCTGTACCAATCTCTTTTGGAATATACCGCATTCTTGCTCTGTGCTTATTTTCATAGTTACCTTTTTCCATAAACAGACGCACCATGGCTTCCACATAATACATTACTTCTTCCGGCTTCACA
>CALZIE010000295.1 GCA_945787565.1 uncultured Lachnospiraceae bacterium
AACCGATGAGCTTTATACCGCAGAACGTTACGACGTTGGTGCCGTATTAGTACCAGACTGGGATGCCAATATCGAATTCCTATACCAGTTCATCTTCTTAGATCAACCAGAAACAGAAACGGAAACAGAAACAGATACTCAGACTCAGTCCGAGATAACAGTTAATCCGTAACTTTTGCTATTACCGGAGAAAATCAGGGGAAGAGACAGGGAGAGTGATGGAGGGATAGATCCGAATAATTCGGACCTATCCCTCCACCGCTCTCCCTGTCTTTTCCTCCGTTTTAGCTACTCTTGGTTAAAGTAAAAAGTGAAGAAAGGTATTATCATTAGTACGTTAATATGGTATAATATTGGAGTATGCTTGAGCCTTTAATTTTCTAGTATAGACAAGTTCTTTGCAGCAATTATGCGGAATCGGGAGTGAGCCATGAGAGAGGACGAATTAAAAGACTATAAATCGGACAGGAAAGGGCCAGACAAGAGCGATTACAAAAAGCAGCAAGAAGAGTATGATCCATCAAAAGATGAAGCATTTAAACGTAATATAGAAGAAGCATTTCTGGAAGATAATGAGAGCTATTCTAACTTGGAATTAGAAAGTCAAATTCCGTGGATCAGTATGGAAGAAGAGAAGGAAAAGAAAGCAAAGGCACTGGACGATGAAGTGAACTTAGAAGACATCTCAAGACGTTTAGTGGGACAGTTCGATGCAGACCAAGCATATGAAAATAAAAAAATAGAAGAAAATGAAAAAGAAGATACCGTTTCTGAAAGGCATTATAAGGTACCAAAAGTACTACGTGTTGTTGGGATTGTTTCTGCTATCATTGCCATTACCGGAAGTTTTCTGTTGTTTACCAAACAAGGGAGACATGCACTCATTTATGTTGCCGCGCAGTATGCAGCAAGCAGGATGAGTCAGGAAGAGGAAACAACTGAAGTTTTGGCAAATGTAGTCACACCTATGGTAACGTTACCAGAGATTACGTTAGTACCAGATGATCAGGCCTTAGAAGAGGAGACACTTTTAGAGGACGAAAGAGAAGAAAGTATCAATCTGCTGTTGCTAGGAGAAGAAGCGATTGGCTCAAGCTTGGCAAGAGGAAGGACAGATCTGATTATCGTTGCGACAGTTGATACACAGCAGGGAGAGATAAAGCTGACATCTTTCATGAGAGATCTTTATGTGACAATACCGGGCTACCAGAAGGATAAGCTGAATACAGCTTATGAGCTTGGAGGAATTTCCTTGTTATATGACACTATGAAGGAAAATTTTGGACTTGAGATAAACGGGTACCTATTGGTTGGTTTTGATGATTTTGAGAAAATCATTGATAAACTGGGAGGAATTCAGGTTTATGTAACCGAAGAGGAAGCCACATATTTGAATAAGACAAATTACATATCAAAGGAAGAATACAGGAATGTAGAGGCAGGAAATCAGAGGCTAAATGGGAATCAGGCACTTGGATATTGCAGAATACGATATGTGAGTAATGCAGATAATGAGACTGATGATTTTGGAAGAACATCCAGGCAACGGATTTTACTAGAGGCGATATTCGAGAAGTATAAGTCACTCGGGTATGCTTCAATGGCAAAAGTAATGAATGAGTGCCTGCCTTATATCACGACTGATTTATCCGGAGATGAATTAAGTGAGCTCCTGCAAAAAGCATATGATGCAGGGATTCAGAAGATAGAGACGATGCGAGTACCGATGGATGGTATGTATGAAGAGGGGAGAGTACGAGCTATGAAAGTGCTGGTCCCGAACATGTCTGAGATTAATAAGGTACTGCAGTCATTTTTAAATGAAGAAGAGCAATGAAGATGCGCAGTTTGGCATGCGCAACTATTTCTGAAAGTGATGTTTGCTTTTGGGAAAATATGATATACCTGGAGAGGGGATTTCAATGGAAATACAATTATGGAGAGAGATTTTGGAGCCATATGCATTGGCTGTTGATGAGATGTTAGTAAAGTTTAATCATATTATTGAGGCTTATCGAAAAGCAGGTATGTATTCTCCGATTGAGCAGGTTACTGGAAGGGTGAAGACGATTTCGAGTATCCTGGAAAAGGCACAGAAAAAGGGAATTAAGTTAGAGGATTTGGAAAAATCCATTGAAGATATTGCGGGAATTCGTATTATCTGCCAGTTTGTGGATGATATTTTCAAGGTGGTGGATTTAATCCGTAATAGGACGGATATGCACATTATTGGTGAGAAAGATTATATCAGAAATAAGAAGGAGAGCGGATACCGCAGTTATCATCTGATTGTGCGTTATAATGTGGAGACGCTGCATGGCACGAAGGAGATTCACGCAGAGATTCAGATTCGCACATTGGCTATGAATTTCTGGGCGACAGTGGAACATTCTCTTCAGTATAAGTACAAACGGAATATGCCGGAGAAAATTAGAACACGCCTTCATAATGCAGCAGAGGCTATTGTGGTATTGGATGATGAGATGTCTAGTGTCCGGGGTGAAATTATGGATGCACAGAATTCGTTTAATATTAAGGCTAATATTGTTTCAGATATTCTGACGAATATTCAAAATCTTTATAAGGTAGCAAATAAGAATGAAGTCGTGAAGATCCAGGAAGAGTTCTTCCGCATCTACGAAACCGAAGACCTTAATAAACTCGAGCAATTCAACAAGGATCTCGACGCTATTTCCCAAGGGTATCGGGCACAGAGCCTGAGATAGACTTGATATGGGCTGTAGCAGAAAGAGAGAGGGAATGTAAGGCGCCGGGGCGCGAATCGCTATGTTGTTCGAATGTTCGGACGCATGAGCGGACAAAAGCCGTTTTATTCTTTGATTATCAGACAGTGAGACTGTCTGCTATT
>CALZIE010000296.1 GCA_945787565.1 uncultured Lachnospiraceae bacterium
CGATAATCTTTGCAAGTGTTGATTTTCCGCCTCCGTTCGGACCTGTAATGGCAATAAAGCTGTTTGTATCAATGGTAAGATTGATATCTTTTAAAATTTCTTTTTCCTGCTGTCCACTTACGCCAAAGCAGATATTCTTAAGTTCTAGCATGACTTTCCTCCTAAACGGTTTACCCAGTCCGTAGCAAGTCGGATCCATCCGGCACACTCAGGCTGAATGCCTCTTCCATCTGAACATCTTGTCTCTTCTGTTGCCAGAGCAAGGCCATGTAAGCCTACTGGATACATATGAAACTCTGTTACAATATTATATTTTCTTAAAGCAGTCACAAATAATAAAGAATTCTCAACCGGCACTGCCTGATCGGTGAACGTATGCCAGATAAACATTGGAGGCACATCCCCATTTACCTGTTTTTCTAACGATACTTCATCTAATAATTCCTGCTTATTGCCTAATAATTTTTCGAATGACCCTCTATGTGCGAACTCACCAGATGTAATAACTGGATAACATAATACGCAGCCATTTGGACGAATCATTTCATTGGTGGTGCCTAATTCCTTTGCAAGCCACTCCTTGTTCCAGTTTACCGCTAAAGATCCTGCCACATGTCCGCCTGCAGAAAATCCGGATACAATAATGCAGTTTGGATCCACATGCCACTCATCCGCATGTTCTCTTACTGTTTTTACTGCCTGTGCCACTTCTTTTAGCTGGCATGGATATTCGATCGGAGCAAGGCTGTACTTTAATACAAATGCCTGAATGCCTGCCGCCATATACTGAAGAGCGATCGGCTCTGCTTCACGATCGGAAAGATGCTGATAACCGCCACCTGGACAGATAATGATTGCTGGACGAATACGGCTGCTATCCGTTTGCGGGGTATTATCGATTACATACGTATATAATTTTGCGCCTTCTTTTTCATGTAGCGGCGTAATTGCTAACTCTTGATGGATCATGATAGTTCCTCCTTATATCTACATTATGTATCTTTTATTCCAGAATAAAACTTCCAGAATATTTTGGTTTCGCGGGATCTTATTCTTTTCAATGTTTTCCCTGTATAAAACCTCCTTATATTCCATATGATTCCACAATAGGGATAGTATAACATAATCCTCTATATTTTTCTATATACAAACAAAAAAGAGACGCATCTAATAAGAAGAGAAGTTTTCTTATTCAATGCGTCCTCGTTTTATTTCTTTAAGCCAGACAAATTTCTGGGGACTGTACTTTCAGTTCAAATAGCTGTAATATTGCATCCACAATACAATGGCAAACTTTCACAATATATTCAATATCTGTATTTATTGCGCTTACCGCTTTTAAATATTCCTTATGCATGTTCTGTATAAACTCACAGATTTCCTCTGCGTTCTTAAACAGATGACAATCATGACGTGAACGGAATGCTTCTTTGCTTGTCACATATTCCTTCAGCCTATGCTTCAATTCATTCTCGTAAACACAATGCTCCTTTAGATTTCCTTTAAAATTCTTGTTATGGGGAAATGTAAAATAATCCGCCACATAATGGGTCACAACCCCTAAATGCCTCACATAATATCTAGTAATTCCCTCTGTCACATCATATGCATCTGTAATCTTTTCAATCTCATCGTGCAAAATAGAAAATGTAGCATCTATTGTATGCTTTCTTGTAAGAAATGACGGAATCACGTCTGGCAAAATGCTTCCAAACATAAATGTCTTCTTATACTTAATGATTTCCTCTTTCATCATGCTGTCCATCAGATAGCCAGCAAGTGCAATATGCGATTTCTTTCTCATCTATCTTCCTCCGCCTTTAGGGCTTACTGTCTGTCTCTTATGTAATGTCTACAAATGATGCCTGCTCAGACCTTGAGTCCGTTTTCTTCATTTATCTACTGACACTTTTATACCTTCTATAGTACACGCTTTGCGTATTCATTGCAACTCAAATTCAGAAATTTACAAATTTTATTCACAATTCACACATATTTTGGATATTCGAGGGCATAATACCCATTTTGAATATATTCCTTGACAATAAAATAGAGAGTCCTTATAATAAAATCTGTATATGCATTGACTGGATGTTTTTACCATCCACTCAAAAAAAACTTTATTTTAATATTTAGGAGATGATAATTTGGCCCCCGGTGACGCCACACAGATTTTTATTTTAGTAATTTTATTAATGTTATCCTCATTTTTCTCGTCCGCAGAAACAGCCCTTACAACGGTCAACAAGTTAAAGATTCGTTCGATGGCCGACGAAAAAGTGAGAGGTGCAGCAACCGTAGTAAAGTTAATCGAAGATCCTGGCAAGATGCTAAGTGCGATCTTAATCGGTAACAACGTCGTGAACCTGTATGCTTCTTCCCTTTCTACAACACTTGCAACTGATCTATTCGGAAGTAAAGCAGTCGGTATTGCAACTGGTATCTTAACCCTGTTAATTCTGATCTTTGGTGAGATTACCCCTAAGACGTTAGCTACTATTCATTCAGAAAAGCTTTCTCTTAGGTATGCACCTGTAATTTATTCCTTAACTCAGATTCTAACACCTGTTATCTTTGTTATTAATAAGCTCTCTCTGATCTTATTAAAGCTATTACGTGTCGACCCAAGCAAGAAGGCCGCTGCCATTACAGAAAATGAGCTGCGTACGATTGTGGATGTCAGCCATGAGGAAGGTGTTATTGAGAGTGAAGAAAGAAAAATGATAACCAATGTGGTTGACTTTGGAGACTCCCTCGCAAAAGATGTTATGGTTCCAAGAATCGATATGGCATTTGCCAGCATTGATATGACCTATAACGAATTAATCGAGGCATTTCGTGTTGATAAATACTCTCG
>CALZIE010000297.1 GCA_945787565.1 uncultured Lachnospiraceae bacterium
AGAAATAATTGAAGAAATGGAAAACTTCTTAAAAGAGCAAGGAATTAAAGATATTAATGAAATAGTAGGAATTATATAGATAATTAAATGAATTGGAGGAAGTAAAAATGAAGGCATATAAAAAAGAATTTATTGAATTTATGATAGAATGTGGAGTTTTAACTTTTGGAGATTTCGTTACTAAGAGCGGAAGAAAGACACCTTTCTTCGTAAATACCGGTTTTTACAGAACAGGTAAACAGCTTAGAAAACTTGGTGAATACTATGCAAAAGCAATCGCAGACAAATATGGATTTGACTTTGATATTTTATTTGGACCTGCATATAAGGGTATTCCATTAAGCGTTGCTACTAGCATGGCAATCAGTGAGCATTATGACAAAGAAATCCGTTACTGTTCCAATCGTAAGGAAGTAAAGGATCATGGAGACACCGGAATCCTTCTTGGAAGCCCAGTTTCTGATGGAGACAAGGTTGTGATTATTGAGGACGTGACAACAGCTGGTACTTCCATTGCAGAGACAATGCCAATCTTAGCGGCTCAGGGGAATGTTGATGTACTCGGATTAGTAGTATCCGTAGATCGTATGGAACGTGGAAAAGGCGAGAAAACAGCGCTTAAGGAAATCGAAGAGACTTACGGAATTAAGACAACAGCAATTGTCACCATGCAAGAAGTAGTTGAACATTTATACAATAAGCCTTATAATGGTAAGGTAATAATCGATGATGCAATGAAAGCAGCAATCGATGCTTATTATGAACAGTACGGTGCTAGATAATAAAACCGCTGCCGGCTGTTTTTGTATGGAGGTTGGCATGGAAAAAGTATATAAAACAATGAAATCAGTTGGCGTTTGCGACTTAGTGATGGGTATTGTGGTAACCGTATTTGGCTGTGCCACAGGTGCATTCTTAATCACAAATGGTGCCAGATTGCTAAAGAGAAAGAAGGAAGTTCTATTCTAGAGGGCAGTCATAAGACGGATTAAAACTAAAAATCCTTGAATTTCAAGCTTTTATAAAAGCTTAATTTCAAGGATTTTTTTGTTCTGTCAAATGGATTTAAAAGTCTCATAGAGTGGATGCGCTGGTAAGGAAGTCTGTATTTGCTTAGCGTGGATGATCCCCAGAATAAAATACATATTGTCGTTATTGCACGAAAATTCAAAGAAAATTGAATCGATTTATAGCATTATAGCATGAAAATAATTGGAAAAAAATTGAATTCCCCCTTTACACTTAGTGATATTAGAGTATAATAAAAATTAAAGTTATCTATTTATCACAAAGTTTTTGTTTTACTCTATGATTTTTGGGATAACTAGAAGGTATGATAAAAATTACGTGAAAGGAATTGGGGACATGAAAGAAAAATTATTGCTGGAATTTGAACAAGTTTTCGACAATACGAATGATGTGCGCATATTCTTTGCACCAGGGCGTGTAAATTTAATTGGAGAGCACACCGATTATAATGGTGGTCATGTGTTCCCTTGTGCATTGACGATTGGGACTTATGCAGCTGCTAGAAAGAACGGTTCCAATTGCTTACGTTTCTTTTCCATGAATTTTCGCGAATTGGGGATTATTACAGTAGCATTAGACCAACTGGTATATGATAAAGCAAAAAATTTTGCAAACTATCCGGCAGGTGTGATTAACGCATTAAAGAATCACGGATATGAGATTACCGAAGGAATGGATGTTTTATATTATGGGGATATTCCGAATGGTTCCGGCCTGTCCTCATCTGCATCGCTTGAAGTATTGACTGCCTATGTAGTTCGAGAGCTGTTTCACTTTTCCTATAGCTTTTTAGACATGGCAAAGTACTCAAAAGAAGCAGAGAATGAGTTTGTAGGGGTCAATTGTGGCATTATGGATCAGTTTGCTTGTGCAATGGGGAAAGCAGGCAATGCAATGTTTCTTGATACCAATACATTAGAATATGAATATGCTCCAATCCATCTAGAGGGAATGAAGATTGTAATTGCCAATACCAATAAGAAAAGAGGGCTTGGTGATTCCAAGTATAATCAAAGAAGAGCAGAATGCGAGCAGGCATTAAAGTTGATTCAGACAAAAGTTGATATCACATCACTAGGAGAGCTGAGCGAGGCACAGTTCGAAGCGGTAAAGGATGTGATTGAAGACGAAGAAATTAGAAGAAGAGCAAAGCATGCCGTTTATGAGAACCAGAGGACGATTCAAGCAGTAAAGGCATTAAAGGAGAATAATATCGGATTGTTTGGCCATCTGATGAATGAATCTCATATTTCGCTTCGAGATGATTATGAAGTGACGGGAGAGGAGTTAGATACTTTAGTGTTAGCTGCCTGGGAGCAGAACGGCGTAGTTGGTGCAAGAATGACCGGTGCAGGATTTGGGGGATGTACGGTTAGCATTGTAGAAGATGAAAAAGTAAAAGAATTTATTGAGAATGTTGAAGGCATTTATAAAGAGAAAATCGGATATGCGGCTTCCTTTTATATCGTAGAAGTAGGGGATGGCCCACGAACAATCCTATAATCTGTTATGCCTTCCCAAGGAGGATAAACATGGCTATTTTAGTATTAGGCGGAGCTGGCTATATTGGTTCCCATACAGTATATGAATTAATTGATCAGGGCGAAGATGTGGTAATCGTAGATAATTTAGAGACTGGTCACAAAGAAGCAATTCATCCAAAGGCTCGTTTCTATGAAGGAGATATCAGAAACCGCAGCTTTATCGATTCTGTATTTGACAAGGAAGAGATTGAAGCAGTAATCCATTTTGCAGCAAATTCCTTAGTAGGCGAAAGCATGACTAACCCCTTAAAGTATTATGACAATAATCTG
>CALZIE010000298.1 GCA_945787565.1 uncultured Lachnospiraceae bacterium
CTTAACAAGTTCTGCCTTTAAGGTTGCTGTCATATCAGACTCCGTACTGAACATGGTTACGAGCATCATCGCATTCGTGATGGCTGATTCTAACTGTTCTAACTCACCTTCTGTTAAATCCACTCTTACATAAATATTTTCTGTCTCTAAGATTGGATATTTCTTTACATACTTGCTGTATGTCGCATCGTCTAGATTCTCCCTATTATAAAACTCATAGGAATTCTCAAACGTATTCGTCTCATCTTGATTTAAAAATAAAAGGAGACTTTGATAAGTACTCTCCCTTATCACTTCCGGTGCCGCCTCTGTAATACCGCCCTGCTGGATTCCCACATCGACAATATCTGACGTGTAACTTGGAAGAGATAAATCACAATATGCCTGTAAAACCAATAGCGCAAATACTGCAATAATTGACACAATTGATTTCTTTAAATATTGCATTAATCTAAGCATGATTTTCCTCCTTCATACAATCTAATTCTTTTGTTTTCTTTTCCACAATACCATAAAGCTTATTTAAGATCCGAATGAGCTCTTCCGCGTCATGATTTCCTAACTCTTTTATGATATCATTGGTAAATGCCGCTCCTTTGGATTTTACCTTCTCAACGACCATCTGGCCTTCTTTCGAAAGCACCACATAGATGTTTCTCCGGTCCTTTGTATCGGTAATTCGCTCAATAAGGCCTTTTTCCTCCAGGATTCGAAGCATTTTAGAAATTGCTGACTTTGTGACATGCATGTGCGCCACAAGATCTCCGACTTTCACTCCCTTGGTCTGATTCTCATTGTCGTACATCTTTTTCTCTTCCATGAGAAAATCAATCATTCCGAGTGTTGCAATCTCCCGGTTGTATACATCATTGGCCTGATGACAGCTTCGAAACTGGCGTTTCAGCCTATTCATTACGTCAAAAAAGCGAGAGGAATATTCATTTTCTTTCTTCTCCTGCATCATATCGTTCACCGCCTTAATTGTTGAGTACTTCAACCATTATATTCGCTATCTCTTTTTTGTCAATGTTAATTTTAGCATTTAATAGATTGCTCATTTTTATTTATAGTTTTTTTATTTTTTTAAGGTAGTTTTTTACCTCGTCTCTTACTTGACTAATATTTGTAAAATGCAGTATGATACTAACAGTATTCCTAAAATAAAACAGTTGAAAATTACATATTTTTTTTACAAAATAGACTTTTTAATACGGAATGCAATGATCATGTACATAGAAAGGATTTCATCATGGATTTGCAAACAAATGAATTACAGTCCGATTACTATCATAATCCGGTACAGCGTGGTTTCTTCCCGGATCCTTCGGTTATTCGCGTCGGAGAAGATTATTATATGGTAAACTCGTCATTTCAGTACTTCCCTGCCATTCCAATCTCTCACTCGAAGGATCTGATTCACTGGGAGATCATCGGACATGCCGTCACAGATTCTAGATGGCTTGATTTATCGGACATTAAAGATTCCCATGGAATCTGGGCTCCTGATATTTCCTATCATAACGGGACCTTTTACATATTCGCCTCCCTTCGTCTAAACGGGGATGGCACTCGTGGTAACAGCGTCCTTAGAAGACAGCTTGTTGTCACCTCAACAAAACCAGAGGGACCTTATTCCCGCCCAACATGGCTAGAAGTAGACTCCATCGATCCTTCCCACTTTATCGATGACGATGGTTCGCACTATATGATTCTTGCTCCTGGTGCAAGAGCCGTCCGCTTAAGTGATGACTGCACGAAAGTCTTAAGCGATCCTGTGACTCTTTGGGCAGGCACTGGTGAGCGCTGTCCTGAGGGACCACATATATTAAAAAAGGATGGATGGTATTACATCATTTTAGCCGAAGGCGGAACCGGCTATGGACATAGGATTAATATCGCAAGAAGTAAAAACTTCTTTGGCCCGTATGAATCCTGCCCTTATAATCCGATTCTAAAGCAAAACGATCCGCTCGCCCATATTCAACGTACAGGCCATGGAAAACCAGTTCAGGCTTCAGACGGCTCCTGGTGGATGTTCTATCTATGCGGTCGAAGGGCATGTGGTAACTTCACAACTCTTGGCCGGGAATCCGCACTCGATCCGATCACGTTTACCGATGATGGATGGTTTCTTGTAAATGACGGCAATGGCCCAAGTATCCTTCAGCACAGTCCAAAGCTACCTGAGGTACGCTATCCGAAAGTGACATTGGATGATTTTGATGATTTGACACTTTCCTCTACCTGGGAATTCGTACGTAATCCAGACTACGGTTCTTTTTCCTTAGAGGAACGTCCTGGATGCTTAAGGCTTTATACAACAGATGGCACACTGAATGAGATCCGCGCTAAAAACATCCTTGTGCGCAGGGAACAGGAATTAAGCTATAAGGCAAAAACCTGCCTCGAATTCTCCCCTTCAAGAAATGGAGAACAGGCTGGACTTGTATGCTACTATAGCACAAAGACTTATATCCGCTTAAGCCTTTGTTTTGAAGAGGGACGAAAACTTCAGCTTGTCGCTAATAAAGGGGACGGCGAGGAAGTAATCCGTGAGATTAAAGGACTAAAAGAAGGCCCTGTTTATTTAAAGGTAGATGTGAATAAGCTGGTACGCAGCTTTTCTTTCGGCTATGACAATGACCAATGGATTCCAGTAGCAACACTGGATTACTGCACGTTCCTAAGCGATGAAGGCATTCCTTCCGACCGAAAACGTCACACTGGCACAATGGTTGGCTTATATGCTTCCAACGGAGGCTGCGGTTCCCGCATTCCTGCCGATTTCTCTTTCTTCTCCTACACCGACCACATCGAATGGTAGAATGGACTTTTAT
>CALZIE010000299.1 GCA_945787565.1 uncultured Lachnospiraceae bacterium
CATTCAAAAGGATTTATCAGATGTAGAAAAGCAGATTGAGACAGTGCCGGTCACTGGTAAGTTTACCGGAACCGCCATTATTGCACCAGGATGTCTTGGAAGTCTGGTTTATATGATTATGAGCAACTTTGTATCCGATGGTGTTTTATTAGATGGTACGAGCATCTGGAAAGATAAGCTTGGAGAGAAAGTGGCAGATGAAAGAATCAGCATCTCCCTTAAGCCATATGATGAACGAATTGTATGTGGAGAACGTTACACAACAGACGGATTTATCTCAGAAGATTATGATATGATTAAAGATGGTATCTTAAATAGCTTCTGTCTGTCTTTAGCAGTTGCAAATAAGACAGGAAATAAGCCGGCTAAGAATTCCTCTTACAACATCGTTATGAAAAATGGAGATACATCCATTGAAGAAATTATAAAGAATACGAAAAAGGGAATTATCGTAGGACGTTTCTCTGGTGGTGAGCCAGGAACAAACGGTGATTTTTCCGGTGTTGCAAAGAACAGCTTCTTAGTGGAAGACGGAAAAATCGTAGGAGCTGTCAGCGAGACAATGATTAACGGAAATCTTGCAGAACTGCTCAATCATGTTGAGGCTATTTCAAGCGAGACTGTGGAAGACGGAGCATGCGTGCTTCCATATGTCGCATTTGATGGAGTTGTTATTTCTGGAAAATAAACACGTTTTCATCAGTGGAAAAAAGATAAACTATGTTTTTGGAAAAGAAAATAGCCACGAATGAAAAAACAAGTAAAAAAAGTTACATAATAACATCTCGTCCGATAATACTTTGTATTAGAAAATCAGATAAGAGGTATTTGGTATGACAGGAGGGAAAAAAAGAACGGTGCTGATTTTAGGCATCGTTTTTTTACTATTCATTGCAGTTTTTATAGTAAGAAAGCTTGGAAGGGAGATACCGTCGGAAGAATTGGGAGATTTTAAGATTATTGGATATCTGCCTACATGGCATGAGGAGTTGTATGAAGGAAATTTGAATGAAGAGATTCCATTTGATCGGCTGACACATATTAATTATGCGTTTGCTATTCCAACAGAAGAAGGAACCATTCTTGAATTTGAGAATCCAAAACTTGTTAAGAAACTAGTAAGAACGGCGCATAAAAATCAGGTGAAGATTTTGCTTTCAGTTGGCGGCTGGTCTTATAAAGGAGAAGTATTAAGTGAGGTTTTTAAAGAGGCTACCATCACCAGAGAAAAGGCAGAATATCTTGCAAGCAATATTATAGAGGTTGTGAAGGAATATCATTTTGATGGAGTGGATGTTGACTGGGAATATCCGAATGAAGAGACAACCAATCAGTATGCCTATTTTATGGAGGTCTTGGGGACTTCTTTAAAAAAGGAGAAAAAGCTTTTTACAGCTGCGACTACTGGTTTTAGCAAAAGTGCGGAATGTCAGCCTGACTCGGTAGTAGAACTATTAGACTGGATCAATGTGATGGCATATGATATGGATATGGAAGGGGACCATGCAAGGTTTGAGGATATGGTTGCATTCGCACAGTACTGGATTCAGACGAGAAAGGTAAGTCCATCTAAAGTCGTAATTGGTGTACCGTTTTATGCAAGACCGGATGGATTTTCTTATCGGGAGATAGTAAACGCAGATGTAGAAAATGCAAAGAAAGATCAGACCATATATGAGGAAACGACAATCTATTATAATGGTCTTGCTACAATGCGGGAAAAAACAATATGGGCTTATGATAATCTTTCTGGAATCATGATATGGGAGGTTTTGCAGGACACCACGGAGGAAGAAACCAGTTTATTGGAGAAAATCTATCAGACGGCCAAAGAGCAGGCTCGATAGAAAGAATAAAACGTCAATTCATTACATTTATTGACAATACAAAGAGTTTCCTTTATACTGAAGGAAAACAGAAATACGAAAGAAGGAAATGATATGAAGAAGCAACTCGTGCTTGGAATTTGCATGCTTTCTATACTGTTATGTGCATGTCAGGCAAGGACCGGAAGAATCTCAGAGGCAGCAGATATTAGGAGCAAAGAAAGTGAAATTCCGCTCCAGGTATCTGGCGCCCCTATGGTTGATGAGATAGAGGAAGAAGGCATAAACGCAGGATGGGAGTATGAGATTGACGGCGAACAGGTTATGATTCAGGCTTATCATGGAAAGGAAGCAGAGGTTCAGGTGCCAGAGCGGATAGAAGATTATCCGGTAACAGAGATTTGCCAGATGGCATTTTATGAATGTGAGAACGCTGAAAATATTCGTAAAATCACAGTTCCAGACAGTGTGACAACGATCGGTACACTTGCGTTTGCCTCCCTTCCATCGTTGGAAGAAGTCGTATTACCAAAAAATCTGACACAAATCAGTCATGCCTGCTTTTCTATGGATGCAAGCTTAAAAACAGTGATACTACCTGAAGGCGTGGTAGAAATCGGGGAAGAGGCATTTGAAGGGTGTGACAGACTAACCGAGATAGAGATTCCAAACAGTGTTGTTTCCATTCGTGCCAATGCCTTCGCTAAGAGTGGGCTGGAGACTATTATTTTTCATGAAGGGCTTACGAATATCGAGTCGTACGCTTTTGCAGAGACGAATATAAGAAACTTAAGTTTTCCAAATAGTTTACAGGTGATAGGATATCATGCATTTGAAAATTGCGGCAGGTTAAAGAATGTGACACTGCCAGAATCCGAATTGTCTTTAGAAGGCTTTGTATTCTATCAGTGTGAGAATCTATCGAATATTGAGTTTAATTGTATACGGCTTTTCACGGGAGGATATGATTTTGCAGGAACAGACTGGATGGAGAAACAGT
>CALZIE010000300.1 GCA_945787565.1 uncultured Lachnospiraceae bacterium
TCACACTCATACCAAAAAATTATAACACTGTGTCATGAAAAATGCTACTATAAATTTCATCCTGCATAAACTTTCAAATTTTTATTGCATTTTCCCTTTCTGTCATTCTAGCCAGCTTACCCTATTTTTCTAGGCTAACATACTTCCTTATTTTTTGCCACCAGCGCATTCGAACTTTCCTCCACGCTTGCCGCATACTTTACAATACTTCCAAAAGAATCATTTAGTGCTTCTAGTACCTGATAAATTTCTGTGATGCCTTCTGTGGTGCCTTCACATTCCTGAAGTGTATCAACAATACCGCTCTCTACACTTTTAATCTTTTCTTCCAGGTTCTTGATCAGCTGCTGGGACTCTAAAATTCTTCCAATTGCATCATTTTGTGTCTCAAACATGCTAGCAAAATCCTTTTCTGAGCTTTCAATCATTTTGAGGTTATCTGCAATAATATCCTGTGTCATAAGAATTGACTTCATTGCATCATCCGTGCTTAGATCAATACTTTTAATGATTGTTTCAATATTTTTAGAAGATGCAGCGGATTCCTGTGCTAAATGATTAATCTCCTCTGCAACAACTGCGAATCCTTTTCCAGCCTCCCCTGCTCTGGCTGCTTCAATCGAAGCATTTAATGCTAACAGATTGGTCTGTTTTGAAACCGCGTTGATAATTGTAATAGCATTTGATATCTCTTCGGTATTCTTTAAAAGCATTTCGAAATGCTTCTTTGATATCTTAGTTGCATCATGAATCTCATTAATCTTTCCAGAAAGTTCTGTGATATGGCCACGATTCACTTCCGTTATGGACCGCATCTGTGTTGTCAGTTCTGCGATATCAGTAGAAACCTTTGATGTCTCGTCTGCGTCCTTTCGCATCGCCTCAATAGCTTGACGGCTCTCTTTTGCCTTTGCCTCCATATCTTTAGAAGATTTCACGATCTCATTTCCAGCCTGATTAATCTTCTGAACAGACTGGAGCCCTTCCTTGATGTCCTCATTTAACTTGGCAATGGATTCATTGATTTCCTTTGAGTTATCCATTGTTGTATTAAGAATTGCTTCAATCTGACAATTCTGAGAGATACAGCTGTCAAATATTTTCTTCGTCTTTCTTGCAATGTACATAAACAGGTATCCCATAATAAAGATTTGTAATATGTAATATAAACTAATCGTAAAGGCAGATTTATAGCTTACCTCAACAGTATAGCCGCTTCTTAAAGGGACGATGACAATGTTAGCCACTGCCAATGTAACAAACTTCACGAACATAAGCTTCTTTACTGTCTTTTCATTAAAGTATAAACTTGCCACCGCAAATGATAGCATCCATAGTATCATAGCATACAGCCAGCTACTTAAGAAGAATGCTATGGTTATGTATTCAATGCAAATGATACTCACTAACAGATACTTCTTTTTCTCCTTAGAATTGCGGTAGTAAATTCTTGGAATCAGACAAGCAATCATTCCGGTTGCCAGAATATAGTCCCTTAGCTCCGGTTTAAAACCATGTTTGGCTAAAACAAAGATTACATCAAATAATATTACTAAAAGGCCAATTCTAAATGCCTTATATAGAAATAGATCTGACTCCTTCCTTGTGCTTTCAATAATTGAGTTTGCATCCATGTTTGTTCCTCTTTCTTACATTTTTTTATTTTATTTCTAATATTATAACATGATTCGATTCTTTCTTCAATGTTATTTCATTATTCGACATAAAGTTTAATATTTTCTTTATGCAGGTCTTTCTTATTCTTCACTTTTTCTATCCATTTACAGAACATGCCAAAAATAATTTCTTTTTCATCTGTGTTTTTGTATAAATTTATAGTAGCAATTTCATAATCCCTGTGATACAATGACAGCGTCGAAAATGATATTAGTTGCAGAGTAGGATTTTGTGCGTTAAGTGTCTCACAGACGGGGAGTTGCTGTGGGAACGAAAAGTAAATTACTTGCGGTACAAAGTTCGCATCCCGCTGCTACAGATAGAGGTTTTCCTTCTTGTTGTAGCAAACGAGCTCGACATTAATTTGAATCACATAAAAGCAAACAGGAACCCCCCAATGTTTTCCTTCTGTTTCTTTTTTGTGTGAAAGAAAGGAGGAGAGTCGATGAAATTCTTTACAAAGATCAAAGAGAAATTTTCTAAGAGTATTTTTTCAAGCACTACGAATTTGGTGATCTTAGCATTATTACTTGCATGCACCATTATTCTGTCCCGCTTCTTATCCATTCAGGCTCTTACAATTAAATTCGGATTTTCATTTATACCAATCGTGATTGCTGGTATGCTTTACGGCCCTACTGGCGGTATTTTGGTTGCTGGTCTTGCAGATGTTCTTGGTGCGACTTTATTTCCATCCGGACCATTCTTTATCGGTTTCACCATTACTGCTGTCTTAAAGGGTGGCTGGTATGGCTTTATCTTAAAGAAAAAACAGTCCATTCCTTATATCGTGGTTATGGTTGTGGTGTCTCAGGTTGTAGGAAGCTTATGCTTGAATTCACTTTGGATTTCTATGCTTTATGGCAAGGCTTTCTGGGCTATTATCCCTGGAAGAATCGTTCAGTCCCTCGCCATCGGCGCTATGGAAATCGTCCTGATCCCAATCATCACCAAAGCCCTTATGCCCCACCTCAAAAAAATAACAGCTTAATTCGCTTTTGTTTTTATTTGGAGGGTGTCAAAGAAAGCCCCGGAGGGGGTAAGACACGGCGTGGCTGAGGTTCCAATGTTCGGACGCGCGGACGGACAATTTACTTTTCTCTCTTTGCCTATCAGACAGGAATTCTCTGGCTGCTATTCAA
>CALZIE010000301.1 GCA_945787565.1 uncultured Lachnospiraceae bacterium
AGCTCTTTACTGCAATTGAGATTGCCATTGAGATTGCTTGCGGATTTTAGGGAATCTTGTATGTAAATCAGAAAAAGGTTATGACATTGTGATTGATGAGTATAAAAAGAACGCTCATTTGATTATCGAAGCTTTGGCAAAGATCAAGAATGCTTATCTCAGAGAGTAGAGTATGAATGAGAATTGGATAAAATGTGTCTTGTGTGGTGATAGTCGAGATATTTTAAAACGAATACCCGATAATTCAATAGATTTTATATTGACAGATCCACCATACAATATTGGAAAACATTCTACTGGTAATATTCCTTTGCCGGGGAGAAGTGCGATGAACAATGACGTGGCACAGTGGGATTGGATTGATTTTAATCCAGAGGAATGGGCTGATGAGTTTGTACGTATACTGAAACCAACAGGAAATTTATTTATCTTTACTTCGTACAATCAATTAGGCAGATGGTACAATTGCCTAGACCATAAGTTTGATACTTCTAACTTTATGATTTGGCATAAGACTAATCCTGCTCCGAAGATATTTAAAGCAGGTTTTTTGAATAGCTGTGAGATGATATTTACTTGTTGGAATAAAAAGCATACGTGGAATTTTATCTCTCAAAAAGAAATGCATAATTTTATAGAAAGTCCAATCTGTATGCGTCCGGAACGATTAAGTAATCCCAAACATCCGGCTCAAAAACCGATTGCAATCTTGAAAAAGATGATAGAAATAGCTTCCAATGAAGGAGATATTATTTTTGATCCTTTTATGGGCGTCGGTTCTACAGGAGTTGCCGCTTTAAGTTTGGGAAGAAAATTTATTGGCGTGGAAAAAGAACAAAACTATTTTGATGCAGCAAAACAGAGGATAGAAAGAATGGTAGCAATGAAGGAAAAAAATATAGATGTAGATTATGTGAGTGAGGATATGCATTGTTCTCAGTCATTCTTTGAATTAGATTCATTCTTTGGAAAAGGGTCTGATATGTCAAACTTGTGTGGACAAATAGGTACAGGGTTACAGCCTATTATTAAATGGGCTGGTGGTAAGGAAAAGGAACTAAAATATATATTGCCTAATTTGCCTAGATTTACAAGATATTATGAACCTTTTGTAGGTGGTGGTTCAGTATTTACTGCTGTTGAGGCTAGAGAATATTATATAAATGATTTGTCAACAGAATTAATCGCTCTCTATCGGGATATAGCTAATTCTAATCAGCATTTCTTTGAATATGCGGATGAAATGGAGAAGACATGGTATAATGCAAAGATGTTTTTTGAGTCAAGTCAGTGTTTGATAGATTATTATCGCAATTTCCGAAATCTTGAGATTTCTCTGAAAGAATTAAAAGAGTTGTTGCGCCAGTTCTGTATTGATAATGAACAAAATATTAATAATATTTTTTCTGGAAAACTGAATACTTATGTTCAGCCTCTATTGGAGGAGATGGAGAGCAATCTTATGCGTAAAATGAGTCGGATGCGAGTGTTGGAAGAAAAAAAACATATCTTACCTGATGAAGACTTAGGAGATAATATTCAAACAGCTATAAAAAGTGCTGTTTATATGACTTTCAGGAAGATGTATAATGATGAAAGAATAAGCCAAGACAATCCCGAACTTCATTGTGCTCTGTTTTTCTTTATAAGAAATTATTCTTATAGTGGTATGTTCCGATATAATGATAAAGGAGAATTCAATGTTCCTTATGGAGGCATAGGCTATAATGCTAAGTCGATGAAAAAGAAGTTGGAATATTATCATTCTAAGACTTTATTAGAGCACCTTTCAAATACTCAAATCTTTAATTTAGATTTTGAGGATTTTATGCAAAATGCAGGATTAAATGAGGATGATTTTATATTCCTAGATCCACCTTATGATAGTGAGTTTAGTACATATGCTAAAAATGAATTTACGCGAGAAGATCAAAAACGATTGGCTACGTTTTTATTACATCATTGCCCGGCAAAGTGGATGATGATAATCAAAAATACAGATTTCATTTATCAACTATATAATAAGGAAGGCATCAATATTCGTACGTTTGATAAAGAATACTTGGTGAGCTTTATGAACAGGAATGATAAGAAAGTTACACATTTGTTGATAACTAACTATTAACAGGTGGGTCGTACTTAGAATAAAAGTGTATTTAAGTATATAGATAAGAAAGATGGCAGCCTTAAACTGGTGAGCTATCTTTCTTTTTATATCTATAATCCGGTTAATTTCAGCCATTTCTGATATTTTCATCCTCAAAAACTTTGCTGTTTCGCAGAAAACTCGTATCTTTGTAGCGGAAATATAATTATGGAGGAACAGAGATATGATTTACTATGTAGCTAATCCGATATACGATTCTGTGTTCAAATTCCTGATGGAAGATGAACGCATCGCCAAAACCGTGCTAACCGCCCTGCTGAAAAAGGAAGTGGTGAGCGTGGAAATGAGAAGGCATGAGCATCCTAACATCACCCGCGACAATATCTCGATGTTTCGCATCGACTTTGCTGCCAGGGTGAGGGAAGAGGATGGAAGCGTAAGGCTCATTCTTATCGAACTTCAGAAGACATGGCTCGATACCGAGACGCTCCGGTTCCGACGTTATCTGGCTGCCCAGTATAATGCTGAGGAGAATATGATAAAGGAGGGAGAGGGCAAGGGATATGCCGTGCCGATGGTGGCTGTGTATCTGCTGGGCCATAGAGTGGGAGATATTGACAAGGCTGTGGTATACGTGAACCACAAGGCGCTCGACTATGACGGGAAAGAGGTGGAGAACGGGATGGATGATCCTTTCATCAAC
>CALZIE010000302.1 GCA_945787565.1 uncultured Lachnospiraceae bacterium
TTCGATTAACTGTCCTGCCTCTACTTTTGAAAGGCCGGCATGAGCCGCCAGAATTTTTTGTGTCATCGTCATTCCCATATATAATCCCTCCAGTTATGTACTCCTTGATACCAGACTTCTTATACATGGGAATTCCGACCTTGCTTTCCTATTTCTTTTCTAATGCTTCTGCTGTTGTGTCCGACTTCTTATGATGTCATAATCGCAGCAACAAATACAAGAAATACAACGAAAAGCACATTCGCTGTGATAAAGGAGAACAACGGGAACTTCTCTTCCGGCCTTCTTGCAACAACCATACGTCCCTTTTTATTCACAGCACGTTTTAATACGCTGGACATTCCAAACCCAAATACAAATAAGTATGCAACTGGTATCAGATATAATAAAACATTTGCTCCTACTACAAAAAACTGATAAACGATGCTCGGAAGCCCGAGTGCTTCCGCATTGGCTGCTGCCACCATAATCACGACAAATGTCACGATAACGGCTGACAGAGAAAGTGCCAGTACCTTAATTGCCTTTTCCATAGTGACCTCCATATCTATGATTGTCTGCAGCCTGTTTTCTAAAACAATACTGCTTTTTTTATCATATCATACTTTAGTTCGCTTTGCATCGACAATTCTACTGCTTATTTCTTAAAATTCTATTCTTTTCTCTATTTTCTTACTATGTTTCTATTATTTCCTTTTTTCATTTTCCTATATTCATTTTCCTATTCATTTTCTTATATTCATTTTTCACTTTTATTTTAATTCTATTATTGCTTTATCTTTTTATTTTTTTATATCCTCTCTGCAATCAGATCTCCCATCTGCGTTGTTCCAACTAAACGATCTCCTGCATCTTTGATATCACAGGTACAGTATCCTTCTTCTAATACTTTGCTGACTGCCTGCTCAATACAGTCTGCTTCCTCACATAGATCAAAGGAATACCGGAGCATCATAGAGGCAGAAAGAATGGTTGCGATTGGATTTGCCATATCGCGTCCTGCAATATCCGGAGCGGAGCCATGGCTCGGCTCATAGAGTCCGAAACTGCCATCCGATAACGAAGCGGAAGCTAACATACCGATGGAACCAGTCACCATACTTGCTTCATCCGAAAGAATATCTCCAAACATATTTTCCGTTAACACCACGTCAAACTGTTTTGGGTCTTTCACCATCTGCATCGCACAGTTATCTACTAACATATTCGTAAGCTCTACATCCGGATATTCCTTTGCCACCTCTAAAACAACCTGCCTCCATAACCTTGAAGTATCTAATACATTTGCCTTATCCACCGAGCATACTTTCTTATTGCGTTTCCTTGCCACTTTAAATGCCCACTCGGCAATTCGTCTGATTTCCTTCTCATCATAAGGCATCGTATCCACTGCTTTTCTTACCCCATTTTCCACAAATGTCTTCCGCTCTCCAAAGTAGACACCACCTGTCAGTTCCCTGACAACCACGAAATCGAATCCATCCCCAATTACACTATCCTTTAGAGGACATGCCTCTCTTAGCTGCTTAAATAAGACAGCCGGGCGAAGATTACAATATAAATTCAATCCTTTTCGAATTGCTAAAAGTCCTGCTTCTGGTCTTAAATGAGGGGGAAGTTTATACCACGGAGAGGTATTTACATCTCCTCCGACAGCTCCAAGGAGTACCGCATCACAGCCTCTTGCTGTTTCTAATGCTTCCTTTGTCAATGGTTCCCCATATGTATCAATTGAGATTCCTCCCATCAAAACTTCCTCATAAGAGAATTTATGTCCATAAACCTCTGCCACTTTATTAAGTACCTTCTTTGCTTCTCTTACGATTTCTGGTCCAATCCCATCTCCTGAGATCACAGCAATTCTTCCTTCCATATCCGTATCTCCCCTTTATGCCGCAGCAATTTATTAATGCGATTATACCATCCCTACGTCTATTCTAAAAATACATATTAAGCATGCCTACCATAACCTGAGGGTATGATAACTGACATAGAGATATCATTGGTAGCATAGGCATAAACCGATTTTTATACAAGAAATCAAAAATAGAAAGTACCCTGTTTACTCACTCAAACAGGGCACTTTCTATCTATTGTAATACAGACTCTCATTTTCTAAAACTTCTCTTATTATTGAAAAATCAGCTCGCCTTTTCCTACAAAATCAAGATGAACGAAAGAGTCGTTCTTTCCACCAAACATATCATTTTTACCAAGAGCAATATGGAATGTTCCAATCATCTTCTCATCGAGTACTTCATATCCGCATAAATCGGTAACTCCTGGATTCATGCCGATACCAAGCTCACATACTACATTTCCATTTGGAGGAAGCTCAGCAAGAAATTCATTGAACCTATCAGAGTCCGATGTCACTGCGATTTCTTTTACCTTCTCCTCACATGCCTTCTGCACTGCTTCATAATCGATATCACACGCATTGATAAGACGCTCTTCAAACTCTTTTTCATCCATTCCTGCTTCCATCGCATTATCCTTAGAAGGGATGCGAATCTGTACTAACTTTTTCTTAGAAGCCATCATGCCAAAGTATTTTTGAATAAATTTCCTTTCCATTTTAAGGTGTTCCTCGTCTAACCCCTTTCCTGGGAAACCTGGTCTTGTCATCATAATATCGAGAACCACATCGACCTGATCGAACATGGAAAAGAACTTGTCGTTGTAACATCCTTCCTTCATTCTAGATAATATATTGCGATTCTTCTCTAAAGGCTGATGAATCTGGTTCAAAAATTCTAAAAAAACTTACTAGAAATGCAAAAATTCTAGAAATAC
>CALZIE010000303.1 GCA_945787565.1 uncultured Lachnospiraceae bacterium
GCCCCTCCCCATCCCTGCCGGGCTATGTGTTCCGAATGTTCGGACGCATGAGCGGACAAAAAAGCGTCGCAGTCTTCGACTATCAGACAGTAAAATGCACTGTCTGCTATTCAAAGACTGCGACGCTTTTTTGTTCGTCATGAGCCGGACATTCCGGAACACATAGCCCGACAGGGATGGGGAGGGGCGGGGGCGCGACCTCACAATGCGTTTCGGAGAAACGCATTGTGAGGCGCACAGAAGGTTTGAGGAGATACGATGAGGCGCACAGAAGGTTTGAGGAGATACGGATGCGGAAAATTGAAGTATGACGTGGTTTCGGCCTTGTTAAGGCGAAACACACTGTGAGGCGCACGAGGTTCCAGAATGGCTTGTTACAGGTCGGGAACTTATTCGGAATAAATAAAGGAAAGAAATAGTAAGATAAACCTGATGCAGGAATGATCTATAAGTTCCTTTTATCAGTAATTGACCTCTATTTACATAATAGTGATGAAGCAAAAGTTTTGCAGGAAGAATACTATTATTGTAAATAGAGGTTTGTTTTATACACAAACAACAGCAATAACGTACAAAAAAATGAGATTTTTTGAAGTAAAAATGGACATTGTGTTGAAAGCAAAGTCATGTTATACTTAGGACAGGATTAATTTTATTTATTTAGGGCACGTTCTGTACTGGTAAATAAGGTTTTACATAGGATACTGGGGAGAAAATGTGACGGAAAAGACTGGAGGATTTAATATGGGACTGTTTAATAATAAGAAGAATAAAAAGGCGGAGACAGAGGTCGTTTTGGATCATAAAGCACAGGAGTTGGAACAGAGTGATGACAAGGTGATGGAATCACAGGATGAGGCGGCTTCACAGGAACTTAAGAACCCGGAAGGAAAGAAGATGGAAGAGGAAAAGAAGAAGGCTGCTAAGAGAACGGTTGAACAGATTGCTGCGGAAGCAATTGCCAATGCGACAGAGATTCCGAACGCGAGAAAGAAACAGGAACAAGAAGTGAAGAAGTATGTTCCTAAGGTGAATGAAGGTATGCTTGGATTTGCTATGTTTAAGGATGTGGTGTTTGATGTGGAGGAAATCATCAAACGCTTAAAAGAAGAAGTGGGAATTACAGATGTCCAGGTAGATGAGAGAGAGAAGATGGTTTCTCTGATTATTAAGGTGGACGGTGATACATTCGCATGTTCTCATATGGCAATGCCGGTTCCAAGGCAGGAAGCACAGAGACAGCTGCAGTTTAATTTCGTAGAGCCAGAGACAGCTCAGGATGTAAAGGATCATCAGGCGTTTATCGTACTTTCCAGAATTAATGATTCCGTTTTGATTCGTAAGAAGGCTTGTAATTCCTTCTCTAAGATTGCAACCGTATTAATGGGGCTTGATAATGCGGCAGCTATGTTCTTGCCATCTTTAAATTATATTATTTCTCCGAATCGCTACCGTGCATTCCTTCCACAGATGATGGATGCACAGCAGAATGGAGGTAACTTCTTCCCAATTCTGTTATGGGAGAATATCGGTTTATATCCGGATCAGAATGGTCTTTCTGGATGCACCCAGGGCTTAAATGATTTTGGATTGTTTGAGCTTTGTTTATATAACACAAAACGTGATCCAAAGAATATGTATATGATTTTAATGCAGATGAGCGTGAAATATTTAGTGGAAGAGTTCCCATTTAAGAATGGGGATGTGATCCGTCTGGATGAAACCCATGAAGCTGTATTAAAAGAGCAGAACAATATTTTATATATTATCGAATTACAGTAATAGAAACGTCAAAAGGAGAAAGAAATCAACGATTGAATTTCTTTCTCCTTTTTCTTCGAACATAAAATTGGTGCGGGAGGATGTCTTATGAAAGAAGATGCAATTCTAAATCAAATCAAACGATCCTATCAGAAGATACTAAGTGATAAATTAGTAGGCATTTATGTACACGGTTCTATTGCATTTCACTGTTTCAACTGGGATAAAAGCGACATCGATTTTTTAGTAGTAGTAAGTCAGGCACCTTCACTAGAAGAAAAAGAAGCCCTGTTAGCGATACTGTTAGATCTCGATTTGCAATGCCCACCAAAGGGCTTGGAAATGAGTGTTGTTCTAGAGGATGTCTGCAGCAGTTTTCAGTATCCAACACCATTTGAATTACATTTCTCCAATATGCATAAGGAAAGATGCAAAGCGGATTTACAGGGATATTGTCTTTGGATGAATGGTGTTGATAAAGATTTAGCCGCACATTTTATGGTCGTTCGAAAAGTAGGCATTACCCTGTGTGGAAAAGAAATTACGGAAGTTTTCGGTGAAGTGCCCAAAGCTGCTTATATTGACAGCATTAAAAATGATATAGAGAATGCGGAAAATGAAGTCGATGAAAACCCCGTTTATATCATATTGACTCTGTGCAGAGTTCTTGCGTATATCAGAGATGACTTGGTTCTATCAAAAGCGCAAGGCGCAGAATGGGGCATGCAAAATCTCCCGAAAGCATATCATACTATTATAGCAAGTGCTAAGAAGAGTTATAGTAGTAATTCCGATTTCATAGTAGATAAAGAAGCGAATCATGCTTTTACAAAATATATGTTGCAAAGAATCTTTCATTAATGAATCCAATACTACAGGTAGTTAATCGTTTGGATTGCAGGCTTAAATGAATCATTGATTTCCTATCCCAAATAATTTATAATGACTGCAGGAAAACAATTTTGGTAACAAAAATTTAGAATAAAGTTAATACAA
>CALZIE010000304.1 GCA_945787565.1 uncultured Lachnospiraceae bacterium
AGTTTTGCTTATAGCGATGGTGCAAAAAATGCGGTTGATGGGCTTTCTTTGGGAAAAAAGATTTATCCGATCTTACAAGCACCATTATGTCAGACAGTGCCAAATTGGAGACATTGACATCCCATTGGATTCCGGAATTGATCGGTTCAATTATATCCACTCTGCTTGTGTCCCTTAGCTTATTCTTCTTTGATTTTCGATTGGCATTAGCAGCATTATGGGTTTTGCCAGTATCCTTTGGAATCGTTCTTTTTTCCGCAAAGGCTCAGAACTTCTTTTCAAGAAAACAGACAAAACTGAAACTTGCTTGTGCAGATGGTATACAGGAATGTTTAGAAACAATAAGAGATTTAAGAGTAAATAATGCAGAAAAAGAGTATCTTGATGGTTTGGATGTTAAGATAAAAGCAGTGGAAAAACATGCAATTATAGCGGAACTTGGTACGGCGGTATTTGTTTCTTCCGCACAGATGATTCTTAAATTTGGAATTGTAACCGTAGCAATTGTAGGTGGTTCTTTATTGGTAAGCGGAAAGATAAACGTTATGACATTTTTTATGTTTCTATTATTAGTATCAAGAGTATATGATCCATTACAGATGGCATTGCAGAACCTGGCAGCGGTGATTTCGGTGAATATTGCAAGTGAGCGAATGGACGAAATCTTATCTCATGACATTCAGACAGGTGCAGAAACACTTACAAACAAAGGCTATGATATTGAATTTAAGAATGTGGGATTTGCTTATGATAGCAGTGAGACGGTGCTAAAAGATGTATCGTTCGTAGCAAAGCAAGGTGAGGTTACTGCATTGATTGGACCATCTGGTGGAGGAAAGACAACGGTTTCCAGACTTGCAGCTAGATTTTGGGATATCACAAAAGGAACCATCACGGTTGGAGGAATGGATATCAGTAAAGTGGAGCCTGAAAAATTAATGCAGCTTTATTCGGTCGTTTTTCAGGATGTAACGTTATTTAACAATACCGTCATGGAAAATATCAGACTTGGAAAGCAGGGAGCAACCGACGAAGAGGTAATACGGGCAGCAAGGATGGCAAACTGTGACGAATTTGTAGAAAAAATGGAGCAAGGGTATAACACGATGATTGGAGAAAATGGTTGTGAATTATCCGGAGGAGAAAGACAGCGAATCTCGATTGCAAGAGCATTCTTAAAGGATGCCCCGATTGTATTTTTAGATGAGGCGACGGCGTCTCTTGATGTGGATAATGAGAATATTGTGCAGGAATCTTTATCCCGTTTAATTCAGAATAAGACAGTAATGATTATCGCACACAGAATGCGAACTGTAGCAAACACAGACCATATCGTGGTATTAAAAGATGGCATGGTTGCTCAGGATGGAAAGCCGGAGGAGCTGATCAACGAAGAAGGTATTTATCAACATATGTTGAGCTACAGACAAAATCAGAAAACTGGAAGATTGCATAATGTCGGGAAATGCCATAGTACCAAAACGGTTAGGGGAAAGAAGAAAAGTAGTTATGCACGGAGGTGAATATGGAAACATTCTGGGATAAAGTAGAGGTGGGAGACAATGTTCGGAGTATAATCAGAGATGATAATTGTGTTTATTTAAGCATGAGAAATGAAACAGGTGAGGGTTCCATGACTTGCTATGACATTTTTCCGGGAATTGTTTTTATGTATTGTGATTATCACATGGAATACTGTGAATCCAGATTTCAGAGTAAGGGGGATTTGTTCTGTATTGATTACTGTATGGAAGGAAGTTTTGAAAATGAAATAAGTCCCGGAGTATTCGCATATTTAAGGCAAAATGAGTTAAGTTTAAATACAAGAGAGCATCATTCGGGTGGCTTTCTGTTTCCGCAAAGACATTTTCATGGAATTACGATATGCTTTAGCGTGCCAGAGGCAGATCAGGCGTTACAGGAATTATTTAAAGGTGCGGCAATCCGTGTGGCAGAGTTAAAAAAAAGATTCTGCAGTAATACAGATGCTTATGTGATAAAGGCACCGGAGCAGATTCAAAAATTCTTTGATTCCTTAATGGATATACCGGGGAATTTTCAGCTTGATTATATGAGAGTAAAGGTATTAGAGCTGTTATTGGAACTTCATACGTTGCAGAATCAAGATTATAAAAGAGAAATAGCATACATATTCAAAGCAGAGGCAGAAAAACTGAAAGCAATACGAAAAATGATGATTGAAGACATCAGGCATTTCTATACGATAGAGGAACTATCCCATATGTTTGAAATATCCCAGACAGCACTAAAAAGTGGGTTTAAGACATTGTATGGGGCACCAGTTTATTCTTACATGAAGAATTATCGCATGAATCTGGCGGCTTCCATGCTAATTGACGATTCTAAAAAAAATATTTCGGAGGTGGCATCTTTCGTTGGCTATGATAATGCAAGTAAATTTTCAGCTGCATTTTCAAAAGTGATGGGGATGACACCTGTGCAATATCGGAAAACGGTTTTATAAAAATCGTCCCTTTCACAAAGTTTAAACAGTGGAAGGGGATTTTTGTATCTGTGTTTGAAAAGGATAGGAAGATTGCATAGATATAAAGAAAAGTTAATACTGCTATATTTTGGTTTGCTTTCGCCTTGTAATGAGTTATTATATTTATAACAGTATGCCATGATGAAATTATGATCAGTCGTACAAAGTGATACGTGAAATAAC
>CALZIE010000305.1 GCA_945787565.1 uncultured Lachnospiraceae bacterium
TCTTCCAAAAGCTTCTGAATGGAAGGCTTGTTCTCTTTTGCATTCTCGACACGCTGCCACCCAGAAAATGCATTTCCGTCATAGGACAGCGTTAACTTAACGTTTTTCTTCATTTCAAACCCCTGATTCCGGTAATTTTTCGAATTCTGTTTTATTCTGCATTATAACATATCCTTTCCTGTTATTGTGAAATCTAGCTATATTTTTTGTAAAACCTTTTTTAATTCTTAAGAAATGTTCTATACCCAAATGCTCCTAATTGTGATATACTTTCATAGCATTAAACACAATTTTACTACTCCTGTCTCCTTGTTTTGTTCTCGCAAAAGGGACGGAACCTAAAATAATGACGCCTAAATCGGCTGAAATAATTAAATGAGGTGCTATTATGCAGATACATTTTCACAAACCAGACCTCCACGACTGGAAGAAGAAACTCAAACATCCTATGGTTGTTTGCTTTCTAGTTGCTTTTGGTCTGAATCTATTTGTTGAGACAATGTCAAGATGTTCCCTGTTTGGAGCATTCGAATACTTATTCACAAATCCGCTTGTATTCCTTTACAATACGGTGATTATCGCTGCTACGCTGTCCATTACACTGCTATTTCGAAAGCGTACTTTTGCGATGACATTTGTCTCTCTTTTATGGATTATCATTGGCATCACGGACTTTGTGCTGCTACAGTTTAGAACCACACCATTTACTGCAGTTGATATCCTGATGGTAAAATCCGCGATTGAAATCTGGCAGTATTACTTAAGCGTATTCCAGCTTGTTTTAATCGCGGCTGCGGTAGTACTTTTAATCATCGGCCTAATCTTTTTATGGAAAAAGACGAAGAGAGTGACTGGAAAGTTATCCTATATCAAGGTTCTTGCCTTCTGCGGAATCACTTTCCTTTCTTCCTTTTTCCTGACAGAAGCGGGTCTTAAGACTACTCTTCTTGCAGCAAACTTCGGAAATCTAGCGGATGCCTTTCACGATTACGGCCTTCCATACTGCTTTGTAAACAGCATTATCAATACCGGAATCGACAAACCAAAGCATTATTCCTCTGATGTAGTAAATCAGATTGTAAATGCCGTAGAAGAAGGTGTTGTTGTAAAACCTTCGGATATCGTACCAACTGAAGAACCAGTAGCAACTCCGACTCCAACTCCTAGCCCGACTCCAACCATCGTACCAGAAGAAACTTTGGATTCTCATCCTAACATTATTATGGTGCAGTTAGAGTCGTTCTTTGATCCGGCACATATTACTGGTGTTACTTTTACCTCCGATCCAGTTCCTGTGTATCGGAATCTAGTTAATAATTACTCTTCCGGCTACTTAAATGTACCTAGCGTAGGTGCTGGAACAGCTAATACCGAGTTTGAAATCATTACCGGCATGAACCTGGACTTCTTTGGTCCTGGCGAATACCCTTATAAGACAATTTTACAGGAAACAACCTGTGAAAGCGTGAATTTCAACTTAAAGACATTAGACTATACAACCCACGCAATTCATAACAATACCGGAACATTCTATGACCGAAACAAGATTTTCTCTCAGCTTGGATTTGATACGTTCACATCCATTGAGTATATGAACAATATAGAACGTACACCGCTTGGCTGGGCAAAAGACGAAGTATTGATCGGAGAGATTGATAAAGCTCTAAAGGATAGTGAAGGTCAGGATTTCATTTATACGATTTCTGTACAGGGGCATGGAAGCTATCCAACAGAACCGATCTTAGAAAACCCTGAAATTGACATAACCATTCCAGAACACTTATCAAGCGACTTATATTATCCGCTTCTTTACTATGTAAACCAGATTCATGAGATGGATGATTTCATTGCTGACCTGATTGATTATATTGATTCCTTATCGGAAGATACGATCTTAATTATGTATGGCGATCATCTTCCTGGCTTTAAGTTAGATGCATCCGATCTTGACAATGAATCCTTATTCCAGACGCAATATGTGATGTATAGCAACTTCCCGATGGAAACCATTCATAAAGATTTAGAATCTTACCAGCTGTACTCTTATGTGTTAGAACGTCTTGGCATCAGCGTCGGCCTGATTCCAAAACTTCACCAGACTCAGCAGGATTCTGAAGTTTATCTGGATGAATTAAAGATCTTAGAATATGATATGCTTTATGGGGACCTCGACTGCTACGACGGAGTAAATCCGAATGTGGCAACCAACCTTCAAATGGGCATTGATCCGATTACAATCAACAATGTTCAGCTGATTCCAGTCAATGATACCGAGAATGAGAATATCTGCATCGTAACCGGTGATAATTTCACCCCATACAGCAAGATATAAACGATTCTCATGTGGAAACAACATTCCAGGATTCTCATACACTGACTGCTTCTGATGTAGTCCTCGCTCCTGGCGATAAAGTGACCGTCGTTCAAAGCGGTACTGACATGGTCATCCTAAGCTCCACCGATCCATGGATTCAGGATTAATCACACGAATCAAAAGTAGCATAAAGCCCTAAGCCAAAGCAGCTTAGAAAATCAAAAAAGGCCTGTCCTTTGAAGAATGACTACGCACTATCTGATCTTCAAAGGCCAGGCCTCTTTTTATTCTTAACTTCGTCTTTTTTTAATTCCTACTATCTTTTTACTTTCTGCTATCTCTCTGCTTCCTATTAT
>CALZIE010000306.1 GCA_945787565.1 uncultured Lachnospiraceae bacterium
TGAAGCGGTTACCGATGAGTATTATAATGCTCTTTAAAAAGCACAAAGGTGAAACAGCAAGCCTAAAAGATGGAGTGTTATTTTTTCGATAGGAGTACAACCTTAAACATATCGGAGAAATAGCACTTGATTTGTTCTGGGCCAGCATTGTACGATAGCCTAATTGTAATACAAAGGAAAAGTTAAATAGAATTTATTATGGAATAAAATGGTGTTTGGTAGTAGAATGTTATCAGCAATGTACATAAAAGAAAGAACTTGACGATTTTTAAATAACGGGATGTGAAAGAAAAGGAAATATAAAAATGTGCCGGTAAAAACGGTGCAGAAACGGGGGAAGATATGGAATTTATCTTATCACAGAATCAGACAATTTCCATGTATTGTTCACATGTGGAGAGTGAAGCAGTCCAGATTGCAGCGGCAAATTTAGAACAGGATTTAAAAAGAACCGGGCAGATGGATGTACTGTGGGCAAAGGAGGAGAAGGCACAGATTGTCATTGGCACATTAGGTGTATGGAATAACAACCAGGATGACAAGAAGAATGGATTAAAGCTTGATCTTCTGAGAGGAGAAGACGGAGACTACAAAAAAGAAGCCTATTTAATGCAGGTGGAGGGGGAAACCTTGTATCTGCTTGGAACAGACAGGCGGGGGTGCATTTATGCAATCTATGATTTATGTGAGAGACTTGGGGTATCGCCATGGCATTTCTTTGCCGATGTACCCGTGAAGAAGTGGGAAGAGTTTCGTTTAGAAGAAGGATTTACATTTTCAGATCATCCATCGGTTGAATATCGGGGGATTTTTATTAATGATGAAGAAGAATTAAACCACTGGGTACAGCTTCATATGGGAGAACAAACAATCGGAGTGAAGACGTATGAGAAAATTTTTGAGCTTCTGTTACGCCTTAAAATGAACTATATCTGGCCTGCTATGCATGTGAATTCTTTCAATCTGCTTCGGGAAAATGGAGAGTTAGCAAATCGAATGGGTATTGTGGTGGGCACTTCCCACTGTGATATGCTGATGAGAAGCAATAACAAAGAATGGATTCCATGGATCACAAAAAAGGGCTATTTCGATGCGAAATATGATTATTCGATTGAAGGAAGAAATCGGGAAATCTTAAATGAATATTGGCAGGAAAGCGTGGAACAGAATAAAGAGTTTGAAGTAAGCTATACCTTAGGCATGCGCGGAATTCATGATTCTGGATTTGATACGGAAGCACTTAAAAATATGAGCAAAGAAGAGCAGCGGGCTGCCAAGACAAAACTACTTGAAACCGTTATGCAAAAGCAGCAGGAAATTCTGAATGAAACACTGGGGCATAAGACAATGAAGACCTTCGTTCCCTATAAAGAGGTATTGGAATTATACGATCATGGCCTTAAGGTGCCAGAAGATATTACGCTAATCTGGGTCAATGATAATTACGGATCAATCAGGCGATATCCTTCGGAAGAAGAACGAAAGAGGTCAGGTGGAAATGGAATCTATTATCATAATTCCTATTGGGCACCGTCTGGTCGCTCTTATGTTTTTCTTTGCTCCATTCCGCTTGCTCATACTAGAAATGAACTTTTGAAAGCCTATCAAGAGGGATGTAGAAAGTTATGGGTGCTGAATGTAGGAGCCATTAAGCCATTAGAAACCGAGATTTCCTTCTATGCGAAATTTGCATGGGAGGTAGGAAAGAAAGGCGCTTTAACAGAAGATGTAGATTCGTATCTTGAGGACTTTATCAACCGGACATTCACGACTACGCATAGTCGTGAGATAGCAGGTATTTTAAATGATTTCTCACAGATTGCGAATGTCAGAAAAATCGAGAATATGGATTATGATCTTTTCTCACAGACTGCATATGGCGATGAAGGCGCAGTTATCATGAACCGAATCCGTCAGCTGTTTTTAGATGCGAATGCAATTTATGATGAAATCAAGGATGATGAGAAAGATGCTTACTTTCAACTCATTTTAATGAAAATACATGCTCTTTACTTTACACATGCCATGTACTATTATGCAGATCGCAGTACGCTATGTGTCACACAGGGAAAGATGCAGGCAGCGGCACTTTATACGAAACGCTCTTTAGAATTTGAGGATGCCAGACAGAAATTGCTTTATTACTATGGGAATGTCATGGCTGATGGAAAGTGGAGTGGCATACTGACACCGGAAGACTTCCCGCCTCCACGGACAGCCATGCATCCGGCATGCACCCCGCCGCTTTCGATTGGAAAACGGGGAATGGTGATTCATGCATGGAATGGTAAGAACTCTTTAGAATTCATCTCTGCAAGGGAAAAATGGTTTGAGATCGGAAATACAGGAGAGGGTGAATTTGAGTATGAAATCCTGTGCCCAGAGTGGGTACACTGTTCTAAGACAAAAGGGAGTGTACGTACCGAAGAACGTATTCTAGTGTCCGTTTCTGATCGTTTGGCAGACCAAAGCGGTGTCATTCGGATTCATGATATAACGGATGATATCTGGAAGGAAATTTCGGTACAGGTTACTTTTGTTTGGACAGATTGCAACAATATAGAGGAAGATGGAAAGATAACGATAGAAGCGGATTCTGTGGAGAAAGCTTGCTTACAGGATGGCTGTGTGCAAAGAGAATCGGAACAAAATAATTTCTTCATGGAT
>CALZIE010000307.1 GCA_945787565.1 uncultured Lachnospiraceae bacterium
CATACATGGATGCTTTCGTACACATCTGGAAGGAATCATTGATTTCAATGATCTTTATGCCTCTGGATTCATCCTCGTACCGGTCCATCATATTTCGTATAATCTTTCTTACCGTCTTTTCATCCTGTTCAATGGCGGCTGCGATACGGTCTAACTCTACCGCTTCTCCCATTGTAAACAAAATTGCTTCGATCATGGCTTCCAAACGTTTCAAGTTCGTATATTCCATATGTAACCAGTCCTTTCTTTTATTACTTTTGTTACTCTATTTCTATTCCATCGAAAAATCGTCTACTGGCGCGATATCCTCTGCCAGATATTCAATGCTAATGTCATCAAACAGCTCATCCTGAGTAATCTGAATTCGCTGCATCTTCATTAGCTCTAGTATTCCTAAAAATGTCACAATAATATCCATCTTCCTCGGCTGTTTTTCTAATAGCCTGCGGAAGCTGAATTTACGATGCAACAGACCGTATTCCTGAATCTCTAAAATCTTCTGTGACAGATTCAGCTCTTCTTTTTCAATCTTACCGAAACTGCTTCGGATTGGATCAAGCTTGTCCACCTGCTTTTTCATAACGGAGCGAAAGATTGCATGCAGCTTCGCAAGGGTTAAATCCCCTAAAATATCTGCTACATTAATCGGTTTCTCATACTCCTTAACCTCATCTGGCACGGTGCTGTCCTTAAATAATATTTTTTCTGCATCAATCTGCTTGTCCTTTAATTCTAAGGAAGCATACTTATACAGCTTATATTCCAACAGTCGTTCTACTAATTCCTGACGAGGATCTGTTTCCTCTTCTTCCTCCTGCTTCTTCTCCACTGGAAGAAGCATCTTGGATTTAATTCGTAACAGTGTTGCCGCCATTACTAGGAATTCGCTCATAATCTCCAAGTTCTTCTCTTCCATTGCCCGGATATATGCCAGATACTGTTCTGTAATCTCCACAATCGGAATATCGTATATATTAATTTTATTCTTATCAATCAGATGAAGCAGCAGGTCTAACGGACCTTCAAACGCCTCTAATTTTACGGGTATTCCCATATGTGCTGATTCTCCTTCTATTAAAATCCACTATGCTAAAAATAGCCCTAAAATCGCTCCACTCATGGAACGGATAATTCCAAGCAGCACAGTAAAAAGCCAAACCATCTTAATTAGATAGTCCGCACGGATCACAGTAAAAAATTTAAGCGGACTCGTAGCCGCTATCACTAATCCCATATCACTCGCCATATAAGGGAATAAATTCGTTATTAGCATTCCCATGCTAAGAATGGCATACGCACATGTGAAATAAACAAGGAACTCATAAAAAAATGTATGAGACCCTGCTATTGTAAATGTATGATCCATGTGAAAATAAAACCTTAACACGGCTGTACTGATAAAAAACTGAATCAACAAAGATAAATATCCTGCCATGCCAAGTACCATATTCATCTTTTTTTCCTTAATGCGATATAAATAAGGCTTTGAAAAACCTACTTTCATCACCATACAAAAAATAAGACCAATCGGATCTATATAGTGATGTAGGGCAAATACATTCTTATGGGGAAGATTATGTTTCTTCTCATTGTATTGATAAATCATTGCTTTTGGCAGCTCATGCAGAATCATAATCATGGCTCCTGCTAAAAAAGAAGCTGCCAAAACCATTAGCTGTTCTTTCATCACTTCCATTACCTTTCTGATTCACGCATCACGCATAAATCCCTTATTCCTGCCGTCCACCTGTTTTGTTTCGTAATTCTACTAAAATTAGCTCTGGTCGATTGAATACACGCACAGGAATTGTATGGGTTCCAAGACCTCTCGATAACAGCATTATACTATCCTCTTCTTTAAAAAGGCCGGCATCATAAGCCGGAAAAATCTCATACTGCGGTGATATTACGCCTCCAAAGTATGGAAGCCTCATCACACCACCATGCACATGTCCTGACAGAATAAAGTCTGCTCCCCAGGAAACATATGTTTCAAAATAAAGTGGCATATGTGCTAACAGAATCTGATAACCCTTACTGTTGGCACTACCTGCTAAGGCAGATAGTTCTTCCTTTGTAAACGGTATCGGTCTGCCACCTTTTTTAAAATAAGATAACGGAAGATTCAATCCAGTAATCCGGATTGAATCTCCATCTTTATATAAATCGATGCTCGCATTATTCAAATAAATAACACCGATTTCCTTTAATTTTTGCTGAAACTCCTCAAAGGTATACACACTATTTTTCTTCTTTTTCTCATAAAGCTCCTTTGAAAAAGAGGACTTTGCCTGTGTTTTTCCTTCTTCCCACATCTGCCACTTACATTCATGATTTCCTGGCGAATAATAAACCGGATAATCTTTTGCAAGAATCTCTAATAATTCGAGTGCTATATGGTTTTTGTGAGGTTCACTTGCGGTAATCATATCTCCGGAAATCAAAATCAGATCTGGAGACATATCTTTTATCTTCTTAACCAGCCTTTGATTTCCTGTTCCAAATGTATTGTTATGCAGATCCGTAATACAAGCAATCTTCAAGCCATGAAACGCATTGGGTACGGAATCCTGC